>JBIOVA010000073.1:0-3405 GCA_044867485.1 Lacipirellulaceae bacterium | reverse complement strand
AGTGGGCGCCGTGTACCCGCTACTCACTGCTGGGCAAGCCAGCAGTGGCACCTCAAGGGATTGGCGCCTGTCGAGAGTGCGTTCGCCGAGTGTACCATGACAATGCCGCCCTTCGACCGTCCCGATGCGCAGCCGTTTCGCGCCGCCGCGTGCCCCCATGGACCACGAACCCACCAACCGCCGCGTGCTCATGCGGGTTGTCGTCGGCGGCCTCATCGCCTGGGGGCTGCTGCTGGGGCTGGGGGCGTATCTCGGCCTCGCCTCCGAAATGCCCGACCGCGACATCCGGCGGATGCTTCTGGTCGGCGGGTCAGTCGCTGCGTTTTTGGCGGTTTGGATGACGGCCCTGTGGCTTCGCAGCCGGCGATAATGGCGACTTAGCCCCCGGTCACTGACCGGGGGCTAAGTGGCTTGGAACGACAACCGATTGGCGACGCCTCCACTTGTCCGCACCCAAATTCGCTGGTAAATTGAGCGGTCCTACGAATTTGCCGACAGCTCGCTTTGAAAGGCGTTTCCCCGTGAAGACTTACATGGCCAAGGCCGGCGAGGTCGAACAGAAGTGGCTGCTGGTCGACGCCACCGATAAGATCGTCGGCCGCCTGGCCGGCGAGATCGCCGTGATCCTCATGGGCAAGCACCGCCCCACGTACACGCCGCACGTGGACACCGGCGACTACGTCGTCGTGACCAACTGCGAAAAAGTCCGCTTCACTGGCAAGAAGTGGGCGCAAAAGACCTACGCCTGGTATACCGGCTATCCAGGGCAAAAGACGATCACGGCCGAAGCCCGGCTCGCGCGGCGCCCCGAGTTGATTCTCGAGGAGGCCGTTCGCCGGATGCTCCCCAAGAACAAGCTCGGCATGGCGATGCTCAAGAAGCTCAAGATTTACGCCGGCCCCGACCATCCGCATGGCGCCCAGCAGCCTGAACCCACCGAACTCGCCTCGGTTTAACCAAACAACGATCTCGATCTTCCCATTGTCACTGCTGAGGTCCGCCGAAGAATCCGGCCTGCCATTGGTCCCAGCCGGACCCTTCGGCAGACCTTGGGGTGACCGAACGACAGGATCTTCCCCCATGCCGACTACCGCCAGTGAAGAAGCCCTCGGCACCGGCCGTCGCAAGACCTCGGTCGCGCGTGTTCGCATCCGCGCCGGCAAAGGCAAGATTACGATCAACGATCGGCCGCTGGAGGAGTACTTCTGCATTCCGCAGGACCGCAATGCCGTCGTGGCGCCGCTGGATCACTGCGAGGTACGCGGCAATGTCGACGTGATCATTCGCGTCCAGGGCGGCGGCCCCACCGGCCAGGCTGGCGCCTGCATGCAGGGGATCGCCCGGGCCCTGATCAAACATGACAGCGACCTCAACGATAAGCTCCGCGAGCAGCAATTCCTCACCCGCGACGCCCGCATGAAGGAACGCAAGAAGTACGGCCTGCACGGCGCCCGCCGCGGCACGCAGTTCTCGAAGCGGTAATCGCGGCCGTTTGACGGCGTCTCACCCACTTAGCCCCCGGTCACTTCCTTAGGGAACGCGACCGGGGGCTAAATGCTGCGCCCTCATCTTTCGCAAGCTGGGCCGAAACTTCCGGAATCGGCCCGGGGTTGCAGCCTTAGCCGCCCGCCGGTTTTTCGCGTCTGGTGGTATGCTGGTAATACACGCCGGCGCACCGGAACCGCCGGCCCCACGAGGAGGCGTGTCGCCATGCGCCGCATTCGCTGCTGGGTATTCGCAGTCCCAACGGGACTCTCCCTGGCCGCCACGGCGGTGGGCGGAACGCCAAAGCCCGACCCGCAGGAGGTCGCCCGGCAGGTCGATGCCTCGCTCGCCGCTGAGCTGTTCGCAGGCGGCGTTGAACTCGCCCCGCGGACCGACGACGCAATGTTCCTCCGCCGCGTCTGGCTCGATGTCGTTGGCGACGTCCCCGCCCCCGAGCACGTCATCGCCTTTCTGCTCGACCCGACAACCGACAAACGCGAGCGGCTCGTCCGCGACCTCTTGGCCGACCCGCAGTACGGCCTCGCCTGGGCGCGCTACTGGCGGGACGTGATCTTCTACCGACGCATCGAGGATCGGGCCCTCATCGCCGCCAACGCGCTGGAGGCGGACCTGAGCCGAAAGCTCAACGACAACGCGGCGTGGGACAAAATCGCTGCCGAGTTCGTCACCGCCCAGGGCGACGTGCGGGAAAACGGCGCCACGGCCCTCATCATGGCCCAGGACGGCCGCACCGAAGAAACCACGGCCGAAGTGGCCCGCATCTTCCTCGGCGTGCAAATCCAGTGCGCCCAGTGCCACGACCACCCGTACGACCGCTGGAAACGTGAGCAGTTTCACGAGCTGGCCGCGTTCTTCCCACGGATCGGCGTATGGCAGGTGCAGTCGGCCACGCAGCGTTCGTTCGCCGTATTCGCCAACGACCGCCCGGGCCGTCGCCGCCCCGGCAACAACGAGAATCGGCCCACGCCCGAGCACTTCATGCCGGATCTCGAAGACCCGACGGCTCCCGGCACGCGGATGCAGCCCAAGTTTTTCCTCACCAGCGCCGAGCTCGCCTATGGGACGCGCGACGCCGACCGCCGCGGCACGCTCGCCGAGTGGCTGACCGCCAACGAATGGTTTGCCAAGTCGATCGTCAACCGCCTCTGGGCCGAGCTGGTCGGTGAAGGATTCTACGAGCCGATCGACGACCTGGGCCCCGATCGCACGGCGTCGGCGCCTAAGACGCTCGACTTGTTGGCAAAGCGGTTCCGCGCCAGCGGGTACGACCTCAAGTGGCTGATCGAGACGATCTGCGCCACCGACGCCTACCAGCGCGAGTCGCGCCCGCGGCGCGGGGTCGGGGAGGGCGTGCCGTTCGCCGCCAATGTGCCGCAGCCGCTTCGGGCCGATGTGCTCTACAACGTCGTCCTGTCGGCCCTCGATGCGAACGAAGACGTCGGCCGCAATCCGCGGCGTCGCGGCGGCGGGATGGGCGACTACGGCCGCAACCGCGGACCCCGCGGCCAGTTCAACGAAACCTTCGGCTACGACCCCAGCGACCCGCGGGAGCAGATCGCCGGCTCGATCCCGCAGGTGCTCGCGATGATGAACTCCCCGCAAGTGGCTGGCGCCCTCAAGGCCGGCAAACCAGGCCTGCTCAAGCGATTGCTCAGCGAGATTCCCGCCAATGACGCTCTCGTGGACGAGCTTTACCTGCAGATTCTCAGTCGGGAGCCGACCGTTGACGAATTAACCCGCGCCGTTGCGTACGTCGATGAAGTGGGCCGCCGCGGCGAGGCGTTTGAAGATCTCGCCTGGGCGCTGGTCAATTCCGCGGAGTTCCGGCATCGCCGGTAGCAACAATCCTCAGTTAGCCGCGACGCGGAGGTCCGCCGTAGCGGAGCGCTCCGCTGCGGA
>JBIOVA010000072.1:0-21660 GCA_044867485.1 Lacipirellulaceae bacterium | reverse complement strand
TTGAAACGGCTGTGGCGGCGGCGGTTGCGAATCGCTCGCGCCGCGCGCAATCGGCGGCGCTGGTGCAGGCCGACGAGGCGGCGGCGCAGTGAGCTTCGCTTGAGGCCGTGGGTCGGGCATCGTCGCGCGAAGGCCGTGTATGGCGGAGCGTGCAGAGACTTGGGGCGGACTCGCTGGCCGCCGCAGTAAATCCTAGCATGGGCGCGAGCGGCGCCACAATCGACGCAGCAACGTCGCTAGGCGCCGGCAAGCACAGGCTCGTTCGGCTTGCTGGTTGCCTGGGCCGCGCGGCGAGCTTCGATCTCGGCTGCCACAAGCGACTCGAGCTCTTCCTTGGCGCGGGCGATCGTGGCGCCGGCGTCGTCGTTCGGCTCCACGCCGGCGACGCCCAGATCCAGTTCGAGGCGGATCTGCTGCGCGCCCATCGAAATGGGGCACAACGAAATCGACGTTCGCACCCGTTGGGCGACGATCTTTGCGGCGTTGGCTGAGCTGCCGGGCAGCATGACGACAAACTCACCGGCGTCGAGCTTGCCGAGCAGGTCCATGTCGCGGAGCGTGGAGGCGATGAACGTGGCCAACGAGTCGAGCAGCAGCGAACCGACGGCGCTGCCGTAGGCGTCCTCGAGTCGTCGAAAATCGCGGACGCGAAAATGGATGACCGACAACGGCTCGCCGGTGCGGTGGCTGGAGGCGATGCGGCGGCGAAGTTCGTCCGTAAATGCCTCGCGGTCGGGCATTTCGCTGACTTGCATGATCGTCGTGGGCGCTTGAAACCCACGCGGAGCGTTCGGCAATTCACTCTTAGCCGGCGCCGCGGCGGTTCGGCCAGGGGCCTTGATCAGCAGGCTTTCGACGCCGTTGTGCCAGTGGCTGCAGTTGCGGCCGGCCTTCTTCGAGGCGTAGACGCTGTCGTCGGCGCGGCGGACCAATTGGACGCCGTCTTCGCCGGCGATGCACTCGGCCATGCCAATGCTGGCGGTCACGCGGAGCGACTTGCCGGCGAACTGCACGGTCATGCCCTCAATGGCTCGGCGCACCCGCTCGGCGGCGACCTGGCCTTCGGCAGCCTTGGTGTTGGCCAGGACGACGGCGAACTCCTCGCCGCCGTAGCGGCACGGCAGGTCGCCGGATTTGACGATGCGCATCAACGTGCGGCCGACGCATCGCAGCACTTCGTCGCCTGCCTGATGGCCGTGAACGTCGTTGAATTGCTTGAAGTGGTCGACGTCGAACATGAGCAGCGAGAACGGCCGCCCGTCCCCGCCGAAGCGGTGCAGATTCTCGTCGAGACAGGCGTCGAAGGCGCGGCGGTTGGCGAGCTTGGTCAGCGCGTCGGTGCGGGCTTCGGACTGCTGGGTGCGAATCTCTTCGGCTTGAATCTGGATCTTGCGTTCGGCGTCTTCCAGGCGGGCGTTGAGCTTGTTGTTCGCGTTCAGGAGTTTGGCGACCGCGTCGCGAACGACGGTGCTGGAGTTGTCGTCGCCGTCCTTGATGGCGCCCAACTGGTCGGAGATGTTGACGACCAAGGTGTTATGGGCGCCGACGTCGGAAGCGACGTTTTGCGCCAAGTCGCGGAGCTGCTGGGCCGCCATGTTGGTGCGGGCGGCGTCGTTGGCAACGGCGTCGATTTGTGGATCATTCAACTCGGTCGGCGTCGATTCGCCGCGCGACGAATGAATGTAGCGGAAATAAGTCAGGGCGACGCCAAAACCGATCACGAACGCGGCGAGGCTGAGCGCCACGTCGATCATGACATTCGGCAGGATGGCGCCAACGAGACAGGACATCGTGCGTACCTGCAGCAGCTTGGGGCGTCGAAACCCGCGGCAAGTTGGGCTTCGGGAAACTAAGGGTGTACGGTGAGCGAGCGAGCCAAAATCCGCGGCAAGTCTGTGGAATGCGGGAAATAACCGCGCAAGATTAGGATGCAGGTCCGAGGTGTCAAATGACGGAAAGCCACTTCGGAACTTCGATTCTCCGCAACAAGCCGCTGCGGTCGGACGGCGCCGAGGGCGCCGATGGATCCGGTTATGCGGGCGGCGGCTTATGCGGGCTGATTTCCGCGGCTACGCTAACGGGAACGCGGCTGAAACTGCGAACCTGCTCTCGCGCGCGTGCCAAATCTGGACTGTTTCCCGCGCCGCGAGATTCGTCGCCGCCCAACCCCACGTTGGCGATCCGTGTTGTGAACGACGCGCTTGAAAATCCGAAGAGTCGGGAAGACTTCCAGCCCGCGCTGGCGGCGCTCGTGATGCGGGGGCTGCGCCTGCGCTGTCCGCGGTGCGGACGGGCTGCGATCTTTCAAGGCTGGTTTGCGATGCATGACCGCTGCCCGAGCTGCGGGCGGACATTCAATCGGGCGCCGGGATATTTCCTGGGATCGATCTTCTTCAACTATGGCGTGACGGCCGTACTGCTGGTCATCGGATACTTCACGCTGTTCTTCTCTCTCGATCGCGTCGGACACGGATGGCTGGCGGCGCTGGCGGCGTTCAGCCTGCTGTTTCCGCTGTGGTTTTTCCGATACGCGCGAGCGCTGTGGATCGCCGTGGACGAGCGGCTCGATCCGTGGCCGAACGAGCAGGAGCGGCGCGAGTGAGAAGTCCCGCTTATTGCAACTCGCCGTCGGCGGCGGCAGCCTGCTGCTCGATCTGAGCGTTGCGAACCGAGCGATAGAAGACCGTGCCCAGCATGCCGGCAATCACGAAGGGCATCGACATCATGAAGAGGATGCTGTAGTAGAAGCCGGACGCCAAGCCACGGGCCTGCGGGTTGGTCGCTAGGTCTTCCTTGCAAGTAGGGCACGCCCAGGCTTCGGGGGCAAAGCCGCAGACGAGCGCCACGGCCGCAACGAAGCATGCGCCGCGGAGCAGTCGTCCCATCGTGGAGTGGGTGAGGGCCATGGCCGGATTCCGCTTATTTGCCGCCGTTATTGTAAATCACAGCTCGGCCGACGGCCAGAGGTGATAGAGCATGGCGTAGACGATCACGCCGGTGACCGAGACATAGAGCCATATCGGATACGCCCAGCGGACCACTCGCAGGTGTTTGGCCCGAAAACGGGCCTTTTCATCGACCGACAGGGCCGCCGCGGCGCCCCAACCGACCGCCCGGACGCCGAACAATGCGGCGGCGATGGCGAGAAACGGCACGGTGATCGCCAGCAGGACGTGCGACAGTAGGATCGCGTAGTACGCCGCCTTCACGGGTCCCGGGTGGGTAAATCGCACCGTCAGTTGCACGCCGAAGTGGTAGATCAGGTAGCTGGTGAGGAAGGCGGCGGAGACGGCCAAGGCCGTGAGCATGGTGCGGCCGTGGGCCTGCTCGCGGCGGCGCTTGATCTGCCAAAGGCCGATGCCCAGCAAGATCGTGGCCAACAAGTTGAGCGCCGCGTTGATGTGGACGAGGGGATGGGCGCCGGCGGCGAGCAGCGGCACGAGCGGGACCGCAATCATGCCGCCTCCGCGGGCGTGGGCGCCGATGCGGGCGTCGGGTCGGCAGGCGGCGACGCGGAAGGCGCCTCCTCGGCGAGGCACTTCTTGATGATTTCGACGCCGCCTTCCAGGTCATTCAAGTTGTAGCCATTAAACATGCCGGCGATCTCGCCGCGCTTATCGACGACCACGACGTAATCGTTGTGCCCCTTGAAGCTGACGCCGCCGACGGTGAACACGTCGTTGGCCAGGCGCTTGATGTACGAGAACTCGTCGTGCCGGCAGAACTGCCAGCAGTCGGGATCGGCGTTGAGCAGCTCGGCATACGCCTTAAGCTTCGCTTGCGTGTCGGTTTCTGGATCGACGGTGATGCTTACCCAGGTGACGTCCTGCAGATCGTCGCGGTCGGCGAGCGACTTGATGTTGGCGTTGAGCCGACCGCAATTGGCGGGGCAGGTCGAGAAGAAGAACGAGGCCACCCACACCTTGCCTTGCATGTCGGCGGAGCGGAACGGCCGGCCGAGTTGGTCGGTGAGCTCGAAATCCTCCAGCGGCGGCAGTTGCGGAGCGACGACCCCGCCGCCGCGGCGGTGCTGCTCGACCTGGTAAACCTTATAGCCGCCGTAGAGCGCCGACAGGATGACCGCGAGCGCGAGCCAATAAGGGAGTGCGGAGTTATTCATTTCGCATGCCGTCATACTAGTGTTAGCCGCGACGCGGTAGCGGAGCGCATCGCCGGCAATTACTTCAAATCCCCTGCCGTTCGCGTGCTGGCGACGCGCCAGGCGAGGGCGAGCATCGCGGCGGCGAACGCCAGCGTCACAATCCAGCATACGGCGGGCGCCGGGAGCGCGTCGACCGTCGCAGTGCCGCTGAGTTTTAAGTCATGCCGCAGGCCGGCGACGCCGTAGGTCAGCGGGTTGAGGCGGACCACCCAGGCCAGCAACCCCTCGCCGCCGGCGGGGAAAAAGGCCCCCGACAGCAGCCACATGGGCAGGAGGAACACGCTCATGATGGCGTGGAAGGCGTGGGTCGATTCCATCCGCCAGGCAATCGAGAAGCCCAATGCCGTAAGGGCCACGGCGATAATCGCCATAAGAACGATCGCCAGCAGCACGTCGGCGACCGAGCTGACCAGTCCCAGCGTCGCAGCGCCTAAGACGAGAAACAGCAGGCCCTGCAGCATCGCGATTGCGGCGCCGCCCAATACCTTGCCGAGCACCATTGCCCAGCGGGGCGCCGGCGACACGAGCACGGACTGCAGAAACCCCTCGTTGCGGTCCTCGATGATCGAGATCGTGGCAAAGATGGCGGTGAATAGCAGGATCATCACCAGGGCGCCGGGGAAGAAGTGGGCGTAGTTCAGGTCGCTCCCGCGAAAGCCTTCGCTGAACAGCAGCCAGAAGATGATCGGCTGGCCGAGCGCGCCGAACACGCGATTCCGTTGGCGGAAGAAGCGCACGAGCTCGCGCTCCGCCAACGTATACACGGTGGGCCAAGCTGGCGTGGGAATGTTGTCGGCGATTTGTGATCCACTCGTCATTTTTTCGGATTAACCACCAAGGCACTAAGACACAAAGGTAGGGGAGGAAGCTTGCAATTCATGCTCTTTCTTTATCTTCGTGCCTTCGTGCCTTTGTGGTTCTCTTCCGCCGGCTCTGCGGCGCCAAGGAACCGGTGGCCCGTGCGGGCAATGAACACGTCTTCGAGCGTCGGTTTGCCGAGCGTGATCGTCTGGATGTCGTTGGGGAAGGCGGCGACAAGCCGCGGGATCCACTCGTGGCCAGCGGGTTGTTCGAGGCGAACGGCGCCGTCGAGCGGTGCGGCGCGGACGCCGAACCGCTCGACGATCGCCGCGGCGAGCTCGCCCGGGCGTTCCGTCTGAATCGTAATCGCGTCGCCCCCCACCTCGCCGCGAAGGGCGAGCGGCTCGCCGAGCGCCGCCAGCCGGCCCAGATGCATGATGGCGATGCGATCGGCGCGGTCGGCTTCTTCGAGCAGGTGCGTGGTGAGCACCACGGTCACGCCGTCGCGATCGCGGAGCTGCCGCAGGTAATGCCACAGGTCGATCCGGGCCGCCGGATCGAGGCCGGTGCTTGGCTCGTCGAGCAGCAACAGCCGTGGGCGATGGAGCATGCTCTTGGCCAGCTCGGCGCGACGCCGCATGCCTCCGGACAGTGTTTCGACGCGGTCACGGGCGCGATCCTGCAGGCCCACCGCGGCGAGCAACCCGGCGGATCGCGAATTTAGCTCTGCCGAAGGCAGGCCGTAGAGGCGGCCCTGGTGGCGAAGGTTTTCGGCGACGGTGAGCTTTTTATCGAGGCTGGGGGCCTGGAACACCACGCCGATCTGCCGGCGAATCGCGGGAGCGTCGCGAGCCAAGTCGAGCCCAAAAACCGCGACGGCGCCCGTCTGCAGCGGGATGAGCGTCGACAGGACGCGGAACAGCGTCGTTTTGCCGCTGCCGTTGGGCCCGAGGAAGGCGAACACTTCGCCGGGCGCCACGTCGAGACTCAGGTCGTCGACCGCCGTTCGCGCGGCGTAGCGGTGGGAGACGTGCTGGACGGAGATAGCGGCCGCGGCGGACATTGGGAGGGAGGCTGTTGGCTGTCAGCTATCGGCTGTCGGCCAGAAGGAACAAATCGGGCTTCGGCAGGTCTGGCCGAGAGCTGACAGCCGATAGCCGACAGCCCGTCTTCCTCAATGGTCGGCGTCCGCGGCATGCTCGTCCGTGGCGTGCTCGCTCGCCGTCGCGGCGTGGGCGTGGTGCGGGTCGTTGAATTCGGACGGATCGGCGGCAAAGGTGAGCCGTTGCTGCGACGGGCTGGAGTGGGTCGTCTCGATGAACCGCAGGCCGATGTCGGGCACCAGGGCCAACACCAGCAGCAGCGACATGAGGCTCGCCGGAACCGTGAGAATCCACTTCCAGTTGGCTTCCCACTTGAGATGCATGAAGAACAGGATGACCAGCATGGCCTTCGTGCAGGAGACGGCCATCATCCACAGCCGCTTGATGGCGATGCTCTCGCCAAACGGCCAGAACGGCGTGTAGGTCCAGTAGGAGCATGCCGTGAGGAACACCAGCGCGACCGCCACCGTGACGTAAACCGTCACGCCGGCGTGCGGTTCGCCGTGGGCGTGGTGGGGGTCGTGGGCGGCGACGGCGTGAGACATGGGGGTTCAGAAAGCGTTTAGCCTTCAGCTCTTAGCCAGTAGCGAGTCGTTGGCACTGTCACCCTGAGGTCGGCCGAAGGGTCTGGCCTGCAGTATCCAACGGCCTGCGGCGCAAGTTGGTTGTGAAGCAAGATTCTTCGGCAGACCTCAGAATGACCGTTGGGGGCAACCACCTAAAACAAGTACAGCAGCGGGAACAGGAAGATCCACACGAGATCGACGAAGTGCCAGTAGAGGCCGATGTTCTCGATCAGCCCGGCCTTCTTCTTGTCCAGCGTGAGCCGCAACAGGTAGATGAACGCGATTAGGCCCACCGCCACGTGGATCGCGTGGAAGCCGGTGACCAGGAAGTACGTGCTGGCCCACATGTTGCCGCCGGGGATCATGATCGGCAGCTTGAGCCAGTGGTACTCTTCGTTGTAGTCCTTGCTGGCGGCGCCGTGCTCGGCTTCGCCTTCGGTCTCCGCATCGGCCTCAGACTGGTCTGGCTCGGCTTGGAAGGCGGCGAGGGTGAGCGCGGGGCGCCTGAGCGACGCGGCGGCGTCAGCCGGGGGCACGGCTTCCGCTGGCGGCGCCGCGGGCAATGGCGGCGGCTCGACGACATTGAATCCACCGACGAAGCTAGCCCGCGGGTAAATGTCCTGCGCCAGCAGCGTGAGCAGGATGCGGCCGTTCGGCTTGTCGGGGGCGAACTCCGGATTGTCTGTGAACGCCGCCTCGGCCTGGTTGACGCGGATGGCGATCTCGTCCACCACGGCAATGTCGGCCTGGATCTCGGCGCGCGGGCGGAGATCGGAGCCCGCGCGCTGATCGGCTTCGAGGCCCTCGAGCGGCTGCTCGCCGGAAAGTCGCGCTTTGTGTTCGGCGAGTTTGAACCGCAAGGCCTGGGCGTAGTACACGTCGGCCTTTTCGTAAATCTGGCTATGCGGTAGCCCGGGGTAGATGCCGTGGGCGAACTTCGCGTTGTATTCGAACGCCTTCACGCCGAGGAAGATCGATCCCAGCGTGAGCGTGAGGAAAATCCACCCCCTGGCCGCGCTGGCGTTGTTTTGCTTGGCGGCCTCCAGAGCAAGCACCACGGTGATGCTCGAGGCAATGAGCACGGCCGTGTTGATGGCGCCGAGGTACTCGACGAGGTGGACGTCGTGCGTGAGCGGCCAGACGCGAGAGCCGAACCGCAGGACGATGTATGCGCCGATCAGCCCGGCAAAGAACATGATTTCCGTCGACAGGAACAGCCACACGCACGTCTTGCCGTTGGGAATCGGCAGCGCGGGCTGGTACTGGAAGCCGCCGTGGGGAGCGTGGGGGTCGTAGCCGTGCGTGGAGTGGGAGTCGGACATGGGAACGATTTTGGATTTTGGAATTGCGACTTTGGATTGATGCGACGCTGGACTCCCGCTGAGGAACTACACCGTAACGACGAGGAGCATTGTCAACCATGCCGGGAGATACACGAGCGTCACCCGCAACAGCCGACGGGCGGATAGTTCGTCGCGAGAGAGGGCAAACCGGATGGCCAGTGCGAGTTGGGACGCGCCGAGCAGCGCGGCCCATAGGCCGTAGATCGTGGGGCTGCCGCTCGCGGGGGCGAGAGCAGGGATCAGGCTGACAGGGATGAGCGCCAGCGCGCCGACAATGGCTTGCACGCCGCAGCGCACGCCCGTGGGATCGACGACCGAGAGCATGCGATGGCCAGCCGCTGCGTAGTCGCCGCGGTGCAGCCAGGCAATCGCCATGAAGTGCGGAAACTGCCACAGAAACAGCACGCCGGCAAGCGACCAAGCGGTGAGCGTGAGCGGCGCGCCCGTGGCCGTCCAGCCCATGAGCAGCGGGATGGCTCCGGCCACCGCCCCCACCGTCGTGTTCAGCGGCGAACGCGTCTTGAGCGGCGTGTAGACGACGACGTACAGCAGCCAACTGGCGAGCCCCAGCGCGGCGGTGAGGCCGTTCACGTTGAGCACCAGCCACGCCAGACCGACGGCCAACGCAGTGAGCGACAGCGTGACCGCTTCGGCGGTGGTCACGCGACCGGCGGCGCAGGGGCGATCGGCGGTGCGGTGCATGCGGGCGTCGACGCGGCGCTCCAGCCATTGGTTGGCGATGCTCGCGCTTGCGGCCACCAACGCCGTACCACCCAGTGCGTGCAGCAGGGTCCACACGTCGAGCGCGTGCGGCGCTGCAAGACGAGCGACTGCCGCGGCGACGAACAGCTCCAGGACGACAATGCGCGGCTTGGTGAGTTCCAAGTAGTCGGCGAGTCGCGACGCGACGCGGGTCAGTCCCGCCGCGCGCGGCGGCAGAACTCGAGCTTCGACGGCAGCGCGGGTGAGCGGGATGCGGCTCATGCCAGGGCCCCCGTGAGGTGGGCGGCGGCGGGCAGCGCCGGAGCCCGCACGCCGGCGCGACGGCCGAGCTGCAGCGCGATCACGACGCACCATGTGACGATCAACGAACCGACGGCCCCGTGGCCGGCGACCATGGCAGCGCTGGTCATGTCAACGGCGCGGTTGGCGTGGCCGGTTTCGCCCACGAGCTGCGTCGCCCATGCGGGGACGCCGTACTTGACGACCCAGCTACTGACGCCGAGCAGCCATTGAACCACCAGCAGGGCGAGGAGCCCCAGCGATCCGCCGACGCACGCGCGGCCGCGGCGGCATTGAATAGCGAGCCACGCCGCCTGCAGAGTTACGGCGAGGGCCATCGCCACGTGGAAGTACACGGCAACCTGAAACACAAGGGCAACGCGATCGCCCAGCATGTGCGGACTGTGGCGGACCACAGCGCCGAGCACCAGTTGCAAATAGGCCAGGCCCGCGGTAAGCACGGCTAAGCGCACGAGTCGCGGCCCGCGCTGCGCTGCGTCTGCCATCGGTTCGGCCTCCGCCCAGCGGCGCGACGTGACGGCGACCATGCCCGCGGCGGCGGCGAAGAACACCGGCCCTATGCAACCGTGAATCAGCGCAAGAACGCGCTCGTTGAGCAAGACGCGCATCCCGCCGAGCACGCCCTGGGTCAGCACGCCGGCGAGCAGCGCCAGGCTATACCAGCGGACCCAGCGGCGGGGCTCGCTCACCCAGCACGCGGCGACCAGCGCGATCGTCAGCACGCCGGCGAGCATCCCCAGCAAACGGTGGCCGTGTTCGATGAACTTGTCGCCCGCGGAGCTGAGCCACGGGTAAAGCGGCATGAACACGCCGTCCGAGGTGAGCCAATCGCGGAACGCCATCCCCGAACCAGTCGCCGACACGAACCCACCCCACCACACGAGCGGAAACGTCGCGCATGCCAAGAGCACGGCCCAGCGATGGGGCCAGCGAGACGGCAATGGATGACTTGATGTCATGTGCGCGGTTTCGTATCTCTCGCAAAGGCGCTAAGGCGCAAAGGCGGAACGCAAAGCAAGTTTCGTATTTGTCCTCTTTACGATCCCTCTTCGCGCCTTAGCGCCTTTGCGAGAGACAGTGCGAGTTGCATTGGAATTAGTTTAGTGATGTCCCGGAGGCGCTTCGCGCCCCGTCGGCGGCTGGGTCTGCGGATAGTAGTCTTCGTCCGTCTCCGGCGAGCCGTACTCGTACGGGCCGCGGTAGATCATCGGCTGGAAGTCGAAGTTACCGTGGCCCGGCGGACTAGGAGCCTGCCATTCCAGGCCGTTGGCGTGCCACGGGTTCCGGCCCACGCGCGGGCCGAAAAAGATGCTCCAGAAGAAGTTAATGATGAAGATGATCTGGATGCCCACCAGCAGGAACGCGCACCAACTGATGAACTGGTTGAGCGGCAGCAGATTCTTGAAGGTTTCGTAGTGATACGGATCGGCGAGCCGCCGCGGGAAGCCTTGCATCCCCAGGATGTGCATCGGGTAGAACACGCAGTTCAAGAGCACGAACATGAAGAAGAAGTGCACCTTGCCCCAGGAGTCGTTCATCATCCGGCCGAACATCTTGGGGAACCAGAAATAGATGGCGCCCATCACGCCCATCGCCGTGCCGCTGAACAGCACGTAGTGGAAGTGGGCGACGATGAAGTACGTGTCGTGAATGAAGATGTCGACCGGCGTGGCCGCCATGAAGATGCCGGAAAGGCCGCCGATGATGAACATCGACACGAACGACAACGCGAACAGCATGGGCGTCGTAAATTGGATTTTCCCGCCCCAGATCGTGCCGAGCCAGTTGAACACCTTTACGGCGCTGGGCAGGGCGATGAGCATCGTGGAGACCATAAAAGTCATGCCGAGCGCCGGGTTCATGCCCGAGACGAACATGTGGTGGCCCCACACAATGAAGCCCAAACCGGCGATGCCCGCGATGGCGTACACCATCGGCTTGTAGCCGAAGAGCGGCTTGCGGGCGAAGCAGGCGATGATGTCGCTGACCATGCCCATCGCGGGCAGGATCATGATGTACACGGCCGGGTGGCTGTAGAACCAGAACAAGTGCTGCCACAGTAGCGGTTGGCCGCCGCCGGCTTGCATCGGTCCGTTGTTGGCGATCGTGCCTTCGGCCAGGAAGAAGCCCGTGCCCAGCAGGCGGTCGGTCGTTTGCATGAACAGCGCCGCAGTGAGCACCGGCAGCGCGAAGGCCTGCAGGACGGCGGTGATGAACATGCCCCAGATTGTCATTGGCAGCCGAAACATCGTCATGCCGGGGGCGCGCATCTGGATGATGGTCGTCAGGTAGTTGACCGAGCCCATCATCGACGACACGCCGACCATGATGAGTCCTAAGAGCCACAATGTTTGTCCGGTATGACTTCCGGGCGCAGCATCCTTCAAGACAGTGAGCGTGGGATAGCCCGTCCAGCCCGCCGCCGCGGCGCCGCCTTCGACAAAGAAGCTGGAACCCAACAACACGAACGCCGGCCACATGACCCAGTAGCTCATCATGTTAAGCGCGGGGAACGCCATGTCGTCGGCGCCGATCATGAGCGGGATCAGGAAGTTCCCGAACGCCCCGGCCAGAATCGGGATAATCACGAAAAAGATCATCACCGAGGCGTGCATGGTGACGAGCATCGTGTAAGTTTCGGGCGGAATCTGGCCGCCTTCCTGCTGGCCGACGATGCTACCCAGCACGGGCATGGCCTTCCACGGGTAGGCCAGTTGCCAACGGATCCCCAGCGCCAGGATCCCGCCCACCATGAACCAGATGAGCGTGCTGAACAGGAACTGCATCCCGATGACTTTGTGGTCGAGCGAGAAGACGTAGGTCTTCAGGAAACTCGGCGCGTGGCCGTGGCCCGCGTGGGCGCCGGAATGTGCGTCTAATGTAACGGTGCTCATGGCAAACCTCGGCGTCGAGCCGATGGGGTAATTCGCGGGCTGTCAAATCGGGTCCGTCGTCGCGGCGTTGGTCAGTTGCCCGCGCCGGCGACCTTCGTCGTATTCTGCTCGTTCCACATCTCCTGCAGCTTGGCTTCGTACTTGTCGCGAGTGAGCAGGTGGATGCGGCCCTTCATTTTGTAGTGGCCCCAGCCGCACAGCTCGGCGCAGACGATGTCGAAGCTGCCGCCCTCGGTGGCCCGGAACCACATCTGCTGCGACATGCCGGGCACCACGTCTTGCTTCAGCCGCAGGTTCGGCAGGAAAAAGCTGTGGAGCACGTCGGCGCTAGTGATCTTCAGGAGGATTTCCTCGCCGTAGGGGAGATACAGGTTGCCGTCGGTGCGGACGATATCGTCGAACGTGTAGAGCTGACCGTCGGGTCCGGGGTAGCGGAAGTCCCAGTTGAACTGCCGACCCGTCACCTCGCAGGTCGGCGGTATGTTCGGCGGGCGCATCTTGGCGGCGGCCCAAGCGTCCATTTGGTAGATGGCGATGAACAGCAGCGTGACCGCGGGAATGATCGACCACACGACCTCCAGCGAGTGGCTGCCGTGCGTAAAGATCACCTTTTTGGCGTTGCGCGATTTCTCGTACTTCCACATGAAGTAGAACAAGCACATTTCCGTGCCGAGGAAGACGATCCCGGTGAGCCACAGGATGAACATGAACAGGCCATCGATCGTCCGGCCATGCTCGGAGACGTCGGTTGGCAGCCAGATGTTGTAGTACGGCGCGAACACGAAGGCGGCAGCGCCCATGATCGGCACCGTCAGGAACAGCAGGCTCCAGAAGCCCGGCATCCAGTTGAGAAATCGCTTGATCATGACCTAGTGACGGGGGGTTTTACCGCAGAGAGCGCAGAGGACTCGGGGATGGGAAGGAATTAGGTTGACATTGAAGCTCGATCAATCCGGCTCGAGTTGAAACGAATTCCTCTCTCGAAACTCTTCTTGGCGATCTCAGTGTTCTCGGCGGTGAATTCTCTGCTTTATCGGAGCAGCTCGGCCGGGATGCCGGGGAGCGGCTGGTCGGGCGTGCTCGACGGTTCGTAGGGCAGCGACATCACATAGTCGACGATGTGCCAAATGTCTTCCTCGCTCACCGTGCCCGCGGCGCCGGGGCCGGTGGGCCCCACACCAGGCATCGGCGTGCCCGGGATGCCAGCATGGATTCGGTAGAACACGTCCATCCTTCGTCGGCCCCCGCGATAAATGCCTTGCCGCAGGTTGCGCGGGATCGACGTGCGCCGCGCGTACTGCGTCGCGAGCAGCCTGGTGTTCTCGGCGAGGCTCACTTCGTTCTGCGCAAGCTCTGCGAGACGCGCTTCGCGCTGCTCGGAGGTTTCCTCAGGCTTTGGCTTTTGCAGGTTGTCGATCGCCGCCTGAACTTGCACGATTTGCTTTTGGTAGAAGTCCTCGAGCTCTTGCATCCAGACGTCGTAGTTGTTCCGCTCGCCGTCGCCGAGCCCCGTGGGGCCGTGGCACTTGAGGCAGTTCGCCTTGACGCCGAAGAACAGCTCCCGTCCCTTCTCGATTGACGCCGCGAGCTCCTCCGGCGAGCGATCGTCCGGCGGCGCCTCGTCCTCGACGGGGACAATCACGGTTTCGGCCGCGGCCTGCCAGTAGCCGACAACGTTCGCTAGCTCACCCATGATGTACTCGGCCTGATCCGGGTTTTTTCCTGGGTCGAGCGGCGGACGCATCTTCTTGGGATTCCCGTCGTCGTCGAGCACCGGCTCGCCTTTGTCGTCGACTTCGTCGTACTCGCCGAGTTCCGAGGCAACGTAATTCACAAGCACCGTCTCCATCTCGCCGCGGATCGCAAGGTACTTCACGTATTCGACGAGCGCCTCGACTTCCGGACGCGGCAGCAACGAGAACGCCGGCATCGACGTGCCCGGAATTCCGTTGTGCAACACGCGGATCAGGTCCTCGTCGGTTGGCTTCTCGGCGGCGTAGGTGCTCTTGAACTTGAAGACCCCCTTGCGGTAGTCGCGCGGATAGGGATCGAGGAATGCGGAGGTGGGCCCGCGACCGTCGCCGCTGATCCCGTGGCAATGGACGCAATGCCTGCGGTACAGGCCGTGAGTGAGGTCGTCGGGATCGGTCCAGGCAGGCCCAGCCGCCAGATTGAGCAGCTTCTCGTTGAGCCCCGACTCAGGCGGCGCCACCGGCTGGTCCGGCGTACCGAACAGCGCATCAAGCACCGTGGCAATCTCGACGCCGTAAGCAGGGTGAATCCTGTTGGCGACCAATTGCACGGGATTGAGCCGGAAGTCCGGCTCGGGCGCCTGACCGCAGCCGACGCCGAGCGCGACGGCGACCAGAGCCGTCGGAAGTCCCAAGCAAATCTGTGAGCAAAGTTTCATGGCACGAGAGGCTAACGCCGGCAAGCGGCCGCGCATCGGTTAGGCGCCGCTGAACGCCGAGGCGGGGACGACGATCTTGATTTCGCGAGTTTCGTTTTCGTCAAGCGTGATTTTGAAGCGGCCCTTGTTGGTCCACTTGAGCTCTTTGGCGGCGTCGGTGTCGACGACCAGCACGCCCTGGGCGCCAGCGGCGCGTTCGTGCCACACCTGGATTTCGAGTTCCTCGCCGGCGGGCAGGTTAGCAATCTCGAACGAACCGTCCTTGCCGGTCACCGCGAAGTAGCCGCTCTTGCGCGGCAGCAGATAGGCGATCATCCATGAGTGAATGCTGCAGCGGACGCTCACTGGAAGCGCGTCTTCACGCTTGGCCGTCCAGAGAACAGACTCGCCCGGGGGAATCGTCTGGTTGAACTTGTTTTTTCCGTCAATATTCGTGTTGTGACCAACGGGGGGCGGGTCGCTGTTCTTGATCTGGACTGGCTGATTGACGATCAGCCCCATGACATGGGGCTGGAACACGCAGTTTTTCTGATCAAACACGGTCGGTTCTTCTCCCGGCTCGGCCGACTCGTGAACCCGCGCCGTCGTCCGCGGAAAGACGGCGATGTTGGCGATGCCCTTGTTCGCGGGGTCGACGACGAGCCACTGCTGCGCCGGCGTCTGCCCGCCGGGCGCGCAGGCTTCAAAATCCTTGTCGACGTTATAAGGGGGCATCGCAGGGGGATCGCCGTCGAAGGTAAATACGCCCTTGAGCGTGGCCCAACCTGTGCCAACCGGGGCGGCCGCTGCGCCCTCTGCCCCGCCGGCGCTGTCGCCGAACAACGCCTTGCGGAGGTCGGCCACCTTGGAGACGTCGGCCACGGGGTTGTAATCGCCGGCGCGTTGGCAGCCGACCGCGGCGACGCACAGCGCGACGGCCGTTGCGGCGACGAAGCTGCGTGACTTACTTGGAGTGCTCATGGTATTTTGTCTCCGCCGCCGCGGCGGCCTCACTGACCCAGCAGCGCGGGCGTGATTTCGATCTCGCCGAGATCGAGCACCTCGCCCGCGGGAATCGTGAGCTTGACCTGGCCCTTGCGGTCCGCTTTCTTGCCGCCAATCGAGACGTCGCGCAAATTGCCGCGCGCCTCGTGCCAGAACGCGAACTCCTGCGGGCCGGCCGGCAGGTCCTTGATCTCAAACGATCCGTCCTCGCCCGTGACGGCCATGTACGGATTCTCGCGGATGAGGATGTAAGCGTTCATCCACGGGTGAATGCTGCAGGAGATCATCGCGGGTCGCGGCTCGCTCTTGGAAAACGTCTTCTTGATGGGCGTGCCCTGTGGCACGGTTTCGTTGAACTTCGCGTTCCGCGCCAGCATCTGAGCGTTGGTGTTGTGCCCGATGGGATCGCTGTTGTGAATCTCGAATGGCTCGGCCGTCCAGACGGTCATCGCGTGCGGATGGAATGTGCAGCCCTTGTTGTCGAGCACCTTGGGCTCAAGTCCCTCGGTGGCGTACGACGGGCTGATCTCGACCTTCTTGCCGAGGGCGACGTACAGGTACACGAACACGTTCTGCAGGCCGCCGTCCTTGCCAATCACCACCGTTTGAACGACGGGCATGTGCTGGCTGCAATATTCGACGTCTTTGGTGACCTGGATCGGCTCAACCTTGACGTCTCCCTTGTAGACTAAGCGACCCTTGATCGAACCCCACTCGGCGGCGCTGGCCGCGCTCGCGGCGACCATTAGCAGGGTCAACGCGAGGCTGCATGTCATCGTGCGGCGGGTCGTCAGTCGGGCGTTCATGGGTGAGCCTTCTTCGTTCGCGACGGTCGGCGCGTGTCGTGCGCTGGCAACAATCGTCACTGGGTGTCGTCGGCGGCTTCTGCCGCCCGCGGGGGTTCGGCGGCGCCGGTCGCGGCGCCGAGCGGCGCCTGGCCTGTCGCTGCGGCCGCGGCCGCCGAGGCCTCGACCAGCGGCGTGACCGATGTTTGCGCCTTGGCGTACATGTCAAAATTCATGAGTAGGTCGACTAGTCCTGTCAGCTGTTCGATGCTGTTGCCGCGGAACAATTGCTCGTTGACGCCGTCCTGCGCGGGATCGGTCGGATGGAACGGGATGTTCTTCGGCATGCCGGTGTACGGCAGAATTCGCACGGGGTTGGCAATCCAATTGCGAACAAACGTCGGCCGCAACCGCTTGTACACGTCCGCCAGGTTGGGGCCAAACGTGTACGGGTCGCCCAGCGGCGAGAATTCGGCCACGGCGTGGCACTTCACGCAGTAGGTGCCGTTGACGACGATGTTCATCGCTTCGGCCAACGGGTTCTCGCGGTTGAGGCTCACTTGTTGGAGGTAGCCGGCCCGCTGGTCGGGTCGGAACTCGTAGGGGTACTCGGCGCCGCTGCTCGCCGCGAAGAAGTCCACGAGCTTGGCGGCGTCGCCAGTCGACATGTGAAAGTTGGGCATTCGCAGCACAACCGCGGGGCGGATTGGGGTCGGATCCATGAGGAACCCGTGCAGCCAATCGGTTTGCACCTTGACGCCTTCATCCATCAGCGGCGGCGGGAGCCAGCCCCACGCTTCCGTGGGTTTGGCAGTCGAGCCGCTCTCGCGAGCCTGGGCGATCACCTTGGGGAACAAGTACCGCGCCAGGTCGCCGCCCCACGCCGGGTACGCCGTTCCGCCCACAGGGCCGCGCTTGTCGCGGTCGGCCGGGATGAGCAGGTCGTTGAGGCCGCGACTGTACGGCTGGCCGCCAATGAGCGCATTGCGCCACAGCGTGAACTGGTAGAAGATGGGAATCTCTTCGCCCTCTTCAGCCTCAGCTTCGCGCAGCTCTTCGGGCGTGATGGGCGCCAGGTCGACGTCGACCCACGGTTGCTGACCTGTTTCGGTGTCGAAGGCCGGCTCGCCATGCACAGTGGCATGCATGAAGCCGCGGTAATCCTTGGCCAGCGACGCGGCCATTTGCTGATCGGTAAACTGCGGCGCCAGGAACGGATAATCTGGTTCGACGACGGGCGGCTCAAACGTCGCGTCGTCAAACGTCAGCCTCCACTGCTCCATTTTGAGCGTGTGACAGCCCGCGCAGTTGAATTGCTCTAGCACGGCGCGGCCTTCGACGATCGCCTGTTCCCGGGGCCCGGGACGGTAGATGTACCTCGACGCCGGCGGCTCCTTCACGAGCCCCAGCACAAACGTCATCACCGCTTCGCGCTGCTGGTCGTTGAACGGGAACTTCGGCATCCGAAGCCGTTCGTTGAAGTTCTTGTTCCGCGTCGTCTTGTAGTCGTAGCTGCGGGGATAGCGCAGCTTTTGCCAAAGGAAGCCGTCGCGGGTGTGGGAGTTGAGCGATTGGACGAAATAGCTGTCGTTGTCGCCGAAGTTGCCCGGATCGAGATGCTCGGCGTGCAAAGCGCCCGGATGGCCGGCCGTCGCCGTTGACTTCGCCACAGCGCCTTCCGGCGTCTGCTCCTCAGGCGCCGCTTCGCGCGCGTGCTCGAGCTCGGCCTCTGTCGGCGGCTCGGGATTGATGCCATGCGTTTCAAGGAACTTGTGAATGTTCTCGAACGCCAGCTTTGAGCTTTCCTTGCGACCCCAGTCAACCAGCGCCGTGCCGATTGGCTTGGCGTCTTCAAACCCAGGAACGTCGTGGCAGCCGAAGCAGCCGTACTTGCCAATCGTCTTGCGAGCGACGAACTCCAACTGTCGGTCGGTGCGCGTCTGGGCGTTGTACGGATTGTCGGGCCAGTTCACGAGCAGTAGCTCATCGGCCTTGAGCTTGGCCGCCTGCGCGGGGTCGATGCCCTCTTCGAGGTACCGCCGTGCACGCGACGCGGGGATCGTGTCGCTCTTGAGCCATAGCACGGCCAGGTCGAGCAGGTCGCCACGCTGCTCGTCGGTCCACTCGTCGCGCGGCTGCACGTCGGTTGGCTGCCAGTCGGTCGCCACGCCCAGCAGGAATGCCGAAATATCCGCGGCGGGGTCGGTCACCACGCCGGTGGGCTTGCCCTGGGCGTCCTTCGCGGCGATGGGGTCGAGGAACAGGTCCGGCATCACGGTACGGGCGTGGTACAAGTTCGGCTGCTTGAGCCACGAGTAGAGCCAATCGCGGCCCTTCTCGGTGTTGAGCTTTGCGCCCAGCCGCGACAGGTCGGGACCCTGCGTCGCGGCGATCTTCTCCTTTGCCTCGGGAAACGCCTCATGCGAGTGGCACGCCAGGCAGCCGCGCGACTCGAACAGCCACTTGCCGCGCTCCGCGCTGGCCGCCTCCACATTTTCTTCGCGGGCGATGTAGTTGAACTCGACGCTCTTATCGAGCAAGTAATCCGCCAGCGCCCGAATCTCGATCGCCTCGAACCGCAGGCTGTCTCGCAACTGGCTCGCGTCGTCGGCTTCGTTCAAATGCTCATACTGTCCAAAGAACTGCGGCATCTTTGTGGATTCACGGAAATTCGCCGGCTTGCGAATCCAGTCATACAGCCAGTCGTAATCGACCTTGGAGTTGACGTACCGCAAGCTCGGGCCGACCTTGCGCATCCGACCCGGCATGTCGACCGGCTTGAGCCCCGCGGCCAGTTGGTGCGTGTTGGCGGAGAGGCGCGCATCTGTTTCCGCTTCGGGGTCGCGGGCCATGAGCGCGTCGCGATTGATCGACGCGAAAAGTTGCTCGCGAGCGTCGGCGTCCGTCGGCTGGGCGATTAGCCGCTCGATGTAGCCGCGCTCCTCGTCGCTGAGCTGCGGATCGCGGCGAATCTGCGCGGCGACTTCGTTGAAGTTGGGCTCTAGTCGCACATCGGGACCGACCGTCACTGTCGGGCTGTCGTAGCCGTTGATCTCGTGACAGCCGAAGCAGCCGTAGTCTTGCACCAGCGTCCACCCCTCGACCAGCTTCGGCGCCGGCGGGTCGGGAAATCGCTCGCTGGGTTCGAGCGCGCCCTTTTGGTGGTGGCACTTCAGGCAGTTGCTCTCGACGAAGCGGGCCGGCCGCATCGGGAAAATCCAGTGGTGGTTGTCGAACCAGCCGTGGTTCTCGGCCCATGCATCCTGCTGGCCGGCGTTGTCCGGCGTGTGCGACGTCCATGGGAACGATGTGCCGCTCCCCTGCCCGTCGTGACAGATTGTGCAGCCGAAGTCCTTCTGCGGGTGCGGGCTCGTGTCGGACAAGAACAGGTCGAGCCGCGGGTGGGCGGTGTACGGGTGCGGCAGACCGCGCACCACGTCGACCTGCAGCGGCTTGCCCCAGGTCGGCATGGTCAGCAGCAATTTGCGAGCGGTGACGGGGTCAGCCGGCGGCTCGCCGCCGAGCGCCGCGATCTTGTCGCCCGCCTCCAGCCCCGCGCGAGCCGCAAGCGAGTCAGGCAGCACGTAATGCACCGTCACTTCGGCATCTTCGACGATGCCCGTGTCCGACAGCGCCAGGCCGAATGCGTCGAGCACCAGTCGCGGCCACTGGTCGACGTCGGACGGAATCGGATCGGCCGGGGCCGCCTCGGGCGTCGCCATTTGGAACGTGCGGGCCTGCTCTTCCTTGGGCACCGTCGGATAGAGCGGGTCAATCGCCGTGCCAGGGGCCGTTGTGGCGATCGCCCGATGGCACGTGGCGCATCGATCGAACCGCGCCACCTGGGCGAAGTTGTAGTTGATCGTCAGATCCGGCAGCCAGTTCTGATCGATGCGAATGTTGCCGCTGTAGAGGGCGTTGAGCACCGGCCACCGGGTGACCCATTCGCCGGGGTTCCACGTATTCTTGTAGACCTGATCGCTAAGCCGATCGAGCTCCGTCTTCATCGTGTCGACTTGCTTGGCGAGCGCCGTCTGCTCGGCGTTGGCCCGTGCGACGAGGGCTTCGAGGTCGAGGCGGTAGCCTTTGGCGTCGGCGATCTGTTCGCTGAGCGTCGCGAGTTCGGCGTCGAGGTCGTCGATGCGATGCTGCGTGGCTGTGAGTTGATCCTCGGGCGCGCTTTGGCCAATCTTGATGCCCAACTCGCTGACAACGGCGGTGCGCTCGCCGTTGCGGGCCTTCTTCGTGCTGACCAGCGCGTTCTCGCGGCGGCGGGCCTCGCGGATGTAGCCGTCCATCTCGGACAACACCGCCTGACGGGCGGCGATCGCGGCGTCCTCGGCCTCTTGAGCGGCGGCCCGCGCCTCGTCGGTCGCCCCTTCGGCCTCGGTGGCCGTGCGCAGTTTGGCGGCCTCGCCGGCGGCGGCCTTCATTGCGTCGACCAACTGATTCAAACGGACGAACCCCTGTTCGTCGATGGTCGCATGATCGCCGGGGGCGCGGGGAGCTACCGTCTGACCGTCCGCAGCCGATCGGGAATCGGCCTCCTGATCGGCGACGCGCTGCTTGAACGCGGTGAGGATTGCGGGCGCGATTTCGAGGCTGTCGAGGCGCCGAATATCGGCGCCGTACGTCGTCATCTGCTGCGCGTACGTCTCCTGAAGCGAATCGTGCCGCGATTCGAGCATCCAGGCGTCTTTCTTGCGATCCCTGAGCTGCCAATCTTTCCATTCGCGCATGTGGTCGGCCGCCATCATCCAGATGGTCGACACGCCCATGATGAGCGCGCTGACGGCAAAGACGATGTGCATCGTCTTTTGACTGCGCCAAGTTTGTTCGGTAGCGGGCATGCGGAAGGGAGCAGGAGTCGGAAGTCAGGTGGGTACGTTAGCCGCGACGCGAAGGTCCGCCGCAGCGGAGCGCGTGCATCGCTCAAAAATTCAAGAAGTACTCCGGGATCGCAATGATGTACTTCAGATTGAACACCCAGCGCAGCACCATCTTGATTGGCAACGAGGCCATAAACAGCATCAGGTTGGCCATCAGCATGAAGCGGATCAGGCCCATCTTCTGGAAGAATTTTCGGAAGATGGTCAGCGCCATGATCGGCGGCAGCGCGATGAAGTAGCCGAGCGTCAGCGCGATCCCCAGCCACTCGCGGTACACGATGTAGCCAATCTTTTGCGCGAACCCGGCGCCGGCCGACGCGGTCGGCAGACTCATGCCCAGGCCTGTCTCCCAGAACATTTGAGACAGGTTGCGATTATCGAGCGCCTCGACCTTGTGGGCATCCCAGAACTCGTAGGGCCCGAAGAAGTTCCAGTTGGGCCCGCGAAGCAGCGTGCCGAGCACGATCAGCGTGATCCACATCTCCAAGAAGCCGAACTGGAAGATGATGTACGCGAACTTCCGTTGCTTGATCGTGTAGTAGCCGTTGCCCTCTTTGTTGAAGTCGAGGTACGGGATCGCCATCAATCCCACGATGATCATGCTCGGCAGCACGACGCCCGCCATCCACGGATCGAAGTACACGAGCATTTCCTGCAAGCCGAGGAAGTACCACGGAGCCTTCGACGGGTTGGGCGTCTT
>JBIOVA010000071.1:0-12174 GCA_044867485.1 Lacipirellulaceae bacterium | reverse complement strand
ATTAACCTTGGTTCCGCTGAGACGCCGGGGCGACGCTTGCGCGCCGCCCCGACGCTCAGACGTAGACTTCATCGTGAAGCAACGCACGCGAGCGGCTGACCCAGAAGCCGCCCAACAGCGCGTCTCTCATGCTCCAACCCCAGGGGGGGCGGTTGGCGTACGACCCCGCAATCGACGCCAACCAACGACGAAGTCTGACATGGAGGAAGTGACTGGTGATTGATGTTTCGTGTTCCGAGGCTCGGTTTGCTCGGCAGCGCTCCGCTCCGCGGACTCCGCGTCGCGGCTAACCCCCGTCTGTTTGACTCCTGACTCCTGACCCCTGACTCCTCATCCGTGACCCTCATCCCAAGGTCGCCAGCTTCCGCGAAAACTTCGACTCCAACCGGTCCGCGAGTCGTTGTGCGCCGTCCGTCCCCACGCCCAGCGCAAGCACCGCGTCGCCCACCGCCACCGAATCGCCAAGCACATTGCGAGCCGTCGCGTCGTCGCGGCAGACCACGACGCGGCCCAACGGCAGTCCCGCCTCGCGCGCCCCGAGCGCCGCTTCGCGACCGCCCACGCCGCACATCACCACCATCTCGGCGCCGCCCTCGTCCACGAGCCGCCGTCCCCACGTGCGGAGATCGGCTCCCGGCGTGTGGGACAACTCGCCCAGATTGCACCAGGCCACGCGGCGCCCGACGGCTCTGAATCCTCGCAGCGATTTCAGCGCCGCCTCCGCCGCCACGGCAGTGGCTTGCGGAGCGACCAGCAGCGTCGCCCCAGGAATCCGCACCGCCGTGGGCCCGGAGGCCGGCTCCGGCGTCGGCCCCACGACGAACTCACCTGGCGCAAATGTCGTCGTCTGCAACAGCATGAAGACTCCCAATCAATCCGATTTAGCCGCGTCGCTCGCGACGCGCGTCGCAAGCGACGCAGCTAAATTGTTTGTTATCCCACCAATCGCAACTCCGGCTGCACGCGTGCGTACAACATCTCGCGCGCCGCGTCCGCTTCGGTGAACTCGTTGACGCCGAAACCGCCCTCGGTCGGGCCACGGCTGCCGGCGATCACCACGACGTCGCCCGGCGCCGCCACGGCGATCGCCCACGCGATCGCCTCGCCGCGGTCGTCGGCCACTTGCCAGGTCGACGAGTTCGCCGCGGGAGTCGGCCAGTTGGCTTCGGTCTGCGCCGCGTCGGTCACAATTGTCAAATCCGCCAACTTCTCGACGATGCTCCGCACGGCGGTCGCCTCGGCGCGTGCCGTTGGCACGTCGCCAAGCACGCAAATCACCCGACCGCGCGCCATCTGCCGCGCCGATCGCAGCGTGGCTCGCAGGGCCGGGGGCGACTTGGCCGCGTCGACGAACACCGCAAAATCTTGTCCGCAGTCGATCCGCTCCATCCGCGCGGCGAGGCGATCGACCGCCTCCAGCCCCGCGGCGATGGTCTGCAAGTCAACGCCGTGCGACAGCGCCACCGCCGCCGCCGCCAGGCAGTTCAACACATGGGCGTCGCCGAGGATGGTCGTCCGCACCGCCGCCGATTCGCACCCGGCGACCAGCACGAACACCGTCTCACAGGCGTTCCGCTCGACGACGTCGGCCGTGATTTGCGCCTGGTCGCCCAAGCCGTAGGTGAGCGAGGCCGCGTCGAGCGTCGCCAACCACCGGCACGCCACGGGGTCGTCGGCGTCGACGACCGCCAGGCCCGAGGCCGAGAGATAATCGAGCACGCGCCGTTGGGCGTCGCGATAGTTCTGGGGCGTGTGATGCACATCGAGCCGCATCGCATCGACACGCGTCGCCACGACCGTGTCGAGCTCCACGCCGGCGAGCTTCTGTTGGCACAAGGCGACGCTCGAAATCTCAACGATCGCGTGCGTGCAACCAGCGGCGTCCATGTGCGCCAGCCGCGAAGCGAAGGCAGCCGGCGACAACGGCTCGGCCACGCCGGGCCCGCACGCCATGCCGTCGAAGCTCGTCAAGCTGCTGAGCACGCCGACCTGGCAGCCCGCCTTGGTGAAGATCGATTCGAGCAGCGCCGCGACCGTCGATTTGCCTTGGTCGCCAACGACGCCGATCACGCGCATCTGCCTCGAAGGATGCCCTGCCAGCGCGTGGCATAACTCGCCCAGCGCTGTCCGGCTGTCTTCCACGACATACACCGGCACAGCCCGCGCCGGCACGAACTGCTCTGCGACGATTGCCGCCGCGCCGCGCTGGACAGCCTGCTCGACGTAGTCGTGTCCGTCGGACTCGGCGCCAAGCACCGCCACATAGGCGTCGCCGGGTCGCACGCGCTTCCAGTCGCTGATGCATTGCCGCACCACCACGCCGGATTTGCCGGATTGACGAGCCGCGGGGAACAGCACGTCGAGTTTCACGCCGAGCGCAACGCCGCAAGAATGATTCGTCAACATCGCCGC
Organism: Lacipirellulaceae bacterium; assembly: GCA_044867485.1. Classification (GTDB taxonomy): domain Bacteria; phylum Planctomycetota; class Planctomycetia; order Pirellulales; family Lacipirellulaceae; genus Lacipirellula. The sequence goes on along the minus strand of JBIOVA010000071.1, from coordinate 9,762 downwards.
AGGCCTCCTTGCCTGGTCGTCCGCACTGGGCGCGCGAATGACGGATGTTTGATGCTCGAGCCGGGCGTCCTGCCCGCTCACCATCGAAGCGGGGGGAGTTGACCGAAATGCCGCGCAGCCGTCAAGGCGACTTCGAGCGTGTGATTCATGGAGCCCAAGTCTCCGGCCGGGTGGCGTGCCCTCGTCCGCGTGGGCATGTGAACCGCCGAAGAACATGCCCACGTCGGCGGACCTCCGAGGGCATGCCACCCAGCCGTTTGACCTGCCGAAAGACGCATTTTGAGCTAAATTAGTACATCCCCTCTCTCGGAACTCCCGCTCCTTGCCAGCAGCTAGCCCGACATGATGCACGGCCCTCCCTCGCGCGGCAGCAAGCACTTCGCCGTCGTGCCGCGCGAGAAGTCGCTGCTGTCCCGCAGCTTTATCGGGCTGATCCTCACGCAGCTCCTCGGCTGCGCCAACGACAACATCCTCCGCTGGCTCGTCATCGGCATCGGCAAGGACTTCGTCGAACCGAGCCGCGTCAGTTGGATTCTCACGCTCGGCACGGCCACGTTCGTTGCGCCGTACCTGTTCCTCGCGGCGCCCGCCGGGTATCTCGCCGACCGCTTCAGCAAGCGCACCGTCATCGTTACGTGTAAGGCGGCCGAAATCGTCATCATGTCGCTGGTGATCGTCGGGATCATCATTGGCAACATCTGGTTCATGCTGTTCGTGCTGGGGCTGATGGGCGCCCAGTGCGCACTGTTCGGCCCGTCGAAGCTCGGCACGATTCCCGAAATCCTTGATGCCAGCCGCATCTCCGCCGCCAACGGCATCATCGGGCTGGCCACGGTCTTCGCCACCACGGTCGGCACGGTGGTCGGCAGCGTGCTGGCCGACAAGACGGGATTCAAGGGCCAGGAGAATTGGGAATGGACCGCCATCGTCCTGATCGGTGTGGCGATCGCCGGCTGGTTCGCCAGCATGATGATCGAGTCACAGCCCGAAGCCAATCCGACCCGTAAATTCCCCTGGGACTTTCCGCAGCAGACGTGGCGTGATCTCAAAACTCTCGGTCACTCGCCCGCCATGCTCCGCGTGGCGCTGGGCATCTTTTTCTTTTGGACGCTCGCGGGACTCGCGCACCTCAACATCGATCAATTTGCCGCCGAGGGCGACGCCACGGACCAATCGCAGATGGCCCCGCTGTTGGTCACGCTGGTGATCGGCATCGGCGTGGGCAGCATCCTCGCCGGCATCTGGTCAAATGGCCGCGTGGAGCTCGGCATCCTGCCCCTCGGGGCCCTCGGGCTGGTCATCGGGTCCGTGCTGCTCTACACCGTCGAGGGCGAACTGGTGGGACCTAGCCGCGAGTGGACCCTCAGTTACGTCGCCGCGGCCTCGTTCTTGTTCCTTTTGGGCTGCTCCGGCGGGTTGTTCGACGTGCCGCTGGCCGCCTACATGCAGCACTACAGCCCGCGCGAGCAGCGCGGCTCGATCCTCGCGGCGAGCAACTTCCTCACCTTCGGCGGCATCCTCATCGCGTCCCTGGCGTTCGGCCTGATGCGGCTGCCGGTCGGCGCCGGTTCGTTGGAGAACGTCCAACGCCAGCTCGCCGACCGCCCCCGCGACTTGCCCGTCGCCGAAGAGCTGTGGACGGAAATGCAGGCGCTTCGCGCCCGCGGCGAGACGATCAACGTCGAATCCTTCGTCGACGAGCATCCCGAACACGGCCCGCTGGTTCACGACGTCTATCGCGAAGTCGTCGGCCATCCGCTGCTCTCCGCACGGGCCATCTTCTTCCTCTGCGGCATCCTCACGATCCCCGTGCTGATCTACATCGTTGTCCTCATCCCGCAGGCGACGATCCGCTTTCTCGCCTGGCTGGCCACGCACACGTTCTACCGGGTGCGCGTCCACGGTCGGGAGTTCCTCCCTGAAGAAGGTCCCGCCCTGCTCGCTCCCAATCACGTGTCGTGGCTCGATGGGCTGCTGCTCGTCGCCGTCTCGGCCCGCCCCGTGCGAATCATCGTCACGAACAATCTCTTGGCGAGCCGCTGGGCGAAGGGCCTGGCCCGCATCATGGGCGCCATTCCGCTCCACCGGGGGCCCAAAGCGGTGCGCTCGGCGCTCGACGCCGCTCGCGACGCCCTCAACGCCGGCGAAATCGTCTGCATCTTCCCCGAGGGCGACATCACCCGCAGCGGCCAGCTCCAAACCTTCAAGCCCGGCGTCCTGCAAATCGTCAAAGGCACCGACGCCCCCGTCGTACCGGTCTACCTCGACGAGCTGTGGGGCAGTATCTTCAGCTTCGCCGGTGGGAAGTTCTTCTGGAAATGGCCCGGCCCGGGCGGCCGCCGCGTGTCGATCTGGTTCGGCGAGCCCCTGCGCCAACCCGAAAACGTTTACCAGGTGCGTAACGCCGTTCAGCGGCTCAGCGCTCTTGCCGTAAGTGGGAGGAAGCATCGCACGATGGTTCTGCCGCGCACCATGATCCGCAAGTGCCGCAAGGCGCTCTTCCGCTGGAAGGTCGCCGACTCGAGCGACCAGTCGCTCACCGGCGGCCAGTTGCTCATGCGCGCGTTCATCCTGCGCCGGCTCCTGCTGCGCGAGGTGTTCGCCGCGGACGAAAAATACGTCGGCGTACTGCTGCCCCCCTCGTGCGGCGCCGTCGTCGTCAACGCCGCCATCGCCCTCTCCGGCCGCGTCGCGTCGAACCTCAACTACACCGTGTCGGCCGACGTGATGAACAAGTGCATCGCAAAGGCCGGCATCCGCCACGTCCTCACGAGCAAGCGCGTGATGGACAAGCTCGGCATGAAGCTCAACGCCAAGATCGTCCTGCTGGAAGACTTCAAGGAGAAGGTCACCAAGGCCGACAAGCTCGCCGGCGTCGCCCTGGCCTATGTCGCGCCGGCGATGCTGGTCGACCGCATCCTCGGCCTGCATCGCTTGAGCGGGCACGACGAGCTCACAGTCATCTTCACCTCGGGTTCGACCGGCGAGCCCAAGGGCGTCGTCCTCACGCAGCACAACATCGGCTCCAATGTCGAGGCCATCGACCAGGTTGTCCACCTCCGCCACGACGACGTGATCCTCGGCATCGTGCCGTTCTTCCATTCGCTGGGTTTCACCGTCACGCTGTGGGCCGTGCTGGGGCTCGACGTGCGGGCCGCCTACCACTTCTCGCCGTTGGAAGCCCAGCAGGTCGGCAAGCTCGCCCGCAAGTGGGGCGCCACGGTGCTTCTCGCCACGCCGACGTTTCTGCGGAATTACCTGCGCCGGTGCGACGCGGAGGATTTCACACGGCTGGAGATCGCCGTCGCCGGCGCCGAGAAACTGCCGATCCCCTTGTGCGACGCCTTTGAAGAGAAATTCGGCGTCCGCCCCGTCGAAGGCTACGGCACAACCGAGCTGTCGCCGCTGGTCTCCGTGAATATCCCGCCCAGTCGCTCGCAGTCCGGCGAGCTGGATCTCAAGGAAGGCTCCGTCGGCAAGCCGGTCCCCGGCGTCGCCGCCAAGATCGTCGACCCCGAAACGTTCGAAGAGCTGCCCGTCGAAACGCCTGGCATGTTACTCGTCACCGGCCCCAACGTGATGAAGGGCTACCTCCACGAGCCGGAGAAGACCGCCCAGGTCGTCCGCGACGGCTGGTACGTCACCGGCGACATTGCCAGAATCGACAAGCACGGTTTCATCGAAATCACGGGCCGGTTGAGCCGCTTCTCCAAAATCGGCGGCGAGATGGTCCCGCACCTCAACGTCGAAGAAGCCATCCAAAAATTCGTCCAGGGCGACAATCAGGACGAATTGCTGATCGTGGTGACCAGCGTGCCCGACGAGAAAAAAGGCGAGCGGCTGATTGTCGTCCACAAGAAGATAGGAAAAACGCCGCAGGAAATCTGCGACCACCTCAAGCAGTCGGGCCTCCCCAACCTCTGGCTCCCCGACCCGTCGAGCTTCCTCGAAGTCGACGACATCCCCGTCCTGGGCACAGGCAAGCTCGACCTCAAGGCCCTCGCCGACCTGGCGCGCCAACATTTCAGCAGATAGACCAGGAACAAGACGTCTCACGCAAAGGCGCTAATGCGCAAAGAAAAAGACGCAGAGGGAAAACGCTTTTGCATTCCCCCTTTGCGTCTTTGCGTCTTTGCGTCTTTGCGTGAGACCTTTCTCTTTCTGCTATTTCGAAGGCTGCCGGATCAGCGTCACTGACTCGCGCAGGTACTGGCCTTCCTCCGGTCCCTCGCGGGTGATCGAGAGTTTCTGCTCGTAGAAGTCGAACTTCGCGATCACTTTCGCAATGCTCGGCAGCAGGCCCAGCACCTCGTTGATCGTCTTCTTGTCTTCCTCCGAAGCGTCCGCCGTCGCCGCCGCCATGACCATCGGCGCCATCATCGCGGCTTGCGTGATTCCCTCCGACGCCGCCCGAACCCCGGCGCCGATGTCGCTGTAGCTCACCGCCTCGACCGGGCCGTCGGTCTTCAGGTCGAATCGCTTGAGGCTCTCGGCGCCCTTGATCGACTCCCCGTCGCCGGCCCGCACGGCCAGCAGCTTCTTGGCCGTCGCGGGCGACGACGCCATGATCATCCAGCCGTCGCGGAAGCCGAGGACCGGCCGGGCCCCCGTCATGGCCAGCGGGTTGGCCTTGATCTCCTGGAACCCGTCGAGCCCGTCCTCGTCGAGGTCGACCAGGTCGACGCCCTGCGCCGCGACCTGCGGAATGCCCTTGAGTCCCTCGATCGCCCGGTCCAACAGCTCGCGAATCTTTTCTTCGTTCGTGCACTTCAGCGCCGTCACGCTCTGCCCGTCGGCCAGCGTCACCGACACATACTCGCCGTGGAACGGCTTGAGAATGTCCTCGTCGAGGTTGACGCCCACCTTGTCTTGCACGGCCTGCCACTTATCGAGCGCCTCGTGCGACTCCGGAACCTCGTCCCGCACGAACTCCAGAACGCCGACGTACAATTCGTGCAGATTGATTCCTGTGCCCAGCGAGTACGCCGTCGCGTCTTCGGGGACCCAGCTCTGCCAATCGTCGAACGGCTCGCCCTGGCTGAGCGCCTTGCCGAGAATCGTGTCCTCGACGCCCTCGGAGACCTGGCCCAGCGCCGCGAACCGGTTTTGCCCCTCCTCCGTGTACTCGACGTTCACCTCGTAGTCGATGATCGCGACTTCGTCGATAATCGTTTCCAGCAGCTTGGCGCCCCGCGCCGCGTGTTCCTCATCGTGGTGCTCGCGAATGAAGTCGCCCAGACCCCGCATGTCCTCGAACATCTGTTCCGCGTCGAAGAACGTCAGCACGTCTTCCGGCTCGGGCAGCTCCTTGAGAGCCGCGACCAATCGCTCGTCATCGAACTTCGACTTCGCGGATTCATCGTTGAGCTGTCCCAGGCACCGCTCCACCAGTTCGGCGCTCGTGCTGATCAGAAACAAGTCGCCCGTCGACGCCGTGACAAAGTGAAACGGAAACTCCTTCGGCGCTTCGGCGATGTTCAACGTCGTCACCTGCGCACCGTCCGACTCCTTCGTCTCGACGATCACCTTTTCCTCGGACCACTTCTGGAAGACCTCGAAAAGATTCCCCACGCCTTCGCGGTAGTCCGCCGCATCTTCGTCGGACAGCCGCATCGCCACTAGGGTATGGCCGACTGGGCCGATCATGACGCTTGCCATGACGAACTCCTCGCTGTCGGCCGCTGCCTGCCAGTCGATCGGCTCCAGCGCCGTTTCCATTTCCGCCCAGGCGTCCTTCAGCTTGTTCAGTTTTTCCTCCGGCGCACGGCTAACGATGATGTCCCACACGCGCTCGGCGATCCGCTCGTCGCGAAACGTTTGCCAGGCCTCGGCGAAGTATTGGGCCTGGTACTCACGCTCGGGGTTTTTCTTGGCGTACACGATCGTGTACGCGTCCGTGGGCGCGAGCCGCTTGATGTCGAGATCCGCGGCCTGCGCCGCGGGAAACGTTGAAACCAGCGATGCCGCCAGCAAGGCGGAGCCAAGGAAGATACGTCGCAAACTCATGGCAAGTCTCCTGAGCAAGAATTCCAAGGGGGCGGACGCAGAAGAGCGTACCACCGCTCATGCCCCTAGTCGCCCGCCGTGGGCGATTCTTGCTCAAAAAACACCCATTTAGCCCTCGGTCACTGACCGGGGGCTAAGTGCCGGAATGATGTCGTCGCCGGCTGCCGTTGACCGCCGCGCACGCAAGCATAAGCAGCACCGCGGCGTGCGGCTCCGGCACGGACGACCCCGCGGGCCCGCTCGACGCCATGGCGACGCTACTGCCCAGTTCCCGCTGCCATGCGAGGAAATCGGCCCCGTCGACGTCGCCGTCCGCATCGGCGTCGCCATCGCCCACGATTGCCCCCGTCGCCTTGCCGAACCCGGTGCGCCACTTCGCCAAGTCGGCGGAGTCCACGTCGCCATCGCCGTCGAAATCCGCCGTCAGCCCCGGAACGACGCTGAGCATCAGGCTCGTCGCCTCGTAGTCGAGCTCCCACGCCAGGCCGCCGCCGAGCGACGGCAGCGACGCGCTGGCAAATGTGCCGGAGAGCCCGCCGCCCGTCGTGATCAGCGGAAACTCATCGCCGACCTCAGGCGTGTACCCCGCGGCCAGTGACACCGCCAACGAACCGGCGAGCGACGCCGCCGCGGCCGACTCAACCTGGCCGGCTTCCGCACTCTCGTCGAGCAAGCCCAATTGCAAGCTGAGCATCGACGTGGGCGTGAACGACAGGTTTTCCAGCGCCACGACCTCGGCGCCCGGCAGCACGAAGAACTGGCCGTTGTTCGTCAGGTTGTCGTGGAACACCGCCGTCGCGTGGCCGCCCACGACGATCTGCCCGCCGACCGAGTTGGTCACGTTGCCGAACACGTCGACGGTCCCTTCGGTGATCGCCACCTGGCTGCCGTTGTTATTGGCGAGTCCCGCGCCGCCGACGCGCAGCGTCGAGTTGCGCAGATCGACGTCGCCCGTGTTCGTGACGGCGCCGGTCACTTCCAGCTCGCCGCCGTCGACGTCGACCACGCCGGCGTTCGTCAGCGCGCCCGCCAGGATCAGCGTGTTACCCAGCGGCACGCGAAGCTTGCCGGTGGCCGCATTGGTCACGTTGCCGGTAATCCGCCCCGTGCCCTGCACTAGGCCGTTGTTGGTGAGCCCGCCGGCCGCGTCCAGGCGCCCCGTGGCCATCAGCAACCGCCCCGCGGCGCCCACGCGAGCCACGCCGGTCGTCGTCACCTGCCCGCCGCTGGAGATCGCCAGTTGCGCCTCGCCGGGATCCGACACATCGAGCGTGCCGGTGATCTTCCACAGCGACCCGGCGCCGTCCACCAACACATCGCCCCGCGACCCGCCGTTGTCCGCGATGATCACGTTGCCCGAGTTCAGTCGCGCACTGGCTCGCACGTCCATCGTGCCGAATCCCAACTCGCCGACCGTCACGGTTGATCCCACGGAGAGCACCGCATTGACGCCGCTGACAATCCCGTGGCCCTCGCCCCCCGCCGTCGCCGCGAGGCGAAACGCGCCGGTCGTCGTCGTCTGGGCGCCGTCGAGCACGTTAAGCGTCCCCAACCCCGCGCTGCCCACCGTCAAAAAGCCGTTCATGTTCCAGATCGAGCCCGCGCCGCTCACGACGGCCACGCCGGCGCCGGTTGCGGCGTTGCCGACCACGACGTTGGTCGTCGTCGCCGTCGCCTGGCTGACGACCTGCATCTCGCCGCGCCCGGCGTCGCCGATCGTGATCGCGCCGCCCAAGCGGAAGTTAGACGCATTGCCGGAGACGGTCACGCGCCCGTCGCTGCCGACGAACTGACCGACCAGCGCGTCGTCGGCGCGCAGCAGACCGCCGTTGCTCAGTTGCACGAGCGCATTGCCCGAGGAGGCCACAACCAGCGAATCCCCCACGTCGGCCAGCGCGCCGAAATTATTAACGAACAAGTCGCCCGAAGAGCCGGCGGCGAGCCCCAGGAACAAAATATCGCCGACGTTTACCCGCGAGAGCGACCCGACGGTCACGCTCCCCACGCCCAGGTTGCCGACGACCAGGTCGTCGGCGGTCGTCAGCACACTGTTCAGGTCCGCCAGGACGACGATCCCCACGCCAGTGGCGGAATCGCCCACCAATGCGCTGCCGCCGGTGACGTTCAGCGGCGAGCCGGCGTTGATCGACAACGTGCCATTGCCCGTGTCGCCCACCTTGAACGGCGCCGCCACGTTGCCTCCGGCCGCGGGCGGCGCAGGCGCTACGTTGCCCAGCGCCGTCACCGCGCCCCACGCGACGCCTTGATGGCCCAGCCATCCCGCCGCAGCCAGCGCCGCCGCGCCCCATCGTCCCAGCGCGCACGCGCGCACGTTGAACCGCTTCACGGTTGCCTCTCTCTCTGAGCCTCGACTCGACTCTGCCGCGCACGCACCCGCGCCCCCGCGGCGGCGTATGCGCGCGTACCTTCCATCGTTCGCGAGGAGGACTGCGCGTGTCAAGAAAAATCACGCGCCCGAAGACGGGATTCGAGACGCACGGGTGCGACTATTCGCAACGCGCGTAACATTCCGAGAATTGCTCGGCCAGAGGCAGTGAGCGGTGTCACCCTGAGGTCCGCCGAAGGTTCTAGCCGGAGCCTTCTTCAGGCAGGATTCCTCGTCAGACCTCGGAATGACCGTTCGGCGAATAGCTGCACCGGCCAGCTCGCGACGAATCACCGCGTCGCCGACGCACCTTCCGCCCGGCTCACGGCCCACGCCGCCCCCGACGTCGCACACTCCTGCGCCAACTCGCCGAGCCGCGCCCGCCGAGCCGCGTCCACGGACTCGAGTTCCCCGGCCAGCTCGACAATGGATTCCGGTCGCCGCTCCGCCGTGTACGACAAGTTGGACACAAAGGCCAGCGTGTCGGCAAAATTCCGATCCGCCGTGCGTCCTACGAACGGGTGGGCCACCTGGGCCATCACCTCGACGGTCGTGCGATCGAGCTTGATGAACGAGTCGAGCCGCGCCGCCACGTAGTCGCGGCCGTTGGTCTCGCGCACCGAGCCGCTGCGCAGCAGTAGCACGCACCGCGCCCCCACGGGCTTGTGGAACGGCTTGCCGTCGTACGACCCCTGCGAGTACATGACGATTCGGTTCTGCGCGTTCGCCTCGCATGTCTGCTCAACGACGACCAGCTTTCCCGTCGTCCCGGCGTTGTCGCGCAGGTCGAACGTGGTCTCCCCAGTGCGCGTGAGTTCCACGCGACTCAGCCCCAACTGCCGCCAGATAGCGACCAGCGCCTCGGGGTTCTGCGCCAGGTAGGTGAACAGCTCCGGGTTGCAGTCGACCACGTTGGTCGGCAGCCGGCGAAAGAGACTCGGGTCATTCAGCACGGCGCTCACCTCGCGGCGATACGCCGGGTCGAGCTTCGCTAGCGGAATGGCCGCGATGGCCTCCTTCCGCGCAGCGGCCGACGTGGTCGCTTCGTGCGACTCGTCCGCCGCGGCCGGCGGCCCCGTCGCCGAAAAAACGGCCAACGTCGCGGCGACGCAGCAAAGCTGGCACGCCCTCCGCGCCGATGCGTACCCTGAGCGCAATCCCCCCCGCATGCCTCCCCCCTTTCCCCGCACGCGTGTCAAACTGTGCGGGTCATGGAAGTATTTCGGCTCGCCAGGGATCGCCGCCCCAGCGAAAATGGTTTGCCCCAGTCCTCCCGCTGTATGCCACCGCTGGCTTTGTCCTGCAGCGGGCGCCGGTTACACGTTTCGCACTGCTGGGCGAGCCAGCGGCGCCACCCTCGATTCCCAGAG
>JBIOVA010000070.1:0-39268 GCA_044867485.1 Lacipirellulaceae bacterium | reverse complement strand
ACCGGGGATCTGTTCAACGCGACTCGATTCTCGGAGAGAATCGGCTACGTACGCGATTCTATCCGAGAATCGCTTCCGCCGAAAAACGCACATCGCTGGCCAGGCAACGTGTAATCAACGGATCTTCGGAAAATCAAGGGCCCCTTCCGCCTGCCCCGTCGTCCCTTTCGTAGTTCCCTTATCCTTCCCCATTCGCGCCCATCCGCGTTGATCCGCGGTCGCCTTCTTTCTCGCCACGGCGACGCGACGGAGACGACGAGCGTCAAATTTGCCGGGTGCGATCCTCACAGCGTGTTGCTAAGGCGCTGCGGCGGATTGTGCATCAAGAATCTCGAGTCCTTGGTAGCGCCGGAAGTCAGAGACGTTGAAGGTAAGCAGGTGCTCCAAACCGTGACGTTTCATCGCCGCCACGAGCCGCGCGTCATGGGCGCCTTTGCCCTTCACGTCGTGCTGCGAGGCGAGCTCGCGCCATACGGAAAAAACGCCGCGCTCATCCCGGAAAAGCGTAAAAAGTTCGATCCAAAGATCGATGGCTTTGCGGACGTCGGCCGTCGGCATTCCAAGGCCGTTGTCCGATTGCGGCCGCGTAACGACGACCCAATACTCGTAAAGAACCTGCGGGACAAGGCACAGCTCATGCCCGCCGTCGCGGAGCGAGGTCACTGCCGCTTCGGCCGCGGCGTGAGAAGGGTGTCCTTTTTCCGCCAGGCGGCAGAGGACGTTCGTGTCGAGAAGAATCCTCATTCGCCGCGACCCGCATAGATCGACTCACGGCTATCGTCAACAAAGTGCGTCGCCGAGGGATGCAGATCGATGCAGGCCTGGAGCCTGGCTCGCCAATCCGCGCCGTTTCCGGAGGGAAGTGCCGCTTCAACGCCAGCGAGCTTCTCGGCGACCGCTTGAAGGACGAAAGCTTCCAGGTCTTGGCCCGCAGCAGCCGCCTGCTCGCGCATGCGGAATTCCGTCTCGGCGGGAATTTTGAGTTCGAGCGTCATCTCGGTGCTCCATTAAGTAATTCTACCACAATTCGCGTTTGGAATCAGCGCGCAACGTGGCGCCGGCCAATTGCTCGAGATTCGCGAGAATCCCACTTCGCGAGTCGGGTCGCCGGGCCCCTCCGCCGAAGAACGCACATTGCTGGTCCGGCGACGTGCGATCGATGGGTCTTCGGAAAACCAAGAGCCCCGTTTGCCTGACCTGTCGTCCCTTTCGCGGTCCCCCTCTCCGTCATCCCCATCCGCGACCATCCGCGTCGTCCGCGGTCGCTCCTCCCTCTCCCCAACCCCGCCCGGAAAAAATCCTGCCGCCCCTCTTGATTTCGGCCGCGCGATCGATTAGTATACAAATGTCACCCAATCCCCGAGCGGCCGGGCGACGCCTTGCGTTGACCCGTTCTTCGGCACTGCCGCCGGTCCCCGTCCCCTGTGGGCCCGTCGCCGCAAACCCCGGGACTGACCCGCCCAAGCTCGTAGGGGGAGCAGTTCGACGAACCCGCGCGCGTGCGCCGCGGAGCGGTCGCCGTCTAGACCTGGCGCGCCAAGCGTTGCTGCGCCACCCACCCAAATGGGGGAATTATGTCGCCAAAAATGCGTTTCGCCACGAGACCACCGGCTCACTTGATCGCCATGAGCGACTTGTACCCCTCGCCCGCATCCAGCATCGAGTCCCCTTTCGCCTCTTACCTCTCACTAATATCCGCTCAACGCCAAAGGTCAGCGGACATAAGTCGCGCTCAATTTGTCCGCCGGTTGCAGCGGCGGAGCCCACGATTCCCGGGCCTACGCCGCCTGGCCAAGGGACAAAACTCACGACTTGCGTCCGCTCAAACGGGTTTTCCAGGAGGGCCTCAATGAGCTCGCCCTCCCTGGGGCCATCGACGGCACGCATCCAGCATCGAGCATCCGCCATCAGGCGGCAGCCCATATTTCGCGCCCTTCCCTCGCCGCGTACAATGCCGTGTTTGCCAGCGCGGCGCCGCCCGTCACCGATCACCCGCTCGCCTGCTCACCCCCTCACCCCTCCGACGCCCATGGGCCTGTTCGACAAATTCAAACGCGGCCTCTCGAAGACCGCCAAGTTGCTGAAGACCGACGTTCGCGACCTCTTCAAGAGCGAAGGTCGGCTCATCGACGACGCGTTCCTCGACGAAATGCGGGCGATCCTCTTCAAGACCGACATGGGCTACGAGTCGACCGAGCAAATCGTCGCCGAAGTGGCGAAGAACTTTCGCGGCCGCGTCGTGCAGCTCGAGGATGTGGTCGCCACGTGGCGGGCCAAGCTCGGCGCGCTGCTCTCCCAGGACGCCTCGCCGATTCGGTTCGCCGCCAGCGGGCCGACGGTGATCATGGTCTGCGGCGTCAACGGGGCCGGCAAGACCACGTCGATCGCCAAGCTCGCCGCCATGCTCAAGGCCGACGGCAAGAGCGTGCTGCTGGGCGCCGGCGATACGTTTCGGGCCGCGGCCGTCGAGCAGCTCACCGTCTGGTCGCAGCGGCTGGGCGTGGGAATCGTCACGGGAGAGCAGGGCGCCCACCCGGCGTCGGTGGCGTACCGGGCCGTCGAGCAAGCGGTGAAGGATGGCGTCGACGTGTGCATCGTCGACACCGCCGGCCGGCTGCAGACGCAGAAGAATCTCATGGCCGAGCTGACGAAGATCCAACAGTCGATCCGCAAGCTCGTCCCCGACGCGCCGCACGAGGTGCTGCTGGTCCTCGACGCCACGACCGGCCAAAACGGCATCAGCCAGGCCCAAAACTTTACCCAGGCCGTCGACTGCACGGGCATCGTCCTGGCCAAGCTCGACGGCACCGCCAAGGGCGGCGTGGTGGTCGCGATCAGGCAGCAGGTCGGGTTGCCAGTGAAATACATTGGCGTTGGCGAGAAGGCGGAGGACCTCGCGCTCTTCCAGCCGGCCGAGTTCGTCGACGCGCTGTTCGCCGAAGTCGGCGCGACGGCTCCCACGGCCGCTTCTTGAATCAGCCCGTGTTTGCCTAACGGCGCATCATGCCGTGTGCAAAGCCGGGGCACACATTTCGCGCAGACGCACGTCCCGTTTGGCGAGCGCGTTTAAGTTGAAATCGCAAAGCTCTATTAATCAAGGACTTACGAATGGCGAACGAGACTGGCGATTTGCGTGAATCGCCCGGCACGCAAGTTGCCAAGGTGCTTCTCCGACAGCAATGACAACCGGGCGTCCCGCGGAGCGGACGCCTTAAGATTCGTCGTCCGAATTCGCACGGATCGCGATTTGGGCGGCACGAGAACGACTCTCGCCTGGGTCGGATCGATGTCCCATGTGGCTTGGCGGCGTTTTGCCGCCTACACGCCGCCAAGCCGGGACGTCGGCCCAGGCGCCGAATGCGGACCCTCCCGGCGGCCCAACGAGGAACACCAGGAGTTGGCTCCGCAGGATGGCAGAGTCTGCTCGCCGCACTGGTCGGCGGAGCCGACACGGCGGCTGACCGAACAGCCCGGCAACGGTTGTGAGGTCCCTATCGCACAAGTCCCACGCCCTACCGGCTTGGGCGAGTCTTTCGCCGCCTCGACTCGCCCAAGCCTTGGGCTGGGACCGGTTCGCCGCCCACCCGGCCGCCCGTTCTGGGCGCCCGATCTGCCGGTCGCGTCGCTCGAACTCCCAGGCCGCCGAAGCCCTGTTCGGTCGCCTCACCCGGCCAGAAGGATACCCCAATGGGTCGCGGCGTGCTTTTCCGCCTAAGCGCGCCCGGCCCGGGGTATCCTTCGTACGGCGAAGGCTGGAGGCTGGAGGCTGGAGGCTGTAGGATTTGTGGCTGACGTTCTCGTCGCAGCCGGATACAGCTTCCCCTCGGTCACCAAATGCTCGACGCCGACGCGCGTAAGCGCGAGTCGGCGTCGCGTCGCTTTCCCTCCAGCCTCCGGTCTCCAGCCTCCAGCCTTCCCCCATGAAACTGATCATCGCGGTTATCCAACCCAGCAAGCTCGAAGACGTGAAGGCCGCGCTCAACGAAGTCGAGGTCGTTCGGTTGACGATCATGGACGTGCAGGGCTTCGGGCGGCAAAAGGGGCAGACCGAGGTGTACCGCGGCCGGGAGATCAGCGTCAATTTGCTCCGCAAGGTGCAATTGCAAATCGCGGTGAACGAGGCGTTTGTCGAGCCGACGATCAACGCGATCATCAAGGGCGGCCGCACGGGCGAGACGGGCCAAATTGGCGACGGCAAGATCTTCGTGCTGCCGCTGGATGACTGCATCCGCATCCGCACCGGGGAACGCGGATCGGAAGCGATCTGACGGGGTTGACCGGGCCAACCAGCCCGAAAACGCACTTCTGCTGCCGGCGGCGAAGTCAACTCACCCCGCCCCGCGCAATTCCTCGTCGCAACGGGTAGAATCGTCGAGCGGCGTTACTACCAATTCGCTCCCTGACGATTCTCCATTTACTCCTAGGAACTTCGCACCCGCAATATGCGACTCTCACTCTTCGTTTTGGCGGCGGCCCTTGTTACCAACCCCAACTTCGTCAGTCTCGCGACCGCAGCCGGCGTGGAGTCGAGCGTCGTCAAGCTCAGCGTCACGAAGCGGGAACCCGATTTCTTCCGCCCGTGGACCAAGGCCAGCCCATCGAAGGTCTCTGGGTCGGGCGCGGTGATCGCCGGGGGGCGGATTCTCACCAATGCCCACGTCGTGATGTACGCCAGCGAGGTGTTTGTCCAACTCCGGCAAGGCGGCGACCAGCACACGGCAAAAGTCATCGCGGTGGCGCCCGGCATGGACCTGGCCATCGTCGAGCTGGAGGACCCGTCAGCGCTCGAGGGCATCACCCCGCTTGACCTCGCCGAAGAGCTGCCGCAGCCCAAGTCGCAGGTGACCGTGTACGGCTATCCCACCGGCGGCGACGACCTGTCGATCACCGACGGCATCGTCTCGCGCATCGAGTTCACCAACTACAACTTCGGGACGGCGGGGGTACGGATCCAGGTGGACGCCGCGCTGAACCCTGGCAACAGCGGCGGGCCCGCGATCCAGGACGGCAAGATCATCGGCCTGGTCTTCAGCGGCATTCGCGAAGCGGAGAACATTGGCTATCTGATCCCCACGGAGGAAATCCAAACCTTCCTCAGCGACGCCAGCGACGGCCGCTACGAAGGCAAGCCAAACCTTTTCGAAAATTATCAAACGGCGGAGAACGACGCGGTGCGGGCGTTTCTCAAGATGTCGCCGGAGACCACCGGGATCATCGTGGCGGAGCCGCAGGAGAGCGACGACAACCCGCTGGAGAAGTGGGATGTGATCACGCACGTCGGGCCGCATGCGATCGACAATCAGGGGTATGTGGCCGTGCGCGATGGGCTGCGACTCAAGTTTCTGTACTACGTGCAAAAACTGGCGTCCGAGGGCATGATCGAGCTGACGGTCCTTCGCAACGGCGAGTCGCAAGTGGTGCGCGTGCCGGTACGGCCCGACAAGGACCTGCTTGTGCCGCCCCTGAAGGATCAGTACCCCGAGTACTTCATCTACGGCCCGCTGACGTTGTGCTCGGCGACGCAGGAGTATGTGCAGCGGTTGGGCGGCGCGGGCCTGGGGATGCTGGTTTCGCTGGACAGCCCGATCCTGAAGCGGCTGAGCGACGCGCCCGAGGAGCCCGGCGAGCAGATCGTGATCGTGGCGACGCGGCTCTTTCCGCATCCGATCACCAAGGGCTACGACAATCGCCCGTTGGGCGTCATCGGCTCGGTCAACGGCGTCGAGGTGAAGAATCTGCATCACCTGGCGGAGCTGCTCCGCGACTGCAAAGACGAGTACGTGCGGCTGGAGATGGCCGATCGCAGCGAGTCACTCGTGTTCCGCGCGGATGAGTTGAAGGAGTCGACCGAAGAGATCCTCACGGACGAAGGGATTCGGTATCAGGCGTCGGAGTCGCTTCGCGATGTGTTCGAGGAGTAGCGAACCCTCGTTCAAGCGGCGACGGCGCGCGAACACTCCGGTCGCTTCAACCGTGGACGGTTAAGTCGAAATACAACCGGGTGCCCCGCACGCTTTTCTGGAACTGTTGCCAAACCTTCGCGGAGACATCGTCGGGCTTCGTCGTGTCGGCAAGGTTCGTGTCGGTTTGGAGTACGCGTCCGGACGCCTTCTTGAGCAGCGCTTCCTTGATCGGCGGGAAGGGGTGATTCCATCCCTTCTGCGTCTCGGCCCAGGACCGCACCGCCGTAATCATCGCGGTGAACTCGGCGGCGTGCTCGCCCTGCGCCATCCAACCAACGTTGGCGTATTTGTCGCGGTCGACGCCGTTGAGCGTGGCGTTGTGGCTGCAATGATGTCCGGCCTTGTACAAGACGACTCGCGAGAAGAGGTCTTTCGTCGTGACGGTCCTATCGCCGTCTCGCCAAGACTTCTTGCTCCAGGACAGCCAGTTGCCGCGCTGAGCGTCGGCGGCGAAGAGCAACACCTTGCCGCCGACACCCAGCTCGAACGCCAAGACGAGGCTGGTGTTGTTCGTGTAGCTGTTCATCGCCAGCGCGAGTTGGCCGGCGGAGCCGAGCCAGTCGTTGTCGATCCGTCGCCAAGCGGGATTGTCGAACGCCTCGTCGGGACCGGGCTCGACGCGCGCCGCGGCAAAGCCTTCCGCCACGTTCGATCCGCCATAGTGCTCGGAGAAGAATCGACCGTGGCCCTCGTCGGTCAGCGCATCGGCGGTCTTCACGACGTAGCGCGGCGCAAACGGCGTCGGCTGCGAGTCGCCTGCCTGGGCTTGCGCGGCGGCGGCGAAATAGCTGCTGGGCGAGGAGGCCGACAAGGCGACGCTGTGAAATTCCTCGCCGCCCCGTGGATCCAAGTCTTCCAAGAGCGCTTCGTCGCGCGGGGGGCCTAAAGCGAAGGCGCGGACCTCGGCGGCGCCGGGTAGCTTCATGACGCGCTGGTGCGGCCGAATGAACCTCACCGGCTTTTCCGCCAGGTCCTTGAAGATCTGCATCGAGTTTTTGTTCGCCGAGCCGCCGCCCGCGGCGCCGAGCAAGCCAACCGCCGCGGCGAATTGGAACGGATTGTCGTCCGACCCGCCCAGCTCAAACTCCAAGAATTCGTCGATCGCCGCGCTCTGTCCGCCCTCTCCGGCGGCCGCCAAGCGCATACGCGCCGCCGCGAGCCCCTGAAGCCTGTCCTTGTGGATACGACGGAGCCTCTTGGCAAGGTCGTCTTCAGGGTCTTCCGTCCAAGCGAGCCACGTTTCGCCGATCGTGATGCCGGCGACGTTTTTTTGCGTGATGCCGTTGACGTGGTCCTGGTGCTCGTGCGTGATCACGGTGACGTGGATATGGCCGCCGGTCGCGGCGCGAATGTCGTCCCAGACTTCCGCCGCAGACGTGTTGATATGGCCGGGCGAGCCGGGTTTGTACCCGCAGTCGATGAGCACGTAGACCGGCTTGTCGACGGACTTGCTGGGAAACGCCAGGAGAAAGCAGTCGCCGTGGCCAATGCGATAGAACCTGACGACGGCACCGCCGGACGGAGGGATCAATCGTTCGCCGTCGGGCTCGTCGTCGACTGCGTTCGCCGACTTGGCGCGTCCTTTGATTTTCTTGCCGGCCTTGGCGGCGCGCTTCTTGGCGGTCTTTTTCGTGCCCTGCTTTTTCTTCGCGGACTTGGCGACGACGTTCTTGGCGGCCTTCTTAGCCATTGGATTTACGCCTCCACTTCGCTATGCAGCAGGGCAAACGGCTCGCGGGCTTTGAGCGCGCGGTATCCGGCGTGAAACGCGTTGGTCGGCTCGAGGCCGCCACCGACCAGAAACAGTCGCTGTCGCTCCAACTGGGCGTCATCGTTGACCGTGCCGGGGGTGCGAATGACCCGTCGGACCTGCATGGTCTTGGGGTCGATCAGCAGCGTGCAGCCGGCTCGATATTTGAAGTCGCATTCCTCCGGAACGGCGCCGGGAGCAAGCTGATCCATCGCCCGCTGCCGCGCCGGGTCAAAGTACCCCCGGCGGCGCTGCGTAATCTCAACGACCAGATCGGTCGACGGGACGCCGAGCGGCGAGCGGCGCGTCGCCCAGCGCACCGAGTGCACCTCGACGGCCACTTGCGACGGCTCGGATCGAGAGCGAAACACGGTGGGCGCAGGGTTGTCCCGGTCGAGCACGATGCCGAAGGCTGGCGCCATCTTGGCGCCACGTCCGCGCACCAGCCACGCCCACAGCACGGCGGAATTATCGTCCATGCCTTCCCAAGTGGCGTAGCGATCGCTTTCCAGCGTCCACGGCTTTAGTTGGTCGGCGATGTTACGCGGCGCGGATCGTCGGAGGCCGTCGGCGTTTTGAGCGACTTGCTGCTTTTCCAGGAAGAGCGACCCGACGTCGAACCGATCCAAGTTGATGGCGGCCATTTCGATCGCGGCCTCGCCTGTGGGCCACAGCAGCGATTCAATCGACATGCTGCGCAGCCCCGGCGGATAGATGCCCCACTTTCGGAAGCTTTCCATGAACGCCAGGCGATACCCAAGGGGATCCTCGGGCACCGCGTCGACGTCAGCGGTGATGATTGCCCGCAAGTAGTCGCCGAACGTGATGCCCACCGGCGGCGAGTAATCGATCGCGCGAATACACATGCGGAGAATGGTCTGAGCGCACTTTGTGGCCTCGATGGCGAGTCGATCGGACAAGTCGGGGTGAATGTCTCCCTGCCGCAGCACGCCAGTGCCCTCGCTGGCGATGCGAAACAAGTCGACGGTTCGCGAGCGGTAGACCTTGAGAAAGGCGGCGAAAACGGCGGCGACAAGGATAGCGCCTCGCGCATGGGGCTCGTTCGCCTTGTCCAGTGCGCGAACGTCGGGCTTGTGCGCTTCCCACTTGCCCGTCGCCTTGTTCTCGCCGCCAAGCGCGTCGCGCAGCGCCCGGCCGCGCCCGGACGCCTGGCCGAATTGCTGCGCCAACTGCCCGAGCACGTTCTCGCTGGCCAGGTCGCCGCGCGTTCGAGCAATCTCGCGGCGCAGCACGCCCGGATACGAAAAATGTTGGAACAGCGCCACCACGTCTGCGAATGCTTCATGAAACGCCAGCACGTCGACGTTGACCGGTTCGTTGAACCGCGGGTGCACGCCGTCGAGCAGCGCGTGGGTCGTTTCGTGCGCGATGACGTCGTGCGACAAGCAAGTGAACACGAGCGTGCCCGGCGTATTGTTGGCGTCGCGGACGTCGTTCGGAAAGTAACCGAACAGCAGCGCCTTTTTGTCCGGGCTGTAGTAGGCGTTGCGATCGCGGAGCGCGTGAGGATAGATGCGCAGCCGGCGCACGAACTCTTCTCGGAACTTGCCGTCCGGGCTCTTGGTCCGGCGAGTCGACCACAGGGCGACGCGCCCGAGGGCCTGTTCAAAATGCCCGATCGTGGCCATCACCACGGCATAGACCATCTGCTGGTGGAACTGAGGATTGGACTCCGAGGGGGCGAGGCCGTTGACCGCCAGAATGCGTCCGTCGTTGAGATCGACGGGCTTGTAGAAAGCACCGCTGGCGGGGTCCGCGTCGACGACTTCAACATACTCGCCTACGGGGCCCGGACCGAGGTCTTCCCAGCGGACTAGGATCGTCACCTCGCTAATGTCTGCCGTATCGAACTGGGCAGATAGCGCGGGGTCCAGCGTAAAGATGCGAAGCCGACGCCAGAGGGGATCGGGGATGAGCTCGCTCGCAGACACGGCGCGACCTCTGAAGAGAGCAGAAGCGACACGCGGCAGCCTTCATGGGGAGTCTATCGCGCGAGGTCCGCATTGCAATTCAAATCCATTCAATATGGTCGGATTCATGGCTTTTTGAGGCGGCCGAAGGAAGCGTTGAGTGCGAAAACTAATCATCCGTGCGCCGTTATGCGCAGAGGTTGCGGAATCGCCCGCGGCCGGGGCGGATGCTTGTAGGGACGGCCCCCAAAGCGCTAAGAAACGCGCCGCGCGACGCGGAGTTGGGCGCGGGCTTGGGCCACCAGGCGGTCGCGACGGGCGAGCTGGTCATCGCCCGCGGCCGGCTGTTGAGCAGCGTGGCTGAGCGCGTCCCGAATCGAGCCGAGATCGAGCGCCTTGGCCGGGAGCGCCCGGTTGGTGAGCACCGACACGACATTGTCCGCCACCTGCACGAACCCGCCGTCGACGTAGAACATTTGCTTGCTGGGTTCGTGGCCGATGCGGAGCTCGCCGTAGCCCAAGCGGCCGATCATCGGGGCGTGCCCCGGCGCGATGCCTAGTTCGCCGTCGAACAGCGGCAGCGCGACGAACGCCGCCGGTGCGTCGAGCACCGTCTGCTCGGGCGTCACGACGACGACGCGAAGGGTCGAACTCGGTGCGATTGCGGAGTGTTCGGCCATAGTTCAATTGTTAGGACAGAATTCGCAATACAAAGTCGCTGGCGGACGCCGGCGGTCGTCGTCGTGTTCTTTTTTGCCGCAGCCGAGCGCTCCGCTGCGGCGGACCTTCGCGTCGCGGCTAACGGTCCGCACATCAATGGCTACGCCTTCGCTTGCTCCTTTTTCCACTGTTCTTCGGCTTGCTCGATGACGCCCACGTACATGAATGAGCTTTCCGAGAGGTGGTCCCACTTGCCGTCGCAGATTTCCTCGAAGCTGCGGATCGTTTCGGCCAGCGGCGTGATTTCGCCGGGCTTGCCGGTAAAGACTTCGGCCACGAGGAACGGCTGCGATAGGAACCGCTCGATGCGCCGGGCTCGGGTGACCACGAGCTTGTCGTCTTCGCTCAATTCGTCGACGCCGAGGATTGCAATGATGTCCTGCAACTCGCGGTAGCGTTGGAGCGTCGTCTGCACGCGGCGAGCCACATTGTAGTGCCGCTCGCCGACGTACAGTGGGTCGAGAATGCGACTTGAGCTGGCCAACGGATCGACCGCGGGGTAAATGCCCTTTTCGGAAATCGACCGCTCCAGATACAGGAACGCGTCGAGCTGACCGAACGCCGTGGCGGGCGCCGGGTCGGTCGGGTCGTCGGCGGGCACGTACACGGCCTGCACGCTTGTGATGGCGCCCTTGCTCGTGGACGCGATCCGCTCTTGCAAGGCGCCCATCTCGCTGGCGAGCGTCGGCTGGTAGCCCACCGCACTCGGCATGCGGCCGAGCAGCGCGGACACTTCACTGCCGGCCTGCGAGAAGCGGAAGATGTTGTCGACGAACAGCAGCGTGTCGGCGCCCGTCTTGTCGCGGAAGTACTCGGCCATGGTCAGCGTGGTCAGGGCCACGCGGAGCCGGGCGCCCGGCGGTTCGTTCATCTGGCCGAACACCATGCAGGTCTGGTCGATAACGCTGCGACCGGTGTCGCCGATCTTGGCTTCCTGCATTTCGAGCCACAGGTCGGTGCCTTCGCGGGTTCGCTCGCCGACGCCGGCGAACACCGAGTAGCCGCCGTGAGCCGAGGCGATGCGGGCGATCAGCTCGGTGAGGATGACCGTCTTCCCGAGACCGGCGCCGCCGAACAGGCCGGCCTTGCCGCCGCGGACGAACGGCGTCAAGAGGTCGATCACCTTGATGCCTGTTTCGAACAGCTCGGTCTTGGTCGACAGGTTCGACAGCTCCGGCGGGTCGCGGTGGATCGGCCACCGCTCGGCGGCGTTCACAGGCCCGCGACCGTCGACGACGTCGCCGATCACGTTGAACACGCGGCCGAGCGTCGCTTCGCCAACCGGGACGGTCACGGGGCTGCCGGTGTCGATGCACTCCTGGCCGCGGATCAGTCCGTCGGTGGTGCCCAACGCGACGCACCGCACTCGGCCGCCGCCGAGCTGCTGTTGCACCTCGCCAGTGAGATTGATCTTCACGCCCTTGTGCTCGCTTTGCACTTTGACGGCGTTGTAGATCGCGGGCAGCTTGTTTTCTTCGAACTCGACGTCGAACGTCGAGCCGATGATTTGGGTGATGTGACCAATGTTGGCGCCGGTTGCCGTTGCGGTTGCCATGGGAATGTCAGTTGTCCGTGGTCAGTTGTCTGTTGTTACTTGAGCGCCTCGACGCCGCCGATCACGTCCATCAGTTCGGACGTGATGCGACCCTGGCGGGCGCGGTTGTATTGCATGCTCAGGTGCTTGATCAGCTCGCCGGCGTTTTCGGTGGCGCTCTTCATCGCCACCATGCGGGCGATCTGTTCGCTTACAGCGGAGTCCAAGAACGCCTTGAACAGCCGCACTTTGAAGCTGGTCGGGACGACCTCTTCCAGGATGCTGGCCGGGGACGGCAGGAACTCGTACTGCGCCTGCGGCCCGGCGGCGGCCTTTGCCGCACCTCCGTCGCCCAGTGAGCCGAGCGGCAGCAGCGTCTCGACCGCCACCTGCTGCTTGGAAACGCTGAGGAATTTCATATAGACCACGTCGAGCCGATCGAGCTCGCCCGACTGGTACTCATCGAGATACCGGCTGGCGATGACGTCGACTTCGTCGAACGCCGGCTTGTCCTCGAAATGCGTAAACGTGACGTTGGCCGTATGGCCACGGAACTTGAAGGCGCCGATGCCGCGTTTGCCGGCGATTTCCAACCGGCGCTCGGGCACATCGTTGGTGAGCTCGCGCCAGCGGGCCATGCCAGCCCGCACGAGATTGCCGTTGAACCCGCCGCACAGACCGCGATTGGCGGTAAGGATCAACAGTGTCGCCTTCTTCACGGTTTCACGCTTCTCGAGCAGCGGGTGGCTGACTTCGAGGCCGGTCTGCGTGAGGTCGCTGACAAGCTGAGTGATCCGCTGCGTGTACGACGTGGCGGCGCTGGCCCGGTCCATCGCCTTCTTGAACCGCGCAGTGGCGATCAATTCCATCGTCCGCGTGATCTTGCGGATATTCTTGATGGACTTGCGGCGTTTGTCGAGGGCGCGGGGGTTGGGCATCGGAAGGCTTCGGGAGTCATGCTTCAGGGCGCCACTGCTGGCTTGTCCAGCAGTGCGGAGCGGGCGCCAGGCGCCCACTGCTGGGCGAGCCAGCAGCGGCACTCAATTCTTGGTTGACTAAACGCGGGCGAGCTCTTCTTTCTCGCTCAGGGCGAACTTGTGTTGTTGGTTGAATTCCTTGAGCGATGCCTCGATCATCTGCTGGATCTCGTCGGTGAGATCCTTCTTGTCGCGGAGCGCGTTGCGGACTTCCGGCTTCTGGTCCTTCATAAACGTGAGGAATTTGCTCTCCCACTCTTGCACGCGATTGACCGGCACGCGGTCGAGGTGGCCGCGGGTGCCGGCGTAGATCACGAGCACCTCGTCCACCACGTCGAGCGGGTTGTACACGCCCTGTTTGAGCAGCTCGACCATGCGGTAGCCGCGGTCGAGGCGGCCCTGCGTGGCGGCGTCGAGCTCCGTGCCGAGCTGGGCGAAGGCTTCCAGCTCGCGGAACGCGGCAAGGTCGAGCCTCAGGCCGCCGGCCACCTTTTTCATGGCCTTGATCTGGGCGGCGCCGCCCACGCGGGAGACCGAGATGCCGACGTTCATGGCCGGCTTGATGCCGGCGAAGAACAAGTCGGGCTGCAGGTAGATCTGGCCGTCGGTGATTGAAATCACGTTCGTCGGGATGTACGCGGACACCTCGCCTTCGAGCGTCTCGATGATCGGCAGCGAGGTGATCGACCCGGCGCCAAGTGCGTCGCTGAGCTTGGCCGAGCGTTCCAGCAGCCGGCTGTGGCAGTAGAACACGTCGCCGGGGAACGCCTCGCGGCCCGGGGGGCGCCGCATGAGCAGCGACAGTTGCCGGTACGCGACGGCCTGCTTGCTCAGGTCGTCGTACACGATCAGCGCGTGCCCGCCGCCGAACATGTAGTGTTCGGCCATCGCGGTGCCGGCGTACGGGGCCACGTACTGGAGCGGCGCCGGGGTGCTGGCGCCGGCGACGATCACCGTAGTGTAGTCCATTGCGCCGGTTTCGCGGAGCTTCTCAATGACGCTGGCGACCGTTGATTCCTTTTGCCCCACCGCAACGTAGAAGCACTTCACGCCGCTGTCGCGCTGGTTGATGATCGTGTCGATCGCGACGGCGGTCTTGCCGGTCTTACGGTCGCCGATGATCAGCTCGCGCTGGCCGCGGCCGATGGGGGTCATCGCGTCGATGGCCTTGATGCCGGTTTGCAACGGCTCCCGCACCGGCTGCCGCTCGGCCACGCCGGTGGCGATGATCTCGACTTCGCGGCGCTTGTTGGTGACGATCGGCCCCTTGCCGTCGAGCGGGTTGCCCAACGGGTCGACCACGCGGCCCAGCAGCTCGTCGCCGACGGGAACGCTGAGCAGCTTGCCGGTCGAGCGGACCTCGTCGCCCTCGTCGATGGCGAGATAGTCGCCGAGGATGATGATGCCGACGGAGTTCTCTTCAAGGTTGAACGCCAGGCCGATGGCGCCGGTCGCGAACTCGACCATCTCACCGGCCATGACGCCGCTGAGGCCGTAGACGCGGGCAATGCCGTCGCCCACTTCCAGCACGCGGCCCACCTCGCGGACGTCGATCTGCGCGGCGTAGTGCTCGATCTCTTTTTGGATGACGGAGGCGATTTCGTCGCTATTGAATTTCATGGCAATGGTTCTGATGGCGGCGTTTTGAGCCTCATGCAAAGGCGCAAAGACGCAAAGAGGGAACGCTAAGAAACAAGAAGGAAGAGAAGAATCAAAGGCAACGTGCATTGCCGCCCATCATCACTCATCGGTATGAGCGCGGATCAGCGAGATTTGACGTTCTCTCATGCTTCTCTGTTCCTTTGCGTTCCTCCTTTGCGACTTTGCGACTTTGCGAGAGGTCTTTTAAAGTAATGGACTATGCTTCGCTGCTGAAGAATCGCTGTGGAGTCGTTTGGATCGCTTCGGTCGCGCGGGCGATCATGCCTTTTCTCATCGCTTCGAGCCGGGAGCGCACCGAGCCGTCGAACACGCGGTCGCCGACGCGGATGATGAACCCGGCGATCAGGTCCGAGTTGACGGTGGCGTGTACGATTGGGTCGGTCCCCAACACGCGGGCGAGCGTGGCTAGGATCTCGCCCTCCAATTCCGGGGCGAGCGGGTTGGCGGTTTCCAGGTCGACGGGCTGCCGACCCGAGCGTGTTTCCCACAGCTTGCGGGCCGCCGCCACGAGGTCGCGAATCATTCCCAACCGCCCGTGCTTATTGAGCACCTTGAGCGTGTTGAGCGTGACCGTCGAGACCCGTCCGCCGAACAGCCGGTCGAGAATGGCAGACTTCTCTTCGCTGGATATGAGCTGCGACGAAAACAACTCCGCGACGCGGGGCTCACTGTCGAGCACGTCGGCGCGGATGCTTTCCAGCTCGGCCATCAGTGCATCCTGCTCGGCGCGACCGCCGGCGGCGTCGAGCGCCGCTTGGGCGTAGACGCGCGCGAGTTGTTCGGCGCTCACGTCGAACACCGTGTCGTGCAGGTGCGGGGTGTGGATGAACTCGGCCATGGACTGCTGCGACCCCCGCCGCGAGCGGCGGGGCTAAATGTTGTTCGAACTCAGTTCTTGCTGGGCGCGGTAGCCGCCAGCCTGGCGAGCGCCTCGCGGACCAGTTCCTGCTGCTTCGCGGGATTAATGGACTCCCGGATCGCCTTGCCGGCCAACTCGACGGCAAGATTCGCGGCGGTTTCGGCCAGTTGCTTGGTTGCCGCGTCCAGGGCCACCTCAATGTCGCGCTGGGCGCGCTGGTGTTCCGCCTTGGCCGCGTCGCGGGCCTCGGCGACGATCTGCGTCTTGGTCGCGTCGGCGTCGCGGCGGGCCTCTTCCAAGAGCGCCCGCACTTCCGCCGCCGTCCCGGCCAATCGCGCCTCGTGCTCGGCCAACAGTTGTTTGGCCTGCTCATGCTTGGCCTGCGCGTCGGCGATGGCGCCCTCGATCCGCTTCTCGCGCTCCAACAGGGCCTCGCTGATCTTGGGCCACGCGGCCTTCGACAGGATGGCCAACAGCAGCAGGAACACGACGAACGTGTAGATCGACAGATCGCCGGCGACCGCGGCCACGTCCCCCATGGCCTTGGTGGCGTTGCCGTGGCCAACTTCCTCCGCGTGCTCTGCAGCGGCATGCTCCGCCGGGACGGCCGCAGCGTGGTCGTCCTGCGCGACCGCCATGGAGGCGCCGGCGAGCCACGCGCCGACCATGAACACCGTCAACCAGCACAACCAACAAATGACGCGCATAGTTCAGCTTCCGCAAAAGGGGGGGAATCACGCGACCGCGCGAGGCATTTAGCTCGCGGCCCACGGATTCTGCTGCATGCAGATGAACAACGCGAAGAAGGTGAAGCCTTCGATCAGGGCGGCCGCGATGATCATCGCCGTCTGGATGCTGCCGGCGACTTCCGGCTGCCGGGCCATGCTCTCCAGCGCCGAGCCGGCGAGTCGGCCGATGCCGTAGGCCGAGCCGATGCACACCAGACCGGCGCCAAAGGCGCCCGACAATTGCGTGGCCATTCCGCCAGCGGCTGCGCTCGCGGCCGTAGGTCCCTCGCCCTCAGGGGCCTCCTGGGCCAGCGCCGGGCTCGCCAGCAGCATGGCCGAGAACAAACTCAATCCCACGAACTTGGCAACTTTGATCACGAAAGTCAGCTCCTTAATCTACGAACGAAGAACTGTTGAATTGTCGACGCCCAAGGCTTTCAGCGATCGGCTGTCGGCTATCGGCCAGAAGGGGCGAGATAACAACTTCCCCTTTCTCCTCTGGCCGATAGCCAATAGCTGACCGCCGATAGCCCCCTTTTTCAGTGGTGATGCACCGCGGCGCCGATGAACAACGCGGATAAAAATGTAAACACGTACGCCTGCAAAAACGCCACGAACAGCTCAAGCAAGCTGAACAGGGCGGATCCGACCACAGAGATGATCGCCGTGAGCCACCACGTGGGCGATCCCGCCGCCGCGACCGCCAAGCCCATGAGCGCCAGCAGCACCAGGTGCCCGGCGACCATGTTCGCCAACAACCGCACGGCCAAGACGGCGTGCTTGATGAACAGTCCCATGACTTCGATGGCGAACACCATGGGAACAATAAAAACGGCCATCGCCATGGGCAGTCCCATGTGCGGAACTTGATTTTTCCAAAACCCCGCAACGCCGAATCGCAAAGTGCCCGCAATCAGCACGGTGACAAACGTGACGAGCGCCAGCGCCAGCGTGACGCTAAAGCTGGCCGTCGGCGATCCGAGCCACGGCAGCATCCCCAGCAGGTTGAGGCCCAGCACGAACATGAAGATCGTCCACAAGAGCGGCGTGAACCGCGCCGCGTCGTGATGGCCGATCGCCGGCTCGGCAACGTCGTTGCGGATGAACAGCAGAAACGTCTCGAACAAGTTCCACAGCCGGCCCTTGGGTACCTTGCCGTCTTTGAGCCGTGAGGCCAAGGCCGTGAAGATCACGACCAGCAGCGCTGCAACGACGAAGATCAGGATCATGAACTTCGAGATCGCCAGGCCGGATTCCGACTCGTAGTTATTCCGCAGCTTGCCGCCAAAGACCTGGGGGATGAGGATCTTGCCGTCGAGTTCGCGGTTGTACGACGCGATCTTCTCCTCAGGCCATTCCTTGATTTCGGAGATGTGAGCGTCGACGCCCTCGGCCTCGACCTTGGTCTTCTCCCACGCCTCGCCGAGCAGCCCGGCGCCTTCGAGTCGCGCGCGGTGGGCCGCGTCCGTCTCGCTGGGGAGCTTGCTGGCAAATTTGCCGAGAGCCAGTTGCCGCTGGAACCACGTTTGGCTCGGCGCCTCTTCGAGAAAGCGGTCAAAGGGCGAGCCGAAGTTCGCATGCTCGTGACGCCAGTGATGGTACTCGGCCATCAGTTCTGCTTCGGGGGGCAGGTTCTGCAGCCCGGCGATCTGAGCGAGTCCTTCGTACTGGCGATGGGCCTCCCAGTCCTGATAGTCCGGATCGAGCCGCACGTAGTGCTCCGGGAAGTCGCGAACGGACTGCCGGTTGGATTTCCACAAGACGCGCGGGACCTCGAAGTAGTACGCGTCCTTGATGTGGAGGATGGGGGAGGACATCGATCGGCGGGAGTGGCGTCGCGGGGCGCCGCGAGCGTAAGGGGTCAGGTGTCAGAGGTCACAGCGGCGGGCGTTGACGCGGACATCGCTGTGGCGACGAGACGTAAACTCAGGACGGTCTCGATCACCAAGCCCACAAGGTAGTGCAGCACAATCAACCCGGCCACCCCATGCGCGGCCAACGAATGCTGCGAGCGCGAGAAAACCATGAGCGCGGCCAACGGCAGCACCATCCGCCCGGCCGCGGCGAGCAATGCGCCGTGCGTTCGCCAGGGTTTGTTTCGGGTGACGACCATGATCGCCAGCGACACGCTGCCGGCGATCCAATTAAGAAAGGCGGCCACAGCGCTCGCTTCGTACGCGCCATTGCCGTAACGCCGCGCAGCGACGGCCCCGGCCAGTGCGCTGACGACTGCCAACGCAACTCCCAGGACCGCAATGTATTTGGCCGCTTTGCCCACGATGCCAAGACAACTGTCGCCTGCGATGCGTCGCCGATTATTGCTTACGAGGCGTCGACCTGTCGCCGTCATGCCCTCGCCCGTCATCGTCGCCGAACTTCGCGCGCCTGGCTTTGTCCGCGGCGCGCGTGACGGCGATGAGATAGACCACGCCTCCGATCAATCCCAATACAAATCCCGCCGGGCCGAAAAACTGCGTACCCCACAACCGGTCGAGCCACTGCCCCCCGACGCCGGGCAGGCACATCATCAGGGCGGCGGCGAACACACGCGCCACCCACTGCATGGCAAGAGCCATCGGATGGTCGGGCTGCTCCGCCACAAGCGCCTCGCGCGCCGACTCGCTCGCGGCGCCGCCGCACAGCCTGACGTTTCAGACAGGAATCGACCCACTCGGAGTCGGTGCGTCTGAGGAACCGAGGCTAGTAGGCGCCATCACGGGAGTCGAAACACCGTAACGCCCTATGCGGGAACAATTTATTTTTGCGCCGGCGCGCTGTCAACCGGCTGAAACGCGAATTTGTGATTTTTTTCACAAGGTCATGGCTAGTAAACGCAACCCTTTTTGCCTGAGTCACTTGCGACCCACTGACGGCGTTCGCTGAGTCGAGCTGTTCGGAAGTCCGCAAACTTGGTGTGCAAGTCAGGTTACGATTTGCACATTGCGACTGGCTTAGAGGATTTTGCAAACCCATTAACCACAATATGTTACGTCGAATCCGGCGATCAGAACTCTTGCAAGATATCGGAGTTTTTGGTAATATGGCTCCTGAGGAAGGCACCGTTGGCGCACGTTTTGCCGCTCGCCGTCTCCGCCCCGCCAGACGGCCCTCGGGCCACACAGCGACGCCTTTCGCACGTCTCGAGCTTCAGGCTCCCCCACGGCCCCTTATGGGCTTTCGGAGGCCTCAGGCGAGCGAGAACTGCCGCCTTCTCCACAGATGTGGGTCTGCGGTCGCGCCACGATGGTCGCGCCAGTTCCCGCAAGGGAATGACCGTTCCCGTCAGGGAACACCGAGCGGAGCGTCGCCAGGAGCGGCACTCCATGGACGCTGACCTTTTCGTAGCAAAGTTTGCAGGGATTCACGCGACCGATGACCGCGACGACGTTGCGATCGTATTCCGCCAAAGATCTTGCCCAGATGGCCCGAGAACGGGGCGTTGAGGGCTGGCACTCGATGCGGAAGGAAGAGCTTGTGCGAGCGCTGGTGCGCCTGGCACAGCGCCGCGCCGCCACGGCCAGTCGGCGTCACGCCAATGGCTCACGGCCCGGAAGCGTCGCGAAGCCCCCAATCGCCACGCGCGCGGCGATCGATCCCGTCGTGCGGCGCAAGATCAGCCAGCTTCAACTCAAGTTGGCGGCGATTCGCAATCTCGCGTCGCCGCCGCGCGCGGTCGACGCCGATTCGCGTCCCGACCGCCTGGTCGTGATGGTGCGGGACCCGTACTGGCTGCACGCTTACTGGGAGCTGGCGCAGCGGAGCATCGACCGCGCTCAGGCGGCAATGGGGCAGCGGTGGCACGGCGCCCACCCGATGCTACGCGTGTTTCGCTGCCACGGCGACGCCGCGGCGACGCTGGAGCGCGACATCGCCATCCACGGCGGCTGCAATAACTGGTACATCGAAGTTCAGGATCCGCCGGCGGACTACCGCCTGGAGATCGGCTACCTGGCCGTCGACGGGTTCTTCTACTGCCTAGCCCGCAGCAACGAAGTGAAGACGCCGCCGGCCGGCGCCAGCGACGCTATTGACGAGAACTGGACGGATGTGGCAGAGAATGCCGACCGCATCTTCGCGATGAGCGGCGGCTACTCGCCGCAGGGCGCCAGTCGCGAGCTGCAGGAGCTGCTCGAAGAGCGGCTGCGGCGGCCATTGGGCTCACCGATGAAGACCCGGTTCGGCAGCGGCGCGGCAGGACGCGAGGGCGAGACGTTTCAGTTCGCGGTGGACGCCGAGGTGATCGTCTACGGCGCCGCAAATCGCGACGCCCACGTCACCGTGCAGGGCGAGCCGGTGCAACTCCGCGACGACGGCACGTTCGCCGTGCGGCTGAACCTGCCCGACCGGAGGCAGGTGATTCCGATCGTGGCCTGCTCGTACGACGGCGTCGAGCAGCGGACCACGATTCTTGCCGTCGAGCGCAATACCAAAGTCATGGAGCCGGTGCTGCGCGACGTGGTCGACCACGGGCACTAGCGCGGCGGAAGCAGCGATTGTCACGGTGCGCGAGCCGCCTTGCTTCCAAAGCGCGGCGAGTGATTCAAGTACTCTGTAGCAAGTCCTCTGTACCGCGTACTCAGAGCCGATTGCTCCGTTCGGCGCTTCGTCGGCTTGGGTGTATTTTTTCCCGACCTCGCCCCGCTCGCGGCGGCGTGCAAGAATGGGAGTATGGACGCCGCCCATCACGCCGCGCGACTCGTGGAAATCATCGCCCCGCTCGAAAGCTGCGTCGTGGCGTACTCCGGCGGCGTCGACAGCGCAGTGGTCGCCAAGGCGGCCTGGCTCGCGCTGGGCGAGCGAGCGATCGCGGTGACCGGCGTGAGCAACAGCCTGGCGGCCGGCGAACTTGAGGCGGCCCAGCGCGTCGCCGCGGCGATTGGCATTCGTCACGAGACGCTCGGCACCGACGAGCTTTCACACGACGAGTACCTGCGGAACGCGCCCGACCGCTGTTTTCACTGCAAGACCGAGTTGTATGAGCAGTTGCGCACATTGGCTGACGAACACGGTATCGCCGCCATCCTCAACGGCGCCAACGCCGACGACCTGGGAGACTTCCGCCCCGGAATGCTGGCCGCTCGCCAACACGGCGTACATAGCCCGCTGGCCGAAGCGGGTCTCGCCAAGGCCGATGTGCGCGAGCTCGCCCGACACTGGGGCATCGAAGCGTGGGACAAACCGGCGACGCCCTGCTTATCGAGCCGCATCGCCTACGGCGTGAGCGTGACGCCGGAGCGGCTCGCGCGGATCGACGCCGCGGAACAGGCGCTACGTGCGCTCGGCCTGGCCGTCGTCCGGGTGCGTCTGCATGAGAACGAACTAGCCCGCCTTGAAGTCCCGCCGGACGCCCTGCCGCGGTTGTGCGAGGAGTCGGTGCGAACGGCGCTGGTGGCGCGGCTGCGGGACCTAGGTTTCCGCTATGTGACGCTCGATCTGGAAGGGTTCCGCTCGGGGAGCTTCCAGCAGCTCGTGCCGAGCGAGACGCTGACGCAATTCGCAGGGCCAAGCAAACCGCACTAGTTTCCGACGCTCCTCTGGCTCCCTCCCCCTTGTGGGGAGGGCTGGAGAGAGGGGGATGGAGCTGGTACACGGCATGTCATTTCGTCCATGGTCGTGTACTCACATCACCACCCCTTCCCTAACCCCTCCCCATCGAGGGGAGGGGGACAGAGGAAGTGGCTCGCCGCCACCTCCGGCGGCTTCAGAAGAATCCGCCTCCGGGGGGGCCGACGGGCGGGAGGCCGCGATCTTTCAGCCGGTCGTTGAACATCTGCATGCCGTTCTGAAACTTGCCGCGCTGCTCGGGCGAAATCCAGTCGAGCATCTTCTTGCGGAACTCGTCCATCTTGGCGGGATCGATGTTAGGCCGCCCGCCGCCACCGCCGCCGGGACCGCCGCCCGCTCCCGGTCCGCCGCGACGCTGCATCTCGTCGATCCGTTCGTCGAGTTTCTTGTTCCGCTCCTCCTCGGACATCGCCATAAACTTGTCGTACTCCTGCTCGAACCGGGCGGCCATGAGCGGAAAGATGATGGGGGCCATTTGCTCGAACATCTGCATCCGCTGCTCCTCGCTGAGGCCCTCCATCCGCTCCCGCATGAAGTCGCGCATGGCGCCGTCGTTCTGCTCGGTTTGCGGCTGAGCCGCGAGTTGGCGCAACTCGGCGACGACGGGCTCTTCACGCTCGAACCAACCCAGCCACCACGCCCCGGCAAGCAGGACGAGGATTAACGCCAAGCCGCCGATGATCCGGTTCTTGTTCATGGCTTGAGCTCCGCCGGGGAAGGAGTCAGGAGTCGGAAAAACCTTGATCAGGCGTCAGGGTCGAACGCGACGATGGCGCCGTCGACGTGACCGTCGAGATAGGCGAAGTTTCGCGAGCCGTTCTCACCGGGCGGGCCGTGGAACGACTTGAAATCGTACATGATCCAGACCTTCGAGCTGCCCCCAGCGAGCGGGTGGTCGAGCACCTCCTGCCGCGTCTTGCCGGCGACCCACACGAGGTACTCGTAGCTCGTTCCTTCCTTTTCGAAGTACGTCTCCCAAGGCGCAGGCTCGTCCTTTGGCAACCCCGTCGCGGGATCGATGGGCGGTTCGAAGCGATCGCTCGGGCAGAGAAACAGCTCGGTGCTGTTCTCACAGTAGGGCGCCAAGACTTCGTAGAGCGCCTTGAGCTTGAGCGGGTTGTCGGTCCGCGGCGAGTTGCACACAGCGGGGAACTTGCCGCGCTCGCCCTGCTGGTCGAGATAGCTGGTCAACGCCAGAGCCATTTGCCGCAGGTTGCTTTTGCACTGGGCGCTGCGGGCCGACTCGCGGGCCGCTTGCACGGCCGGAAGAATCAGGCCAAGCAGAGCACCGATGATGGCGATGACCACCAACAATTCGACGAGGGTAAAACCCTTGGACGATTTCATGGCCAAAAGGGGGGCCAGAGAAAACGGGATCCATCGCGGCATTATATCCTGACTGATCGCCCGGGCCGCCAGCAGATTTGTCCGTGGCCGAGGCGAGAACGCCCGAGGGGCGCTTCCCCGATCAGTCGCCGCGTGGCGGCGAAGATTGCGCAGAATCGCCCAACGCAGGGTTTGGCGGCCCGACTTTGGCGACAGGGGGCCTTATCGCGCAATCACCAGCGGGCTGAAAATGACGTACAAAATCAGCGTGAGAATGATGCAAACGACGCCCGCGGCCCGCGCCCCTTTGGAACTCGAAAGATCGAGGTGCGTTTTGGAGTGGAATTCGACCGGCTCCTTGAGCGGCGCCAGCAGCGTCGACAGGATCATCATCGCCAGGCAGGCGCCGAAGACGATCGCCATGCGATTGAGGAACTGGATGGAAGGCGCCGCGACTTTCAACCCGGAATAGCCGGCAATGCTGGTCACCAGTCCCAGCACGCCCGCCCAGCGGGGGCACCGCCGCAACGCCAGGCCGACGACGAACACGGCCAGAATGCCCGGCGAGATGAGGCCCTGCGATTCCTGAATGATCGTGAAGATCGAGTTGGAAAGATTCGGATCGCCAAGCGCTGGGGCCAGCACGCACGCAATCACGGCGAACGCCACCACGCTCACGCGACCGACCAACACAATCATGCCTTGCGAGGCCTTGGGGGCCGCGTACTTCTGGAACAAATCGAGCGTGAAGATCGACGCCGCGGCGTTCAGCATGGCCGCCAATGAGCTGATGACGGCTCCCAACAAAGCCGCCATGACGAACCCGAAGACGCCCTTGTTCTGCGGCAGCATGCCGAGCAACTGGCCCAGCGCCGTGTCGTACTTGTACGCAACCAAGGCCTGCGAGGCGGTCGCTTTGCCGGCCTCGGCCGCCGCCTGCGTGACGCGAGCGTTGTAGTCTTCGATCTCTCCGGCAAGCTCCGGATTGACGTGTTTCCAAGCGTGATCTTCCCGCGCACTGAACACCTGAAACTCAGCGGGCGTCAACTGCTCAAACGCTGAATTGGTCATCGGGAGCACCAACGGATTGGCCGCCTTCACAGCGTTGCGATCCGCAATGGCGTCGTACAGCGCGACGAGATAGGTTGGCCCCTCGTGGGCTTCGATTGTTGCGGCTGCGGGCGCTTCCACGGTTCGCACATATTGCGTCTGAGGGTTGGCCTTGAGGTAGAGCACCATGGCCGTCCCGGCGTCGCGGCGAGCGTCTAATTGCATCTCGCGGTGGAACACGTTGAACGCAATGATTCCCGGGATGACGACGACGAACGGGATGAGCAGCTTCAGGTACGCCGCAAACACAATGCCCCGCTGGCCCTCGGCCAGCGACGACGAACCCAGCGTCCGTTGCGTGATGTATTGGTTCAGGCCCCAGTAGTAGAAATTGGGGATCCATAGTCCCAAGAGCAGGGCCGTCCATGGTACGACGTGGTCGTCCTTGGCCAGGAACATGTTGAGGCGGTTGGCGTTCAGATCCAAGAACCGGTCGATCGCGCCTTGGTCGGGGTCGAGCGACTTCACAACGACCTCGCCCGTGGCCACGTCGACGACCGTCGCGGCCTGCTCAACGCTGCCGAGCTTGTCGAAGGCGTACAGCATGATGACGGCCCCGCCCAGAATTAGCGCTGTGCCCTGCAGCAAATCGGCCCAGACGGACGCTTTGAGCCCGCCGCACACGACGTAAATCATCGCGATCAGGGCGATAAACAGCGACGGCTGCCACAGGCGAATGTCCATCCCGAACCGCTGCCCAAGCGTTTGCACGGTGAGCGCGCCGGAATAGGTCACCGCCCCGAGCAGCAATAGGTAAATCAGCACAGTGGCCGACGCCATGATGAACCGGGCCAGCGAGTTATAACGATGCTCCAAAAACTCGGGCATTGTGTAGATGCCGGCGCGAAGAAAATACGGCAGGAACGCGAACGCGACGACCACCAGCGTGATCCCCGCCATCCACTCGTAGCTGGCGATGGCCAGGCCCACGTGGCTGGCCGCGTTGCCGCTCATGCCGACGAATTGCTCCGTCGAGATATTGGCCGCGATCAGGGAGAATCCGATGAGCCACCACGACAGGCCCCGGCCCGCCAGAAAGAAGTCCTGGACGTCTTTCTCTTCGCCGCCGGAGCGACTTTTGACGAGGCCAACCGCCACCACCGCGAGGATGAACGCCGCGAAGACGGCAATATCGACCGGTCCCATGAATGATCCCCTGTGACGCTGCTCGTTCGTCGCCGGTCCTTGGAATCAGGACCACCTATGCGCTGCACTCGCCGGGAAGAGTGCGACCATGATAGTCGGCGGCTGGCGGCGCAGCTACAGCGGCAAAGGATCACATGAGATACGTAGCCGAGTTTCTCCGAAACTCGGGGCAGTTTCGAAGAAACTGCCCAACAGCTACTTGGCGTGATGTCGGCGGCGGATCTTCTGCCGACGGCGCGACGCCTGGCCGCCGGTCGCCCGGTAGCCATACTGCACCGCGAACCACTCGGCGAACCGCTCGCGAGCCGCGTAGTTCGTGTTGCGGTCGTCGACCAGGTGGCCCAGCTCGTGGATGAGGATGTTGTTGAGGTAGTAATCCTCGATCGCCGCCTGGGTCCAGCTAAGCCGCCACGAGCCCAGCGCCGGCTCGTCCCACCGGCCGCCGTACATGCGGGCCTCGTTGAAAATCTCCGGCCGCGGCGGGTTGCTGAACCACTCTTCCAACGAGACTTCGAGCGGGTATAGGTATAGCGTCGCCCCCCACTGCATGCCGTAGCAAGGGAAACTCTGCTTCTTGCGGGTCATCTGGCTGAACTGGATCACCTCAAGGCCATTAAGGAACTCTTGGGGGACCCGGGCGAGCCGCTCACGTACCTGGGCGGGCGTCACAACGTGCACATAACCCTCGCCGGGCTGCTGGACGACGATTCGATACCCGTTGTTCCGATTGGTCGGTTCGTGCCAGTCTTCCGGCGGGGCGAAGGGCTCTCGGCTGTTCTGCGCAGCGGCTTGCGGACGGCGTGCGCGCGGCGACAAGCGCATGCTCGCGCGCACGCGTCCTTTGGACGGGCGAAGGGCGGCTTTCGGGAGGCGATGTTGCGTTGACATAGCGGCCGTAACCTTCAAGAATCAAAACACTTGCTGCGATGCGCGGGGCGGCTCAAGGCGGGAGCAATCGAGGCGCCGCGAGCGGCCGTGCGAGTGGCCGTCCTGGCGCCGGCGGCGGGACAATTCCATCGTAGGCTCCCGTCAAAAGGGCCGGCAAACAGAAGGCGCAAGCCCATGCCGGGCCGCGACTTGGGAGGTCCGCCGGAACCCCCCGGACGGGTGGGACAGCGGGACTTTGGGTGGGAATCCAAAGTCCCCCAGTTTGACACTTGAGGCGCCCGCGCGAGTGTTGCCGTTTCGCGACCGAGCGCGGCCCTGATGTTGCCAGAAGTGCACGCGGCGATGAATGTCGTCCTCTATACACGCTGCGGATGCCATCTTTGCGATGAGGCGCGCGAGCTTCTTGCCGCGCATGGCCTCGACGTGCGGTCGGTCGACGTGGACGCCAACCCCGCGCTGCGGGAGCGTTTCGACGCGTGCGTGCCCGTCGTTGAGATCGACGGCAAGATCCGCTTCCGCGGACGAGTCGATCCGGTGCTGCTGCGGCGATTGCTCGCGGCGCGGCCGAGCGATTAAGTCCGCGGGTCGTCGTCCCGACGCCACCAGCGCTTGCGTCTTCGCTTCGCCGGGTAGCCTCCCGAAGCCATTCGAGCCTCCCGCCAGGCGCCCCGTGCGATCGTCCAGAAATTGGCCACCAGGAGGGCGAGCCAGGCGCAGATGACGCCGCAGCTCACAGCACCCAGGGCCAGTCCCGCGGGCGTTGCTTGGGAACCGGCGACGAACGGCATTCCCGCGGCGCCGAGTGACGCGCCGGCGATCAGGCCGGTGAGCGCGGCGGACAAGGATCGGCGCGGCGTCTCCTCGTGGCGAGCCAGCGAGCTGGCTGACATTGCGACAGCGGGCGACGCGGGGCCGGTTCGCGGCGGCGGGTCCGCGCTGGCGCCGGGGCGGCCGGCTTTCCACTGCTGAATATCGCTGGAGGTATCGCGCAGCCGGGTGCCGACCGACGTGGCCAACACGTGGGCGGCGACCAGGGCGGCGAGGAACCCAATCGTTGGCGCCCAACTGCCGCCGGCCATCGCCATGACGCCCACGAGCACGACGGCGCCGGAAACAAACGCGAAGAGTTGCCGCAGGCCGAAGCGAAACAGTTGGGGCTCGCGGGCGCCGGGAGGCGTAGCCCCGGTGGCAGACAGTCCCGCGGCAGGCTCGAAGGCGGCGGCCATAAGAGCCATTATCCCGCCAATTTACTGGGCGGGCAATCACGATCGCCTCCGCAGGGTGCGGCGGGTGGGTTACGATGATCTAGGGCGGGCATTCCAAGCATTCGGCGCGCCCGCCACGATTTGCCCGGTTCTCACCCGACGCCCTTCGGCTTACATGTTGCATCTTGCCCTTGGATCGCCGACGACCGTCCTCTCCGACGACGACCTCCGCGAGGCCCTGGTCGGCGTTCTCGACCGTTTGGGCCCACGGCAACGGGTGATTGCCGTGCCGCCAGACTACTCGCGGGCCGCCAGCCGGGCCGGCGAGCTCACGTGCATGGTGCTGGACTATTACGGCGACCGGCTGGTCGACGTGCTGCCCGCGGTCGGCACGCACGAGGAGATGTCCGCCAAGCACCGGCACAAGATGTTTCCCACCGTCCCCGAGCGGCTGTTTCGTTACCACAACTGGCGAACCGACGTCGAAACGCTCGGCATGGTTCCTGGCGAGTATTGCGCCCAGGTCACCGAAGGGATCTACCGGGAGCCGTGGCCGGCCCAGACCAATCGGCTGATCTCCCGCGGCGGCCACGACCTGATCCTGTCGATCGGCCAGGTCGTGCCGCACGAGGTGATCGGCATGGCCAATTACAACAAGAACATCTTCGTCGGCGCCGGCGGGGTGCGGGGGATCAACGAGAGCCACTACATCGGCGCCGTCTACGGGATGGAACGGATCATGGGCGTCGGCGACACGCCCCTGCGAAAGATCCTCAACTACGCCCAGGACCACTTCTGCCGCCATCTGCCGCTGGTGTATGTGCTCACGGTGATCGGCCCCGGCGATGACGGCCGGTCGGTGGTCCGCGGGTTGTACATTGGTGACGACGCCGAATGCTTCTGGAAAGCATGCGACTTGGCGTTCCAGGTGAACGTGACCGTGGTCGACGAGCCGTTTTCGCGATGCGTGGTCTATCTCGACCCCGAGAAATTCCCCAGCACGTGGCTGGGGAACAAGGCCATCTACCGCACGCGGATGGCGATGGCCGATCGAAGCGAGCTGGTGATCCTGGCCCCCGGCGTGCGGACGTTCGGCGAGGACGCCGAAATCGACCGGCTGATCCGAAAATACGGCTACCTCACGACGCCCGAGGTGCTGGAGGCCGTGGCGAGCCACGACGACCTGCGGGAAAACCTGTCGGCGGCGGCCCATCTCATCCACGGGTCGAGCGAGGGCCGGTTCCGCATCACGTACTGCCCGGGCGGGCTGTCCCGCGAGGAGATCGTCCAGGCGAAGTATCAGTACGGCGACCTGGCGGAGTACGGCAAGCGGTACGACATCACGAAGCTTCGTGACGGGTGGAATGATCTGCCCAATGGGGATCGCGTGTTCTTCGTGCGCGACCCGGCGATGGGGTTGTGGAAGGCGGCGAGGTAGGTCACGAGTCAGGGGTCAGCGGGAAGCAGCCCGACCAAGCTTGGTCGGGCTGGTGGGGGTCAACGATTACGGCGGACAGAATTTTGAGTCTTTTCGAGCCTCAGACGCTACTTTTCTCGGCGTTTTCTTGTCGAGCGACTTGTCCCTCTTGTCCGTATTTTGTCCGGTATTGTCCCCGTATTGACCAGTTTTGACCGCAAATGGGGCCCGTTCAGGTCAAGCTGTGCGCTGCCGAGCGGACAAATGCGGTCCGCCGAACCGACGCGCACTGCACATGACGCGGCGACGACGCGTTCGGCCAGGGCGGAAAGTCGAGCATCGCGTAGCCTGGGCGTCTTCCTCCAATTCGGCGTGCGATGGGGGATTCTCCGGGCGCGGGCGATTATGAACTTCTGTATACTATGTCGCGCGGCCAAAAACTAGAGGGGGTGCGAGATTTTTGCTTGGGGGATAAACGGGGCAGAACTATCATCGATGCGTCAAATAGTTCTGACCCTTTTGTTATTTCTCGGGGACGCGCTCCGCTGCGGAGGACCTTCGCGTCGCGGCTAACCGGGGTTGTTTGACGGCGGGGATGCCGTGGGCGTAGTTTGGGCAGCAGTTGTTTGGACGTCTGTTTCAGATATTGATGACGCGAAAGGATCCGACACATGTCCTCGTCGTCTCCCGTTTCAGCTGGTGAGTTTGAATTCGACGACTTCCAGAATCAAACCATCGGCAGCCTGGCCAGGAAGATGAGCCTGGTTGGTTTCGTGATGATCTTTTTTGGCATGCTGCAAATGATCAACGGCGTGAGCACGCTGATCATGGTGCGCAAGCCTGAGAGGACGATCGCCGCAGCAGAAAAGGCGGGCATGCCGGCCGAGCAGTTGGAGATGCTCAAAAAAGCGTTGGCCGGCGGGACGGCGACATCGCCGCTCGCGGCGTCGGCGATCGCGTTTGCGGTGGCCGGTTTGCTGTTACTTCTGGTGGGCGTGTGGACGCGCCAAGCGGCGAGAGGATTTGCCGGTATTGTGCTCACGAGGGGGAAGGACGTGTCCCGGCTCATGGACGCGTTGGGAGCGCTCAATCGCAAGTATGGATTGATGTACTACATGCTGCTGATCGCGGCGATTGTCAGCTTGCTCTCGTTGGCGATCAGCCTGTGGCATTCGTGGCGCGGCGGCGCGTGACGCGATGCGCGGAGCGCGACCGGCGGTCGCTTTATGGGGGAGCGGGCGCGCTGGGGTCGGGCAGCGTGATCGGCTCCAGCTTCGGCACGAGCATGTGGATGACGAACAGGGCCACGAGGTACGCCGACCCGGCGATGGCGAAC
This sequence comes from Lacipirellulaceae bacterium, assembly GCA_044867485.1. GTDB lineage: Bacteria > Planctomycetota > Planctomycetia > Pirellulales > Lacipirellulaceae > Lacipirellula. Next base: position 9,151 of record JBIOVA010000070.1, on the reverse strand, counting down.
ATGACGATGTAGTTGCCCGTCATTTCCTTGAGCCGGCCGGCGCCGAGGTTCATGAGAAACCCGCCCATCGCGCCGGCAAATCCGCCGATGCCCACGACGGATCCCACGGCGCGGCGCGGGAACATGTCGGACGTCAGCGTGAACAGGTTGGCCGAGAAGCCTTGGTGCGCCGCGGCGGCCACGCCGACCAGCAGCACGGCGATCCATTTGGCTTCGATCGCGAAATAGTCGGCGACGATGTAGCGGCCTTCGACCAGCGGCGCGAGCGCCACCGGGACAATGCACAGGGCGCAGGTGAGCATCGCCGTCTTGCGGGCGGCGTTGGCCGTCCAGCCGCGGGCCAGCAGGCGGGAGCTTTGCCAACCGCCGGCAATCGAGCCGACGTCGGCCAGCAGGTACACAAAGATCATCGGCGGGCCGATCGTCTTGATGTCGACGCCGAATCTGGAACTCAAGAAGGGGGCGAACCAGAACAGGTAAAACCACCAGATCGAGTCCGTGAGAAACTTGCCGGCGGCAAACGCCCAAGTCTGTCGGTACCCCAGCAGTTGCAGCCAGCTCACCTTCGTGGGCGGGTCCGGCGGATCGCTTTCGATGTAGGCCAACTCCGCGGGCGAGAGCCGCGGGTGCTCCTGCGGCCGTCGATAGAGCGGCCACCAGAACAGGACCCACACGAGGCCGGCCAGGCCCGTCGCCAGGAAGGCGGCCTGCCAGTGCCAGTTGATGACGATCCAGGGTACGACCGCCGGCGCCACGATGACTCCGATGTTCGAGCCGCCGTTGAAGATGCCCGTCGCGAACGCCCGCTCCTTTTTGGGAAACCACTCGGCGACCGTCTTGATCGCGGCCGGGAAGTTGCCCGATTCGCCAATCCCAAGTGCGAATCGCGCGATGGCGAACCCTACGACGCTATCGGCGAACGCGTGCGCTGCAGCCGCCAACGACCACACCACCAGCGCGATCGCGTACCCCACGCGCGTGCCGAGCCGATCCATCATCCGCCCGGCAAACAGGAATCCGATGGCATACGCCAGCGTGAACATGGCGTTGATGTCGCCATATTGCTGGTCGGTCCACTTGATCTGCTCGCGGAGCGTCGATTCCAGCACGCCGAGCACCGCGCGGTCGACGTAGTTGATCGTCGTGGCGAAGAACAACAGGGCGCAGATGACCCAGCGGTAGTTGCCCACGCGGGGACGCGGCGCATCGCTCATGCGGAAGTCCGTCGGAGGAGAGGGAACGAAAAGGAAGTGATAAGCTGCGCCGTCGGCTGTGGACGCCATTTAGCCGCGTCGCTCGCGACGCGGCTAAATGACGTCGCAAAGCTTGTCGCGTGATTCGCACCCCAGAGTATCACGCCGCGCGTGTCAGAGAAACCGCCAAATGTGCGCGGTTTAGGCGGAGCGGTTGCAGATTCGACCGCGTTCGGGCGGCGTTGGTTGCAGGCCAGTCGGACCAGCGCGGATTGGCGAGAATCCTACGACGCCAGCGCCGGCACGCGGCGCTCGACGTGGACTTCGGTTTCGATCGTTGACGTGACGCCAGTGCCGCGGAAGGCTCCGGTGACGGGGGAGGCCCCGACCGGCGTGGCTGCGGCGGCGACGGCCACGTGATGCTGGGCGACGGCCAGACCCCGCGCCGGGTCGTAGCCCCGCCAGCCGCCGCCGGGGATGTACACCTCGGCCCAGGCGTGCAGGTCGTAAGTCTCGCGGCCGAAGACCGAATCTTCGTAGCCGCTGACGAACCGCGCCGCCGCGCCGCCGGCGCGGCAGACGTCGACAAACAGCCAAGCGAGGTCGCGGCAGGCGCCGCATTTCTCTCGCCAGGTGTGCATGGGCGCCCACGTGGCGCCGTCTTCGCGGCGGATGAGGGTGAGCCGGTCGAACATTGTTTGGTTCAGCGACGCCAGAAACGGTAGCAGCTCGCCGTGGGCGGCGGCCCGGATGCGCGCGGCAAACACGGCGACTTCGTCCGCGCACGTCGCGGCCGCGGGGTCGCGCCGCAGGTAGGGACGCAGGGCCTCGGCTTCGTCGCCGTAAAAGACCGGCAACTGCGTGCGGCCGGCGTCGGGCAAATAGTCGAACGGATTCTCGCGCGGCATGGCCACGACCGACCGCGCGGCAATCGTGAGGCTGTCGTGCAGGCCGTCGAACCACGCGTGGGTGACGATGTTGCCCGCCGCGTCGAGGCAGGCCGCTTGCCCGGCGGGGACGGGGTCGATTTCAAGCTGGAATTCCAGCGGCGCCTGTCCGCCGTCGGCCCGCGGCTGGAACCGCAGCGTGTGCGGCTCCAGGAACACCGATTCCGAGAAGTCGTACCGCGTCGTGTGCGCGATTTCCAGTTCGACGGGGGGCGCCTCGCGCAACGCTATCCCGGGCGGATCCATTCTCAGCAGTTCCACTGCAACGTCCCTTTCTACCGCCTGCTTCGGATTTAACCGCGAAAAACACGAAAGGCACGAAAGAGGAGCAAGATAGTGAGACTGAAGCACCGCCAAAGTCTCGCAGCGATCGAGGCGGGCCTTCGTTCCGTTTTTCGTGATTTTCGTGTGTTTCGTGGTTCCTAACCAATTTCCTGATACTGCCGCTGCGATTGCGTCATCGAGTCGAGCGGACGCATCGCGAAAAACGCTTCGTAGATGGATTCGCCCACGTCGTTGAGTCGCTGCTGCAGGTTGTCGACGAACTCGTGCAGGCCGCGCTGGATGATTTGCGGGGCGGAGGTGTAGGCCAATTCGGCGCGCAGCCGGCCGAGCAGTTGCTCGGCCCGGTTGCCGAAGCCGCCCATCGCGGAGCCGGAGATGGCGTGCAGCGACTCGTTCGCCTTGGTGAGGCAGTAGAGCACGGCCCGCGGGAACTCGCGGTCGAGCACCAGGAACTGCACCACGGCGGCCGGCTCCAGGCGGCCATGCCGCTGGCGATACATTTCCAGCGCGCTGGCCGAGCGGAGCAGGGCGGACCACTGGATGTCGTCGAACGGCGAGCCCACGTCCGTGGGACTGGGCAGCAGGATGAAATACTTCACGTCGAGAATTCGCGAGGTCTTGTCGGCCCGCTCGATCGACCGCGCGAGGCGGCAGAAGTGCCAGCCTTCGCCGTGGGTCATCGTGGCGTCGGTGACGCCCATGAACTGCTGGCCGGAGACGCGAATCTGGTCGAAGAAGTCGTACGACTCCTCGAACGCCGCCTGCAGGGCGCCGCTCTCGCGAATGAGCAGATAGAAGCGGTTGATGTGTTCCCACATCTCTGAGGAGATGCTCTCGCGAACCGCCCGAGCGTTCTCCCGCGCCGACCACAGGCAGGACATGATCGAGTTGGGATTCTCGCGGTCGAACGTGAGGAACTTGATGACGTTGTGCTTGCTGGGCGACGGATAGCGAGCGATGAACGCCTCGTGATCGCCCGTGGTGCCGACCAGCGGCATCCACTGCTGCTCGGCGTCGCCGGGCATGTCGAGGCTGAGGTTGAGATTGACGGCGATGAACCGCGCGACGTTCTCGGCCCGCTCGATGTAGCGGCTCATCCAGTAGATGGAATCGGCGACGCGGCTAAGCATGGCGGCGCCTCGTCATCGGTCGTCCTCGTCGGACATCACCCAGGTGTCTTTGCTGCCGCCGCCTTGGGAGGAATTCACCACGAGCGAGCCCTTGCGGAGCGCCACGCGGGTGAGCCCGCCGGGCAGCACGTAGATTTCGCGGCCGTAGATGACGAACGGACGCAGGTCGACGTGGCGGCCTTCCAGGCCGTTGTCGGTGAGCACGGGGACGCGCGACAGGTTGAGGGTCGGCTGGGCGATGTAGTTCCGCGGTTTGGCGCGGATCAGGTCGGCGAACTTGGCGCGTTCCGCCTCGCTCGCCCGCGGACCAATGAGCATGCCGTAACCGCCCGACTCGTTGGCGGGCTTGACGACGAGCTTGTCGAGGTTCGCCAGCACGTGGTTGCGTTGGGTTTCGTCCCAGCAAACCATCGTCTCGACGTTGGGGATGATCGGCTCCTCGTCGAGGTAATAGCGAATGATCTGCGGCACGTAGGCGTACACGACCTTGTCGTCCGCCACGCCGGCGCCGGGAGCGTTGGCCAGCGCGACGCGGCCGTGCTTGTACACGTTGAGCAGCCCCGCCACGCCGAGCATCGAGTCTTTGTTGAACGCCTCGGGGTCCAAAAAATCGTCGTCGATGCGGCGGTAGATGACGTCGACGCGTTCGAACCCGCGGGTCGTTCGCATGTAGACGTACCCGTCGGAGACGACCAGGTCGCGGCCTTCGACCAACGGCACGCCCATTTGCTGGGCCAGGTACGAATGCTCAAAGTACGCCGAGTTGTAGCTGCCTGGGGTGAGCAGCACGACGTGCGGGTCGCGCACCCGGTCCTGCATCAGCGCTTGCAGGGCGTCGAGGAGTTGGCTGCAATAGTCGTCCACCGGTTGGACGCGCGCCTCCTCGAACACCTGCGGGAAGGTCTGCTTCATGAGCTGCCGATTTTGCAGCACATACGACACGCCGGAGGGGCACCGGAGGTTGTCTTCCAGCACATAGAACTGCCCCTCGCGGTCGCGCACCAGATCGACGCCGGTGATGTGGCACCACACGCCCAGCGGAGGGGTGAGACCCATGCATTGCTGCCGGAGCGACGCACAGCTCCGCACGACGAATTCCGGCACGACGCCGTCGCGGACGATCATCTGCCGATGGTAGACGTCGTGAATGAACTTATTGAGCGCGTTGACGCGCTGCTTGAGCCCTTTCTCGAGCCACCGCCACTGGCTCTCGACGATAATTCGCGGGCAGATATCGAACGGGATGATCCGTTCGCTGCCTTCGGTGTCGCCGTACACGTTGAACGTGATGCCGAGCCGCCGCATCGATCGCTCGGCGGCCCGCTGGCGTCGCTCCAGTTCGTCGCCGTCCAGCCGCCAGAGTCGATCGTACAACCCGCGATAGAACGCGCGCGGCTGCCGCGACTCGTCGAACATTTCGTCGAAGAAATCGCCGACCTCGTAGCGGTCGAGATTAAGTCCCAAGTGCATGGGGAGCGCGGGCGCGGCAAGGCCGGGAGGCGACGCGGTGGCTAGTCCGTCGGGCGTCATGACGAATGGGCGGGGGACTTGGCCCGGCCGCCCTGGGGATCGGGACGGGAGCTAGGTCGCGAACTTGGCCAATATAAAAGAGGCAGGCCAACCGTGCAATTCACGCGCCAAGCGTCCAGGCATTGCCAATCGGCGAAGATTCCAGCGGAAACACGGCTTCGGGCCAACGAACTAGGCATTTGTTGCCTGCCGAGTGCGCAGCGACGCACGGCAGCGGCTGCGCTACGCCAGTAGCGCCATGGCGCCTCAGGGGCATCCCTCTCGATCCGCGGCAGGTCCAGCTACCGACCGGACGGCAGGCGTTGCATGCTGCCCATGACGCCCGATGCGCTCCAGGGACGCGGCGACCAGGTAGGCAATCGCGTCGAGCTGGGGTCGACCGTCGGCGCCAAGCCTGAGTGGAGCGTCGGTGACGCAGCGAGTGCGCCTGGCTGGGAACTTGCCAACGACGACTCGGCCAGGGTGGACCACGCCGCGCCGGCCGGCGACAGGTCGGTGGCGGACGGCGTCGTCTCGCCTGCGACGCCCATCACCCACGAGCGAACCGATTGCGGCCGGTTTGCGGCGGGAGCCGGCGCGGGCGAAATGCTCGTGAAACGATGCGGCTGCCTGGCCGGCACGAGCGGAGCGGCCGGCCCCGCAAAGTGCGTTGGCGGGGCCCAAGGCGCCGCCGTGGGGACATGCCTGACGCTGTGCGGCGAATCTCCGTGGAGGGCGTCGACGACCGCGGCGCCCAGTCGGAACTCCGCGTGAGTGGCAATTCGCAACGACTCTGAGGACGCCGACACTGCGGTCAGCGGATCGCCGCTTGCGAAGCTCACGCCGCCTGAGAGCGGGTCGCGAGGCGCGGTCGCCGGCTGCGCCCTGGCCGTGTCAACGGCCCCCAAGAATCCTACACCAGCAGCAACAACCAGCCCGCCGCCACGGACCACGCGGAGACACCACGGAGACATAAATGACCTCGACCCAAATGCCCGCCTCCTCCCGATGAATGCGACTGGGCTCTGGAGGGGTGCAACTTGCGCGCCGTATGGGAGCGACTGCCTGCGCTTCTTGGGGACTTCACAGTTTCTCACTGGAAAAACGCTGGCACGATGTCGAGGGAGTTTGTGCTATTTTCCGCCAAGTTTGACCAATTTTTCGGCGCCCGCCGCCGGTTTTGTCAGCTTCGCGAAACTTGCTCCAGCGCCCTGGGGTTCACACCACAACAAGCGCGGTTGCCGTGCGGAAATCAGTCATTTCCCCTCGCGAAGCGGCGGACCTCGTTTTCGCGAAGCGGCGGACCTCGTCCCACCGAACTTGAGCGGTCGTGACGTCAAGCGGCCGGCAGCGCGGCGATGCCGTGGCTCTCCACGACTGCAACTCCCTTTGCGCCCTCAGAGCAAGGAACAGGCTGCGCCATGAACCGACCCTTTCTGTCGCGGACTCCCGGACAAGTCGCCCTTCGTGCTTTCACGCTCGTCGAGTTGTTGGTGGTGATTGCTATCATCGGCGTACTGGTCGCGCTGCTGCTGCCGGCGATTCAGGCCGCCCGCGAAGCCGCCCGACGGTCGCAGTGCTCCAACAACCTCAAGCAACTGGGGTTGGCGGTTCAGATGCACCACGACGCCAAGGGCGCCTTTCCCACCGGCCGCAACGCCAGTGACACCAAGAGCGTGTCCTGGGCGTACTACTCCCTGCCCTACATGGAGCAACAGGCCATGTTTCAGGCATATCGCAAAAGCCTTGACGTGTTTGATATTGCGAACTCCGTGACGATGCGGAACCCGGTGGCGACGTTCTTCTGCCCGTCGCGTCGGCCGCCGACGGCGGATCGCGACTTCGACAACGATGACAAACCCACCACGACGCCGGGCGTCGCCGCGGGAGGCGATTACGCCGCCAACGCGGGCGAGCGCCTCGGCGCCGAGCGCGACGACTACGATCCCGCGGAGACGGGGCCGATCTTCACGCAATCGCGCATCAATGCCAAGCAGGTGACCGACGGCCTGTCGAACACATTCGCGCTGGGCGAGAAGTACATCACCGACGTGGTCGACCCGAACGAAGAGGATCCGCCGCAGGAGGGGGAGGAGCACGCCTATCGCGGCGACTCGGCAATATTCGCCGGCGACTCGCGGGAGACTGTCCTCCGCAGCCCGGACGAAGGCTTCCCGAACGAGAACGACCCCGATGATGAGGACAACGAGCGGTTCGGCAGCGAGCACGCCGACCAGGCGTTCTTCGCGCTGCTCGACGGCAGCGTGCGGCCGATTTCGTACACGATCGATCAGTCCGTCTATGAATCGCTGGGCAACTTCGGCGACGACGAGCCGATACCGGCGAACTTCTAACGAAGCATCACTTCCCTCCGTTCCTCTCCCCTCGACGGGGACGGGAGCAACCGAGCACGGTCGCCAGTGGCGACCGAGCGCAGGGCGGTAGTCGGAACCGAAGGTTAGGGAGGGGTGAAGCACCAGAGTGCGGGCGCCCAGACTCTTGCGTCGTTGTACCCGCTTCGTCCCCCTCCCCAGCCCTCCCCGCAGAGGGGAGGGAGTCGGAGGAATCTTGGAGGCCGGCGCGGCTTAGCCGAAAAAGCCGCGTTTGCTGAACGACTTCCGCGCCGTCGGCTCGTCCGACTGGATGTCGAACACCTTGTTCAGCTTCGTGATCTTGAACACCTGGAGAATGTCGGGCGACACGCTGCACAGCTTGAGGTTCGCCTTGTACTCCTGGCACTTTTTCTGAAGTTGCACGAGCCGGCCTAGCGCGGCGGAGGCCATGAACTTCACGGCGCCAAAGTCGAGCACCACCTGCCGCTCGTCGGTCTTGTCCAACAGCGCGGTGACGTCGTCGAACACGCGCTTGAGCACCTCGGGGTCGACGAGCCGCTCTTCCGAGACGCGAATCGTCAGAATGTCGTCTTTGGCGTAAGAGTCGATGGGCATGGGGGGCCTGCAACGCGGGGCTGTCGAATGGCACAAAAAGAAGGCGCAAGTCTGGTTAAAGTTTCTCGTCTAGGATTCGTTGGACTCGCGAGAAGCTTGGCAGTCGCGGCGACAGGGCCGTCGGGGAGAGTTTCCCCAAGACTTCGTAGGATCGCGGTCCTTTCACATAACAATTGGAACAATTGCGAGTCGCGTGAGTCAATGATTGTTGGATCGCAGAGCGATTGCGATTCTCCAATTCCGCAAGCGGCGGAAGTGCGGAATCCTGCAAACTGGCCCCGTAGTGGCTGGATAGGGCCTCCCGATCGGCGACGATCCAAGTTTCCATGCAGATCGTCATGAGCAGGACCTGGTCGTCGCTTGCGCCCGCGGGTTGTTGCCAGCCATCCCGCCGCGCTACATGAGCCCAAGTGGCGTTGACGTCGATCATTGGGTCCTCACTGTCAACCAACATGGCGACAAAACGCCCGGTCCCGCTGCTTGCGTGAGCGATCCGAAATCCTTCGAACGCATCGCTACGGCTACCGCACGCAACAAGCTGGGGCATGCGGTCCCTGAAGCCGGCCTTCTGCAAGAGCTTGGCAAATCCTTCGCGACATGCAGTCTTGAGGAGCCGCGTATCTCCGCCGCCTTCGAGATAGATCTTTGCGCTCACCAGCGATTTCCCCCAATCTGACCGCTCGCCCAAAGCTGGCCAAGGCGATACTTTTCGAGCCAGGGAGCCAGCTCTTCCGCGACAAGGCGACGCATCGTCGTGGATCCGTCGTGTTTTTCACAAACGACAACAGTACCTGGCCAGTCGGAAAATGCATCAACCAAAATGTCAGAGTGCGTGGTTACTATGAGCTGCGTTCGCTGTGACGAACTGACTAGTAGATCTGCTAGCTTTGGCAGAATGTCTGGATGCAGACCTAACTCCGGCTCCTCAATGCAAATCAATGGCGGCGGGTCGGGATCGCAGAGGATCGCCAACAAACAAAGAAACCGTACGCTACCATCCGAAAGTCGAGTGGCAGGAATCACGAACTCGCCTTCGTTAAAAAAGACTTGGACTGTACCTCCTTCAATGCTGACGTCGAAATCGGTAAGGCCTTCGTAAAGGTTGACGAATGCGGATAGGAGCGCTGCCTTTGTAGAAG
>JBIOVA010000069.1:0-18850 GCA_044867485.1 Lacipirellulaceae bacterium | reverse complement strand
CGGCAGCGGGTGGCCCCTCCATCGCTTGGGGGGTGACCGTCAACTGCTGGAAAACGGGAAGAATTCTTGCAACCCGCCAACCAAAGGTCATAGAATCTCCGTTGCAACAGAAAGCACGGCTGCCAGGATACTCGCCTCGGGGGGAAGGTCATGAACCGGCCCTTCACGTCCTGTTTGGCTCGGTTATCGCGATGGTCCATGGCCATAGAGGCCATCGTGCTTGTGGCCGCACCGGCGGTCGCGGACGCTGCCGCTGTTGACTCGATCCGCACGGTCGCCCTCACCGGCCAGCAAGCCCCAGGCGCGCCCAGCGGCGCTACTTTCTCGGCTTCTTATATCTTGGCCGGGCTGAATGACGCGGGTCAGTCCGCATTTATTGCTCAGCTCGCCGGCACTGAAGTCAGTGACGCCAATAGCGTGGGCATCTGGTCTGACGGGTCGGGCAGCTTGGCGCTGGTGGCCCGGCAGGGCGACCATGCCCCCGGCACGCCCAGCGGCGTCACCTTTGACGCCCCTGGAGGTTTCCCATTTGACGTCTTCGGAACTCCGATCCTCAACAACCTTGGCCAAACCGCGTTTTCCGCCAGGCTTGCTGGTACTGGCATGCTATTTGACTTGGGCCTCTGGTCGGAGGGGTCCGGCAGCGTCGCACTGGTAGCGCGACTCGGGAGCCAGGCGCCCGACACGCCGAGCGGCGTGTCCTACTCCTTTATCGATGATTTCTCCCTCGCCCTGAACGATGCTGGGCAGACCGCGTTTGGCGCCCTACTCAGCGGTAGCGGAGTGGATATCACAAATGCATCCGGCATCTGGTCGGAGCGGTCGGGTCGCTTGGCGCTCGTCGCCCGTGGCGGACGCCATGCCCCCGGCACGCCCGACGACGTGAACTTCGAATCCTTCGCTCTCTACCGGCCCCTCGCATTGAACGACGCTGGCCAGACGGCGTTTTTTGCCTACCTCGCCGGCAGCGGCGTGGACGATACCAACCGTGTCGGCGTTTGGTCGGAAGGTTCTGGCAATCTGGCGTTGGTCGCCCGGAGCGGAACCCCGGCTCCCGGCACAGCAAGCGGCGTGAACTTCCGCCTCTTCGCCCCACCCAGCTTGAGCAATGCCGGCCAAGCTGCGTTTCTGGCAGCACTTGACGGCGTCGGCGTGAACAGCGCGAACGAAAGGGGCATTTGGGTGGAGCGCTCCGGCGGCCTCACGCTAATTGCCCGCGAAGGAAGCCCGGCTCCAGGAACGCCGAGGGCCGTCCGGTTCAGCTTCTTCGATGACTTTTACTTTCACATGAACGACGCCGCCCGAATCGCGCTTCGCGCCTATCTCACCGGCAGCGGCGTGGACCTCACGAACCACGAGGGCATTTGGTCGGAGGGTTTCGGCAGTTTATCGCTCGTGGCCCGCACAGGGAGCCATGCCCCGGGAACCCCCAGCGGCGTTTACTTTGGCGACCCAAGCACGAGTTCATTTGGGACGCCGCTTCTGAATGATGCAGGCCAGGTCGCATTTATTGGTTATCTCAACGGTACGGGCGTTGACTCGACGAACAACTTCGGCATCTGGGCGACCGACCGGACCGGCACATTGCGCCTGATCGTCCGTACTGGCGACTCGCTGGAAGTGGCGCCTGGAGACATCCGGACAATTGATTTCTTGGAGTCCGCAGCCAAGGGCGGCTTCAACAACCTGGGCCAGCTCGCCTTCACGGCCCACTTCACCGACGGCTCCGCGGGCATCTTAGTCTCGAACCTGGTCGCCATCCCCGAGCCGTGCAGCGACGCCCTGTTGTTGGCTGCTTCCATCCTGTTGCTTTTCGCGGGTCGCCCCGGTGGGCGTCTTCGCCTACCTGGGCCGCGCTAACGACAAGAGAAGAAAGGGGACGCAGCCACAGCTGTTCGGCTCAGGCATTGCTCAACGCTTAATGCCGCCAGTTGCGGGGGGAAAGGGGGGAGAAAAGGGGGACGGGAGCACGCCCGTTGAACTCTCGCGTCGACGTCACGACAATCAGGGCTGCAAATCGAGAGCCGAACAGGCGTGCTCTCGTCCCCTTTTCTCATCCGTTGAGAACTTGCCGTCTATCGGGCCGTGGCGAAGCATCCGCACACGCCGCGTCTTGCGAAGTGGTGTCTTGGGCGTGCTATTGGTTACGCACTGTTGCCGTTCGACCTCATCCCCGACTTCATTCCCGTGGTGGGCCACCTTGACGACGTAATCGTAGTACCTGGGCTAATCGTCTTCGCTCTTTGGCTGGTGCCCGCGGATGTTGTGAGCGAGTGCCGCGACCGCTATTGAGACTGGCCGCCCGAACCGGCGGCGATCCGGGCGTGTCCAAGGTCGGGCGGGTAGGTGGGGGCTATTTGTACACGCACGTAAGGGGATAGACTACGGGGCATGAGTGACGACCTAATCTACTTCGAGTCAGAATTGCATCCGTCGCTGCGGCCACTCGAAATCAGGGTCCAACTGACGCTTCGAGATATCTTTTCTCTCTTGCTAAGTGTTCGGGGGCTATATCAGAATCTTCATTTGCCAACTGAGTTATTCAACGAAGGCGCTACGGCGGAATTCTCTGCCGAAGTGCTGGCCGGCGAGTACATTTCTAATCCGATTATCCCGGTCTCTAAAGGCGACGGCGACAATCTTCGGCTTGCCGCGCATCGTGATTCACGAAGCGGGGGACTCGGAAGTCATGGACACTTGTCGCCGCGGGGTTTCTTCCTCCCCAACATTACAACGGAGTGTGAGCAGTGTGGAAGGTACGCGCCGTTCTTAAGCCAATCGAACTCATTCGCGTCGTACCACGGCCATTTTGTGCCACCCCGACTCAAGCCGGAACACCCACTTCGCCAGCTTTACAACATCTTCTATCGTTGCTCCGATTGCGGAGAGCACGCTATCGGTTTTCTCGTTCTTCGCGATGGCTTCAAGTTCCAACTTGTCGGCCGCTCTTCACCGTACCGGCCGGCATTGGAACCTGAGTGGCCCAAAGATATCGCACCGATCGCAAAAGACGCCGGACTCGCGGTTTCGGAAGGGGACATCGCCGCCGGATACTACCACTTGCGCACCGCGTTGGAGCACTACCTTAAGGGCGTCGTGAGTATTCCCCTGGTCGAGAAGATAGAGGGGACCGCCCTATGCGACGCCTACAACGCGACGCTTGACGTGCGCCTTAAGTCCGGTTTTGCATCGGTGGCAGAAATCTACAGTGCGCTTAGCCTGGGTATGCACACCAGAGACGTTAGCCCGGAAGCGTTTTACCAAATCCGTAAGAAACTGCTTGACCACTTCAAGGCAAAGGCGCTGTTTGCCGAATACCAGACTTGATTGCCGCACGTGCGGGGTCCACGACGCTACACCGCCGAGCCGAGGGTTAAGGCCCGGTCGGCGACGCAACGCCGCTCCCGCTCGAATTGTAAAAGAGCTTACGCTTAACTTCGTGCCATTCGGGACATTCTACTTTCCCCAATCCCCTTCCTGGGCAATAGCAAGCATTTCTCTTCGCCTTCCTGATGCCACGGGCGTCCCGCCAGTGCATTCCCCCCGCCGCGTTAGGATGTACCCCAATCATCCGTCTCCTCGTACCACGTCAAGATCGGCTGTCGCGGACACGCTCCGCGCGCCGCAACCTGAAGCGCGCACACCCGGGCCGCTTGTCCGATCCAGGCGGCCGGCACGCTCCAGCGCGCCTGCGACAAAAACTCGCGCCCCTCTTGATTTTGGGCCACGAGCTGTGGTATGGGTACATGCGTATAGATCTCCGTTGGCTGTGCACTTAAATTCGAGTCAAGCCGCGAAAGAGGCAAGCGATCAGGCAAGGACGGCCCAATCGCTTGCGGTTGAGCTCGAATAAAAGTGCAAAGCCCATTCCGTTCTTTGGCAACCCAACCCGTTCCCACGCGCCCGCGGCGACGACCATGAGCTGCGCCCGCTGACAGTGCGCCCGCACAACGACGATCGATCGGCCGAGCGCCCAAGCTTTGGAACCGCCGCGACGAACGCCCCAGGAAGCCATCAAGCGACCTCCAAGGCGCCAATCGCGGACAAAACCGGTCGCTAACTGGACAATATGCGGCCAATTCCCGCCGCGTGCTAATCGAGAAAACTGCGAGAATTCCCGACTCCAGGCGCCAACCGTCCGGTGCCGAATTGTCCGTCCCCCCTCGCGTCATGGCGCCGATCGTCGACCCCGCTCTGAAATGAAATTCCTTCTGGCGGAATGGCGGAGCTTGTGGTCGCAACAATTTTCCCCCGTCGCTGCGCTCAGCCCCCGGCTCATCGCTTCCATCCCTCCGGGATGCAAGAATCGCGTCGGCGCCCGCCATGGGCCGTTGGCCGGCGTTCCACGCGCTACGTCACTGCTGCGGCAGGGCGGGACCGGGGGCAGCTCCGCGGGCCTTGGCCACGATGTCGCCGATCGCTCGCAGCGTCTCGGCCGTGACGATCAAGTGTCCCTCAACGCCCAGCGGGGACACCTTCGCTGCGATGCCCAGCGGGGGACCATCGGTAAAGTCCGGTATCGCCGTCGCCTGCCCCCCAGGAAGCATCGTGGCGAATTGCTGGGCGACCTTGGCCACGCCGCTGAAATTGACGTACGCGACGACCTGGGACCCGGGAGGCAATGCGGCGGCGACTTTGGCCACGCCGGCGTCGCTCGAGAGTCCTGGCTGTTTCGACTTGTAGAAGTCAAGCGCCGCCTTCAACCGCTCGAGCGAAATGTAGGCCATCACGACGGCGTGCTCGTCGGCCGGCGCGACGTAGACCTTCAGTTTTCCGTTGGCCCCAAACATGAGCTGCATGATGTTATGCATGTCTGGGCCGCCGGGGGGCGTGAACACCTTCATGTCCGGAAGTTCCATTGAAACTTCCAGGGCCTCCGTCTCGCGCAGCGGGATGCGTTGGCTCGTGGCAACCGGGATGACGGGACTCTTGGTTTCTTGAGCTAGCTCGCGCATCGTTGAAAGCGACTTTTCGTAATCTTCGATAAAGCGCTGGGAATCGTCGACGATCATCACGGCCGACGTATTGCCGTAGAGTCCGGTTCCTGGCTCCGCGACTCCCAGCACCATCCGCATCGACTGGACGCCGCGCATCATCTCCGTCGAGAGCTCGACATACTTCTGCGCCTGCTCGGGAGTGAGTTGGAACCCGGGCTGATTGTGCATCATTTGCACGGAGAGCTTCATCATGCGATCCATCGATCCTTGCGGAATGACGCCCCCCAGCGCCATGACAAACGGACCGGATGGGAAGCCCGCGAGGAAATCCTCCTCAACAGGCTTGGCATTGGCCGCCCGCTGGGCGCAGGCGCCTCCCGGCGTGAATTGCACGCGATTCACCAGGGCGACGGTCTGAGCGGAGTCGATGCGCAGGGCGAGGCCGAATTGTTCCACTTCGGCCTCAGCCGCGGTGAAAAAGTCCGCGTAGAGGTTGAGCATTTCGGCCGCGGACTGTCCATTCGCCCCCGCGGCCGCACGAAGCCCCGCCTGGGCCGCACGAATTCCGGCCGTGAGTTTGGGGAGCAACTGTTTGACGCCGCGCGACGTCACGACGACGCTCGCCTGGTTGGCGTCGAGCCACGCCGCCAGGGACGCATTGGTCGCCAGGTTGGTCGTGGAAGCGAGAAATTGCTCCAAGGCGTCCCGATCCGCCGCCGGCGCCAGCGCGGCATAGCCCCCCTTGCGTCCGACGAGCGTCGGGGCGCCGGCCAGTTGGACTTCGACGACGCCGGTCGTTGGTTCGTTCACGTTGAGCGCGGCGAAGAAGTCCGCGAAGTTGGCCACTGGCGCCAAAACCACGCACTTTGGCGCGGGGTCGATGCTGGTGAGGACGATCGCCACATCCCCTTGCTCGTCGAGTCCCTCCTGCAGGCCCGTTTTCGTCTTGGCCAGACTGAGAAGGTCGGGAGCCGGCGCTTGCACGAGCGCTGCCACGTCGTCGACGCTGCGGCTCGCATTGGTCAAGTGATGGACGACCGCGAAACCCAGGGCGTCGGATGGGATCACGCTTTGTACGCCGTCTCGCGTCTGCGCCTGCGCGCTCGCCAATCCAAACAGTAAGCACAAGACCGACAACACGGGCTGCAATACCAATTTCATCGCACGATCCTCCTGAAATGCGTCTTGCTCACCACCAAAATGCTACTTGGCGCAATGGCAAGCAAACGTCATTTCGATATTGAGGCGCCCAGTAATGTTAACGCCCCAATTATGGCCTCTTGGATTCACTGAGTCGATCTACACAACACCTTCCCGGTGGGTCCGGGAATCGCCTGCAACTCTACGGACGGTAGGAATTACGTCGATACGTCGAGCAAGCATGCCTATCGAAGCTTGGCCATTCCAGCACGCCGCCGCTCATGGGGCGATTGGGGTCGAAGTTCCCTAGAGAATTCGATTGCCGCCAGAACGGCGCCGGCGATGCCCAGGATCCAACCGACGGCATAGGGGAGAATCAAGATCGCCCACCACTTCGAACGACCGCCGTCGCCGCCAATTCCGCCGAGCCAACTGAGCACGACCATTGCGGCGACTCCGATCGCAACCAGTGCGACCGAGACCCAGAGCAGGTTGCGCCGTTGGCTTCCGCCCAGCGCGGCGCCGAGCGCGACGAGGCCGACTCCCACGAGGATTACAACCGATCCCTCCAGCGGATCTACGACGCCGATAAGCATGCCGAAGAGGCCAACGACGGCCAATAGCCGAGGCCAAATGTGATAGGCCTTCATGTTGGGCTCCGTGTGGACAGATTGGGCGACACAAAAACTTTCCTGGCAGCGGCGCCGCCTAATTCACTTGGAGCAAATCGAATGCCCAGGCGTGGGTGAGTCTTGAGCGCTCACGGCATGCATTGGTCGTCTCCGTGAATGTGAATGAGCGATTTCGCACAGGTGTGCCACTTTGTATGGCTATGATCAACCTCGCGTGTCGGCTCGGGTCCCGGCGGATCGCAGTTCGAAGACAATTTCTCAGAGGCAGCGTGGCCCTGGCGTGGTCAAGAATAGATATCCCGAAGCGTGGTGACGGCAAAGTAGAATGGAAAATGGAGGCGCCCCTCGAAAGAGGAGCGCCAGCCATCTTCCTGAGGCGTACCGTATATCACAACCCATGGAACGCCTCGCCCGATCGGTAATCTGCGTCTTCTAATCGTTAGTGACGCCAGCGGGCTCAATTGCGACGTAAATCCTGTCGATCGATGGAAAATCGATGTCCTGGAGCAGGTACTTCAATACGCGGTGGTTACCTTCGCTTGTGCTTAGCCCCCCAATGCGGGGCGCCCGCACCCCCGCGGCGCTTCTGTCGCCGACTCGGTCGCCGCTGCCCGGCGGCAACTGGTAGGACAGGGGCAAACACGTCGAAAGAGGAACAAGGAAGGCGACAAATGCGAGCTCGTCGATAAGGACGTTGAGGTGAGTGCGTTTCCTGTTCATTAACCCCCAGCCCACCGGAGCCACTCCGGCTTGAAAAGTACAACGGCGCCCAGGGCCAGGACCACGACGCCGCTGAGAAGCTTGAGCCAGCGACCTTCGTCATCGCGCATTTTGCGGTGCGAAAGCGTAATGATGAATGCGCCGACCATGAGACTGTCGTCGAAGATGTAACCGGCGTTGTATAACGCGAGGTACGCGTAGTTTTGCCACGCGGCCAACTGCTGCTGCGTGAGGATCTGCGTGTAGAGCGCCGGCAGGCCGGCGGTGCAGAGTACCTCGACCACGTTGACGAGCATCGCCAGCACGATCGACAGGCCGACGGCCGCCGATAAGTATTTTGCGGCGACGATCCGGCGGACGCGGTCGTAGATGCCGGGTTTGGCTGACTCCGGAATCGAGAGCGTGACGCCGCGATGGAAGGCGAAGAAGTCCTTCACGTTGATGACGCCGATGACGACGGCCAACAGGCCGATGGCGATTTGAAGCGGGCGGGCCAGGTCGATCACTAGGAACAGGTTGAGCCACGCCGCCATAAACGCGAAGTAGACCATGCCGCTCACCAGGACGAACGTGCCGGCGATGGCAGCGATCTTGCGGCGGTCCTTCTCGTTGACCAGCACCGAAAGCAGGAACACCAGTACCCACATGGCGCACGGATTGAAGCCGTCGATCAGCCCGATGGCGAGCGTGAACAGCGGCAGACCAAGGTCACGCAGCGAGACGCGGCCGAACCAGGGAACGGTGATTTCGTCCTTAATTTGTTCAGGAAGCGCGTAAACGCCGTCGTTAGCGTCATCGTCGGCGCCTTCGGGCGGCAATGGCGGCGCCCCTTCGTCGGGGAAGGGGAGGGCTTCGGATAAAGATGGCGGCTCGTCACCGGCGACGTAGGCCGCGGCGCGGACCGAGAGCAGTCGGCCGGCGGCGCGCGGATCCCAACTCACGAGCGTGAGCGATGAAACGTGCCGCCGGTGGAGAGTAGCATCTCGCGCTGATGCGCCGTTTGCCTGCCGCGTCGAAGCTTGCCACAAGAGTTCTTCGATCTCGCGGCCGGTCGTTGCATCCGACTGGTAACCCGAGATGTACTGACCGCCTACGACGATGCCCGGCAATGATGAGACGAGCACGCCGTGGCGACGGGCTGCGTCGCTCATTTCTTGGCGCGCGCGGGGATCGCTTGCCACGTCGTGAAAAGCAACGCGGATGCCTGGCCATCGTTTCGCCAGAGCGTTGAGAAAAGCGGTCGCGTCGCGGCAGTGCTGGCAACCCGGGCGGATGAACGCGTGAATCGCGAAGAGATCGGCGAGCTTCGCATCGCCCTCGTTGTCGGCGAATCCCACTTTGAGGCGGTGGCACGCGTAGAAGGCTGGCAGCACGGGTTTTTGCACGCGGTACTGGGCGACGAGCTTCCAGTACCGGTCGAGGGCCGCCCGGTCAGCGACGACGTCGTGCACTGCCAATTCGACGCCGCCGCGCGATTTGCAGAACTCCTCAGCGATCTTGGCGGCCTGGGCGCACAACTCCGAGTCGCCGCGGACGAACAACTCGAGTCGTAACACGCGAACGGCCGCCACTCGCGGCGGAGAGTTGTCGCGATCAGACGTCAACTGACCGTTCGCGTTCGCCGCCGCGAGGAGGACAACCGCCGTCACGCTGGCGTTCGTGGCACGCCGGCACAGTTCCAACAACGAGAAACCTGAGGGGCCGCCCATGACGCACCTTTGCTGCTGCCGCGGCCGAGCGCTTCGCCGATCTGGCGTCGCTGCTACTGGCGTCATCAATCCGCGACCGCATGCATGCTCTCGGCCATGTTGGTCAGCTCGCGGCTGACGAGCGGGAGCAGATCGTCGATGCTCACCAATCCAACGAGGTGTTCATTCTCGTCGACAATCGGCAACCGACGCACGGCCTCCTCCATCATTTTCTGCGTCGCGTCGAGCACACCTTGCTCCTCGCGGATCGTGGCCACCGGAGCGGTCATCACGGAGGCGACCGACGCCTTGGGTGACGTGCCGTGGAGGCAGATCGCCAGCGCTAGGTCTCTGTCGGTGACCATTCCAACCGGTCTGTAGTTTTCGGCGATGACAACGGCGCCAATGTTCTGCTCCTCCATGAGCTTGGCCGCTTTCGCCAGTGAGTCGGTGGGTGCGATCGTAACCGGCTTTCGCATGAACATCGTTCCTATTGACCGTTGCGCGGCGAATGAACCTTGTCTATCGCTAGCATCGTAGTAGTGTGGATGAGACCAACAGGCAGTGCGACGGAGCTGGAAGCTCGCCGTCGTCGCGCTGCGGAGTGCTTCCAGGCAGGGGAGTCTCTTCGCACGGTGGCCGACCGCTTCGGCGTGAATCTCAGCAGCGTCAAGCGTTGGAAACGCGCCTGGCGCGAGGGCGGCGTCGACGCGCTGTCAGCCAAGCCGCACCCTGGCGGAGCGAGCAAGCTCACCGTCGAAGAGCGGGACGAACTGGTCGACTTGGTGGTCGCCGGACCGCTGGAGGCCGGCTTCACGACCGACCTGTGGACCTGCGAGCGGATCGCGGCGATCATCCGCCAGCGGTTCGACGTCGCGTACCACCGGGGCCATCTGGCGCGGATGCTGCACGAGTTGGGCTTCAGCCCCCAGAAGCCGCGCACCATCGCTCGCGAGCAAGACCCAGCGGCGGTCGAGCAGTGGCGCCGCGAGGACTGGCCGCGGATTAAAAAAAGGCTCGCCGACGCGGCGCAACCATCGTTTTCGTCGACGAAGCCGGCTTCCTGCTGCAACCGGTGAACCGTCGCACGTGGGCGCCGCGGGGCGTCACGCCCGAACAGCGCTCCTGGGATCGACGCGACCGACTGAGCGTCATCGGCGCCGTGACGCTTTGACGTCGCGGCCGGTCGCCACAAAAGCAGGGCTGAGGTTCTCGTCGGCGCCGCCGCTCGACGAGTGGATCCAGCCGACGCCTACACGTTCGCCCAGCTTGATCTTCGCCACGCCGGCGCCGAGCCGATCGACGTATCCGACAACTTCATGCCCCAGTACGACAGGCAAGCGAGGCGGCGCCGTTCGCCCTTCGATTTCGTCCAGCTCGGTGTGACAAACGCCGCACGCCGACACGCGAATGCGGACTTCGCCGCCGCGTGGTTCAGGAACGGGCAAGTCCGCCAATTCGAGCGGCGAGTCAGTCTCGGCCAGCGAAACCGTCTTTCGCAACGCCATCGCCCGCATGCTAGCCTCTGGTTGATCGGAAATTGTCAGTCAAATAGCCGATGCGTGAGTGCCTGGAAAACGGCGTGTAACTGCTCCGACATCGACGCCGTCGTCTCCACCTTCTGAACGAAGTCGTTGGACTCCGGCGGCTCGAACTCCTTCGCCTGCTGATCGTAGAGGTCTGCCCGCGCTTCGGACAGTGACTGTCCCGTACGCGCCCGCCCTTCAATGCGCATCAATGCAGTCTGACGGGCGCATTGGCACTGTACGATCAATGGCACGGCTCCAAAACTCTTGGCCAACGCGAAAGCTCGTCTCCTAAGCTGACGCTTATGAAATGTTCCGTCCAGTATGACTGACAGACCGCTTCCTATCGCATTGCCGGCCCTGCGGAAGAGTTCGTCGTAGACCTCGTCTCGCATTTCGGGTCGATAGAGTCCTTCGCTATAATCGGCCGGCGTTGCGCTCGGTCCCAGCATCGCGCGGCGAATGTTGTCCGTCGATAGCACGTCGGATCCAAATGCGTGGGCGAGTTCCTTTGCCAGCGTCGATTTTCCCGTGCCTGGCAAGCCACTAACGATCACCAACGCCGGAGGGCCCAATTCCGCCGCGTTATGGTTGGCAAGTTCAAGATGCTGTTCGGCAAGGAAGCTTGAAGGCGGCAGCTCGACGTACGTCTGCTGCGTGTCGCGAAGCACGGCGACCTTGGCCCGAACACAGGCGCGATACGCGCGATAGAAGGCCAACAGCCGTTCCGGAATCATGTCTCCGCTGGCGCTCTGATGCTTCGCCAGCACGCGCTCGCCGAAACCGCCGTCGCCCAGCCGCCGGCACTCCATTTCCAGGAAAGCGAGCTCGTCGGCGATGTCGACTCGCCGAAGCTCGTCGGAGAACTCAATGCAATCGATCACCGTCGGCGGATCTTCGGCGAAAATGTGCTCGGGACGCAGGTCGCCGTGGCCGTCCACCACTCGCCCGGCGGCCACCCGAGCACCAAATTGTTCCGACTCGAGCGCCACATAACGAAGCTGGGCTCCGATGGCACGGTGGACCTTCGGCAGGGCCCCCACCAACGCGGCCTCGTTGGCGCGAATGTGACGCGCCAGTGTCCGACAATACTCGTCTGCCGTCAGGAGCACTGGCGGCAATCCCATGTAAAATTGAACCAGATGCTGTGCGATCGCCTCCGCTTGCCGCGCCGACAAGCCATTCTTCGTCAGAATCGCGTCCAGCGCCTTGTCGGCGGGAAGGCGTCGCATCTGCACCAGCCAATCGACTGCCGGACCAACGCCCGCCACCGCCAGGCAACCACGACCGTTGCGAGTTACTGGCAACACGTCCAGGTAGACGTTGGGCGCCAAACGCCGATTGAGTCGCAGCTCCGCGTGGCATGCTCGCCGCCGCAGCTCCAAGGTCGAAAAGTCCAAGAACTCGAAACGCACAGGCTTCTTGAGCTTGTAAGCGTAGCGCCCCGTCAAAAATACCCAAGAAATGTGCGTTTCGATGACATCAACGGAGCGCGGGCGCTCGGCGTACGAGGATTCGCAACTCAGAAAGTCAACGACATCTTCCGTCAGATCAAGTGCGCCTGTCGTCTCCATCGTCTGCGCTCCAGCTGCGTTACGAACAACGAGCGCTCCCAGGCAATCCAGCGAGTTGCGACGGATTTTGGACACTCATCGACATTGTATCGCCGTTCGGATCGGCCTCCGGCGAACGGAGATCCGTCGCCGGTTGCCCCCATCTGCTCCTGCACATCTCGCGCCAGTCGAGGCGGACGCAGGAGAGTTGACATACGCGGGGAGGGTGGCGACTTCTGCAGGACAGATTCCCGACGAGAGGAATCTCTACCGATTGCAGTACTGGAATGCCTTCAACGATACGGCGAAGGGCCCGCACTTGCCGTGAGATATGCGGTTTTGAATCGCTTGGCAACTTCCTGTGCGCGGCGAAACGTAGGTTCAATCCCAGATGAAGGTGCGAGTTCATTCGTCCTTGAAAAGCCGCATGAATGGGCGCCAAGCGAGCGCCGACGACTGGTTTTCTGCGACACGCCGCGGCGTCTGCGACGCGAGGCGCTCCCGTTGATCACGGGGCGCGTGGGGTTCCGCCAGAGCGCCCTGGTTTGGCGCGCTCGTCTTGTCCGCAGCGTCGTGTGTAGAAAAACACCGCGCGGACGACATAATTCGATTCTTGGGACGGTTAGGGCCGAGGGGCCGTTTGCAAGTCGTCTTGCGCCAGGATGTTGCGTCCGGGCGCCGTGACGGAGAGTTTTGTCCGCGGCGGCGGACAAATGCGGATGCCATCGGCCGTAAGCAGTTGGCCGGCATCGTGTTAGCGATTTTTCAGGTCCAGGAGCGCATGCGACATAATCCGGGCTGCGTGCGGTGCAAGGCCGCCCAGGGCGACAAGACTGCCACGTTGAAAACTTGGCGGCCTTGGCGTGAACCAGTTCTGGGAGTCTGCTGCGGCCCCTCGGGGGCGGCGCAGCGTGAATCGCGACTGGCATGGGGGGCCAATCGGGACGGAGGGGTTGGATTGCCAAGGAGCGAATGGGCTTTGCACTTTTATTCGGGCTCAACCGCAAGCGATGGGGCAGTCCTTGCCTGATCGCTCGCCTCTTTCGCGGCTCGACTCGAATTTAAGTGCAAAGCCGGAGCGAATGTGTACGCCTGTATCGTACAGGAGAGCGCGGCCGATTTCAAGAAGATTTTTTGGGCCAACGACGCCTGGGCCCATGCTTCGCATGCAGACAAGCCAGGAGCGATGGGCGGCGGAGACGATTCAAAAGGACATCTCCCTCGCCTGCCGGGCGCGATGGACAGCGTCTCGATCCCGACCTGGGCTGCGTCGTGGTATGCCGTTACTTCCTCTGAATGTCATTCTGTGAGACGCTCCTAGGCCTGGGGGGCGCCCCACTGGTCGCCGACAGGCGCCGCAGCGTGACCTACGCGGTTGCCACGAGCGCGGCCTCCGCCGACGGATGCACATGCAGCGACCGGCCGTGCAGCTTCAGCCAACGGGCTCGGCGAACCCAGTAGAACCGCACAGGCAAAAACAGGTCCACGACTTCATCGGAGATAAGCAGTCCGCCCAACACGGGCAACGCCATAGGCGCCAGGATTTCGCCGCCCACGCCTTTGGCAAACACCATGGGGAAAATCGCAATGATCGCCACGCCTTCCGTGAGTAGCTTGGGACGCAATCGGTGGACGGCGCCCTCGATGACGGCCTGCCGGAGCTCCTCAAGCGATTGAATATTCTCAAGCCCC
This sequence comes from Lacipirellulaceae bacterium, assembly GCA_044867485.1. Classification (GTDB taxonomy): domain Bacteria; phylum Planctomycetota; class Planctomycetia; order Pirellulales; family Lacipirellulaceae; genus Lacipirellula. The sequence continues at coordinate 4,962 of JBIOVA010000069.1, read as the reverse complement.
CCACGTTTTTCGATGGCCTCGCGGAGGTACACGAGCATGATGATGCCCGTCTCGGTTGCCATGCCAAAGCACGCGATGAAGCCCACCCACACCGCCACGCTGAAGTCCATCGGCGGCGTGTTCCAACCTTGCGTGATCTTGGGGAACAAATACATGAAGAAGGCGCCGCCGGCGAGAGCCTCGGGCACGGCCAGCATCATCAGCCCTGCGTCGGCCAGGTCGTTGTAGGTCAGGTACAGGATCACGAAGATGAGCACGATCACGGCGGGAAAGACGAGTCGCAGGGTTTGCGCCGCTCGCACTTGATGCTCGAACTCGCCGCTCCACTCGATGTGCACGCCCTCGGGCAGCTTCACCTTTTGGGCAACCACGCGCTGGGCTTCGTCCACGAACCCCACGATGTCGCGGCCACGGACATTGAGCGTCACGTAGTTGAGCAGCCGGCCGTTCTCGCTCTTGATCATGGCCGGTCCTTCGACGATGCGGACGTCGGCCAGGGCGCTCAAGGGAATCAGCGGGGCGCCTTTCACGGCGTGCGGCGGCGCCGCACCGTGGGCGCCCTGGCCAACCGAGACTTCTGTCGGCGCCTCGGTCGCCGTCGTGGTTGTCGCCCCCGTCATCCCTCCGCCGGCATTTGCTGATGGCGATGAAGCGCTCATGCCATTGGCGCTCACGAGCAATCGCCGGATGCTTTCTTCGTCGCTGCGATCAGCGCGGGCATAGCGAATCCGCACCGGAAAGCGGTCGCGCTTTTCGACCGTGAACGTGACCGCCCGGCCGGCCAGCGCCACTTCGATCTCGTTCTGAATGTCCTCGACGGAGATGCCGTAGCGAGCGGCTTGCTCGCGGTGGATGTCGATTTGGACGTAGCCCTTGCCCATGATGGGGGCCGCGATCGCGTCCCGCGCGCCGTTGATCGGCTGGAGCGCCGCTTCGATCTGCTTGCACACGCGATCGATCGTTTCCAGGTCGGGACCGAACACCTTCACCCCAATGTCGGTGCGCACGCCGGTCGAGAGCATTTCGATGCGGTTGACAATGGGCTGGGTGAAGATGTTGCTCCACCCCGGCGTCTGCAGGACGCGCCCCATTTCGTCGTCGACGAGGTCGCCCTTAGGGCCGGTTTGGCGCGGCCAGAAAAAGACCTGATCTTGGAATGGTTTTTCGAGCTTCGTGCGAAGTGCGACGAACGGCGCCAGCGCCGCCTCGTCGTAGGGCTTGCCGAGCTGCGTGTTGACGGCGGCTGCGGCGAATCGCTCAGCGTCCTTGCCGCGAGGCGCGCCGGTCAAGAGCTTGGCCGGTTCGGCCGCTTTCACGACCTCTTCCAGGACGTACCAGGTGAACGCTTCGGTCCCGCGATCGAAGAGTTCCCAATTGATCTCTCGGACGCGCTGGCGCCACAGTTGGGTGCGCTCGTGCTCGACGGCAGTGAGCAGTTCATCGGCGAGCGTTTCCTGCTCGGCTCCGAAAAACTCCGCCACGGCGCCGACGGCAGTCGCAATGGCCGACTGCCTCAGCTCCAGCGCGCTGACGCGATCGGCAATGGCGCCACGATCAACCAGGCGATCGGCGACGTCCTGACTGAGTTTTGTGACGTCCTCGAGCGACGGCGCTTCGACGAGCCAACGGCCATACTTGGGCGTCAGCGCCTCGGCTATGTGGTCGACCTCGCGGCGATCATCAACCCCCGGCGGCCAAGCGAGCGCGCCGGCATCACGCATGCGGCGGACGAGCTCGTCGACGGCGTAGTGCGTTAATTGCGGCCCCAGCTCCTCCTCGAACTCCGTATACCGCAGCAGGGCCAGCTCGCGCATCGTCTCATCGAATCGCTCGATGGCCTTTTGGATAACTTCGCCCACCAGAGAATCACGATCGTCCTCGGTCGGCGCGTGTGCGACGAAGCCGGCTTCTTCAAGTTGCGCCAGAACAAAACGGATGTGCTCTTCGGCGTCGCCGGTGCGCAGCACGCGTTTCGGCCAGAGCTCCTTCGGCCGGAAGTTGACGAACGTCTCGACCATATCGAGCGGCGCCGGGTCGGTCGGCGTGTCGGCCCGGCCGGCCTTGCCAATGACCGATTCGACTTCCGGAAACCCGCGAAGCAGCGCATCGCGGGCCTTGAGGTCGTCGGCCGCTTGCGTGACGCTTGCCCGGGGGACGGTGATCGGCATGTCGAGCGTCGTCCCCTCGTCGAGCGGCGGCATGAAGCTCACGCCGATCTTTGTGAACCCGTATGACCATAACCCGATAGCCACGAGGCTGGCCAACGACACGGTTCGCCAGACGACGACGCTTTGGCTGTAGAAGCCGACATAGAACAGAATCAGCAGCGGAATCGTCGACGGAGCAAGCAACAAGAGCCATTTGAGAATTGTTCCGACGGATGATTGCGTGGTGACCATGAAACCAATCTGCAGTCCTCCCCCGAAGAATGCGGCGGCGAGGATGAGCAGGACGCAAGTCGCCAGCAGGAAGAGGACGCCAGATTTGAAACCGTAACTCTTCCCGGTCGTGAGCATGACGGTGAGGGAGGTGACGAGCGCAAACACCAAGAAAAACGTCGTCCGCCACGCCGTCTCCGACGCCCCCTGGCCAAAGACCGCCTGCAGCGGGAACATGCCCGCCGCTAGGACCAGCAGCACGGCGAACATCCACATCACCAAGTTCCGCCGCGGAAGCGCCCACGTGAGCAGCGGCTTGTAGATATTGATGAAGCTGCGGACGATCCAATTTTCCTCTTCGCTGCGGAGCCGGCCCTTGATGAAGGTTGGAATGAGCGCTGGTACGAGCGTCACCGAGATGATCGCCACGCCGAGCATGGCGAAACTCTTGGTGAACGCGAGCGGATGGAAATATTTTCCCTCGCGCCCAGTGAGCATGAAGACCGGGATGAACGACAGCAGCATGATCATGACCGAAAAAAAGATCGGCCGGCCCACGGTGCGGCAAGGCTGGATCACCAACTCACGAATGTCGCCCGTCACCGGGCGATCGCCGAAGTGCGCCTTGAGATGGTGCGTGGCGTTCTCGGTCATGACGATCGCCTGATCCACCAGGATGCCGATCGAGATCGTGATCCCGGCGAGCGACATGATGTTGGCCTGGATGTCGATGATCCCGAACTGCCGGAGCAGCCACATCATCAGGAACGAGAACAGTACCGCCAGCGGCAGCGTGATGCAGATCACGAAGACGCTGCGCACGTGCATGAGAATCAGCAGGATGGCCACTGAGGCGATGATCATCTCGTGCGACATGACCTCAAGCAGCGTGTGGATGGCGCCGTGGATCAGCCGCGTGCGGTCGTAGGCCGGCACGATGTGGACGCCCTCGGGCAGGCCCGGCTGCAGCTCCTGGATTTTTTGCTTGACCCGCTCGGTAACCTCCAGCGGGTTCTCGCCGTGCCGCATCAGCACCGCCCCGCCGGTGACTTCGCTGCCGTCCTTTTCGTAGACGCTGCGGCGAAACTGCGTCCCCAATTGCACGGTGGCGATCGAGCGGACGTAGATCGGCGTGCCATTGATCTCCTTGATGACGGTGTTTTCGATGTCGCGCTTGTTGCGGATCCAGCCGACGCCGCGGACGATGTATTCGGCGTTGTTCTTTTGCACGACGCCGCCGCCGGCCGGCATGTTGCTCTTGCCCACGGCCGCGTACAGCTCGCCGAGCGTGATGCCATAGGCCCGCAGGTCTTCAGGCCGCACGTCGATTTGGTATTCCAGCGGCGCGCCGCCGACGATCGCCACGTCGGCCACGCCCTGGGCGGCGTTGAGCTGCGGTGCGATGTAAAACTTATTGAGAGCCCACAGCCGGCCCGGGTCGACGGGATGTTCTGGACTCGGCTCGACCGTGTACCAAAAGATCTGGCCGAGCGCCGTCGCATCGGGGGCGAGGTAGGGCACGGCGCCGGCTGGCAAAAAGGTTCCGGCCTGGTCGAGCCGTTCGGTCACGCGCTGACGGGCGAAGTAGAAGTCAATGTCGTCGTTGAAGATGATCGTGATCATCGAGAAATTGAACTCGCTCGACGACCTGACGGCCCTGACGCCGGCCAGCCCCTGCAGCTTCCGCGACAGCGGGTAGGTAATTTGGTCTTCGATCTCCTTGGGGCTGCGGCCCATCCAGTCGGTGAAGACAATGACCTGTTCTCGCTCAAGTCCGGAATCGCGTCGACGGGCGTATTGAACGCGGCATAGACGCCGGCGATCGTCAGCCCCGCTGCGAGCATGAGCACCAGCGCGCGATTGCGGATCGAGAGCTCGATGATCTTTTCGATCATGGACGGGCCCCCGGTTCGGCGGAACCGTGGCCAGCCGCGAGGCGCTTGGCTCGCGCCAGGGTCGCCGTCGGATCGGCAAGCGCCTTGTCCCGGCAGCCTTCGCAGCAGAGAAGCACCAGCTGTCCTTCGACGAGCAACTTGATCGGCGGCCCCATGGCGCCCAAACGGCTCTCTTCCAACACGGCGCAGAACCGTTGAGCCTCGGCAAGTTTGCGGTCCTCCGGCGCCAGCTCGGCAAGGGCCGTTCGGATGGCCGCCTCGTTGTCGGCTTCGGCGTCCGCTGCGGGCGCCAGTGGCGCCTCCGGCATATCGTCCGTGGGCGCCGTCTCCTCCGCGGCATCGTCCTGCGCGGGGTGGTCGAGACTCTCGAGCGTCGCTTGCGGGTTGGCCAGCGCCTTGTCCTGGCAGCCGCTGCAGCACAGAAAGATTGGCCGGCCTTCGATCATCACCTTAACGGGCGGACCCATGGAACCGAGTCGGTTCGTGGTCAGCACGGGGCAGAACCGCTGCGCTTCCGCCAGCTTGCGATCCTCCGGGGACAACGACGCGAGCGCCGCCTCGATCTTGGCGTCCGGATCTTCGGGGGTTGACGGACGCACGGTCGTGACGCTCGACGGACGGGCCTGCGCCCCGCCGCTGCCGCCGAAGTAGATCGAGCCCGCCGCGGGATTGAGCCGCGTCTCGGCGTC
>JBIOVA010000068.1:0-26617 GCA_044867485.1 Lacipirellulaceae bacterium | reverse complement strand
AGTTCGAGCCATCGACCCGGCACTACTAGAATTAACTGACAACGCCGCGATCGTCAAATTTGCGGTCCGCGGCGCCGCCTAAGCGCTCCAGGCCATGCGGCGCATGTCGCCGCGGCGGCGAGGAGCGAGCGTGACCCGGGCTCCGGAACGAGATTGACCGAACCGCTCGCGCCGGCAAAATTCGTCGGCGAGTTGACGCCGACCGTCAAATTCGGGGCGCCGAAGACATTCGTGTCCGTGAAGGAGTGGAGCCCGTTCTTGGGGAGCGAAGCGCCAGGAAAACTCACCACGTCGACGCCCGACACAAAGTTAATCGTGATACTGGCGGCTTGCGGATCGAAGAATTGCGCCGGCAACGTGTAATCAGGCGCTACGCCGCCAGGCAACGCGGCGAAGCCGGGCGTGGCCAAGAGAAAGTGGCGATTCGCCGTCGTCGGGCCGACGAGGTTGTGATTGAGCGAGACCGTGGCAGACACGCCGTCCGACGTCGCAGACATCTGATGAGCGTTGAGAAACAACTCGTTCGGTGCATTGGTGAACATCTCGATGAATTGCACGGAACCATCGCCGTTAGAAAACACCTCCTTAATCTGCCAGAGATGAAATGCCCCGCGGGCCGGATGGGCGAGCATAGCCAGCGATGCGCAGAAAACGAGCGTTGAAATGCGATGCAAGCGTCTCACGAGCTTCTCCCAAAGTGGCGCAATATAAGTTTGGACGGCGCCCTCTAGAGTTAGCCGAGACCGAAGCATTCGTCAAATTGGGGGCCCGAGCGGCGGCCATCACTTGTCGGCCGTTTGCTCTTCCATCCAGGCGACGCCGGCTGCAACGTTGCCGTACACGTCGCCTTGCCAGCCATGGCCGCCGGGGTACTCGACCAGCTTCACCTTGGCGCCGGCGGCTTCCAGCTCCCTCTGCGCGTTCTGGGCCAGGGTGAACTTGCAGACCTCGTCCTCCGGCGAATGGAGGATGAAGTACGCGCGGCCCTTGGCCCGCGCCAGCGGCGGGAACATGCCCTTGTAAAAGATGCTCATCGCCGGCATGGCGGCCGTGAGCACGGGTTTCTCGGCAAGCGACGCCGCGTACACCGCCGGCCCGCCGGACGACCAGCCGAGCGCGAACACGTGTCGGCGGTCGACCTTGCGCCGCGACGCCACATCCTCGACGGCGCCCGCGATGAATTTTTCGGTAGCGATTTTCGCCGCGGCGGCGCCGTTCTTCGCCGTGGGCCAAACGGCGTTCGCACTCTCCGCCCACCGCGGCGCCACCAACTGCACGACCACGTAGTCGGCATGTTCGGGCGCCAGCGCGTACTTGTAGATCCGCTTGACGAACGGCATGAACTCGCGGCTGCCGTCGCCGCCGGGCAGCACCAACAGGAGCTTGTAGCCGTCCGCCGGCTCGGGCGCCGGCGGATTCGACTCAATCTCGATGTACAGAAACTTGCCGTTGCCGGGAACTCGGTGCGGCGTACCGCTCACGTCGGCCAGATCGTCCTGGCCGCGCGCGACGCCAGCGGAGACGTTCAGCGCCGCTGCCAGAATGATCGTCCAGCAACCCACGCGGTGCATTGGTCGTTGATGGGTCGTCATCGATAGGTTCCTTGCAGATTGCCATGAACGGGCCCCCGCCATGACTTGTTGCGCCGCGATGGCACGGCAGCGCCTTCGGGAAAATGCTCCTGGAGATATGTGGCCGCGTAGGCGCGAATTGCCGGGTCGCCGTCGGTCATTCCCAAGTCGAGCACCTCCAACAACCGTGGATGGACTTGCGGCAGCGCCTTGCTGAACGCGAACGCCTTGAGCAGACCGGTCTTCACTTCGGCGATCTCGATCCGCGGCCACGCGTCGCGCACGATCGCCAGGCCTTCGTCCGGCGGGAGTAGCGTCAGCTCCGGCCCGACGGCGAATGCCGTGTGCATGTGATCGCGAAGCGACGCGAGTCGGTTAACCCATTCGTCGTGCGATGGCCCGGAGGCCGCCGGACGGCTCGCCGTCGCCGCCAGCTCCCCGCGAAGCTCGCGAAGACGCTGTTCGCCCTGCCAGGTGCGCCAACCTAGATAGCCGCACGCCGCCAAAAGGACGACGCAGACGACCGCCATCGCCCGACGAACAAGCAGCCGTTCCCCCAGGTCGATCCGCCGGCACTCAGCCGCGTAGCGAGCCGCATCGCCAAACTGCTCTGCGGCGCGGCGGCGGGCCTCGTCGGCGGGTACGCCCGCTCGAACTTGTTCATCGACAATCCGCTCGACGTGCGATTGGAGCTCTTCGCACACGTCGGCGTCGATCTCGCGCATCGAACGCCCATCGCGCGGCCACAAGCATTCGCGAAGCAACGTGCGAGCGCTCATGCCATGCCTCCCGCGGCCGTCGTCGCGCTGAGCACCTTCCCGACAGCCGCAACAATCGACTCCCACGCCGCCGTTTGCGACTTGAGCTGCCCACGACCCTTGCGGGTCAGCCGGTAGAACTTCGCCCGGCGATTCGACTCCGAGGCGCCCCACTCCGATTCAATCCACTCGCGCGCCTCCATGCGATGGAGCGCGGGGTAGAGCGATCCCTCCTCGACGCGGAGGGCCTCGTCGCTCGCCAGGTGAATATGCCGGGCGATGGCGTAACCGTGCTTCGGCCCGCCCACCAGCGTTTGCAGGATGAGCAGATCGAGGCTGCCCTGCAGCAGCGAATTGTCCGACGGCGCAGGCATGGCGGCGCACTCCCCTAGGCGTTCTAGGGGAGTGTAACCGCCTTCCCCTAGACCGTCAAGGGGTCGTCCGATGACCCCGTACAATTCTCAGCGTGACCGGCTTGCCCTCGAACACGAACTTGGATGAGAGCTCAAATCCGTCGGCAAGCGGCTTGTATTCAAACGGCCCGTCGCCGAACGGATCCTGAATGTCGGCCAATTTCTCCGGACCGCCTTCCGCGACGGCAATCGCCGCCATCAGCATCCCCAAGCGAGCCTCGGTGCGACGTTGCGCGGCGATCACCTTGTCCATCGCCGGCAAGAGCAGTTCGGCAATCGGACTGGCGGCGCGGGCACGCTTGGCAAACTCGGGATACTTGGCGTCGAACTCCTTCGGCGCCAGCACGACCAACTGGGCCAGCTCGTCGTAGACGCTCTGGAAGTCTTCGGCCATGTCCATCACCTCGTCGAGCGACTCGACGTTCTTGAGCACGTCGGGCATCTCGGGCGACGCCATGGCCAGCCACGCCTCGCGCCAGCCGCCGGGGCGCTTCGCCTCGGCGTCCTTGAGCTGCCGGACAATCGACTCGGCCAGCCGCTTCTCGCACATCACCGAGTGTTCCAGCCGCGGGCTCGGCGGCAGCGCAGCCAGCGCCTTCGCCGCGTCAGCGTAGGATATCCCTAGTTCCGGAACATGCGGGGCGACGGCGTCGACCACCATATTCTCCATGGCGTAACACACGAGCACGCCGATGAGCGTATAGTCGGCGCCCATGCGGCGCGCCAGCGCCATCACATCGCCGAGGCGACTGCCGACGGCATCGACGTTCCCGGCCGCAAGCGACCGCCGCACATCGAGCAGCGCGAGTCGGGCCAACGTGCGCCCCTTCCCTAAGTGCGGCAGATGCATGCTGACGCCGTCGTCGTAGTCGAGCCCCCAGTCGCACTCAGGCCGTTGGCCGCCGCGGTGCAGAAACATGAAACTCGTTTGGCACTCGTCGAGCAGCTTCGACGTAGCGATGCCGAGCTGCGTCGTGTCCCAGTTGTCGAGCAATAGTTCCTGCTCCGCGGAGAGCGCTGGCATGGTCACAAACGCCTGATAGTACTGCAGCGCCGCGTTGTTCGAGACTGGGGGCAACTCGAATCTTTCCTGTGCTCGGACTGCGCTGATGAACAGCGCCGCCCCAACGAAGGAACCGGTGAGCAGAAAACAACGAATAGGGAGACGCATCGCAAAGCTCCTGATGAAGGTTAAAGCTCCAATCTCCAAAACACCGCGACGCCGACGCGCGTCACGTCAACGTCACGTCCCGGGCCAACTGCCGCGTGCTGATCCAGAAGTTCGTCAAACTCCGCCGGCGACTGCGCCAGGGCGCGGCGATAGGCCAGCATGGTCGGCGGCTCAACGTCGGGGTCGACAATCGCCGCGAAACGCAGCCCGGCGGAAACTTCGGGCGCCTCGATGCGAGACGGTCCTTGGCCGCGCAGACCGAGCGCCAGCCAAACGCCCCCAGTCGCCGCGATCGTGATCGCTGCCGCCGCGGTCTGCCAGAGCCGCACGCGGCGCCGGCTCGCGCGGCGCCGTGCGGCAAGCGCCGCAGCCAAGGGATCAATCCGTGCAGCCGTCGGCCGGAGCGACTTGAGCGCTTGCTCGAATCGGAGTTCCGCTGCGGTCAATTCGTCTGTTTCTCGCATGGCTTCTCCAACACGCTGCGCATTCGGCGCAGCGCCAAGTGATATCGTTGATGCACGGTCGAGACGGACGATTGCACAACCTCGGCGATCTCAGCGAAGCTGAGCTCGCACCAGATTCGCAGCACGACAATTTCGCGGTGCTCGGGGCTCAGTCGATTGAGGCACCGTTCAACGGTTTCAGCGTCCATTAGGACCTCAGGTTCGTCGACGAAAAGCTCGCGGCGTCCCGCGGCAACGGTCTGTTCGCGCCGGCGGCGGCGCATCGCCGCCCGGGCTTGATCGATCGAAGCATTGCGAACAGCCCGGTACATCCATCCGGCCGGGTTATCGGGCGGGCACGCCAGGCTGAGCAGGGCCACGAGCGTTTCCTGTACGGCATCGTCGGCGCTCGCCGCGTCGAGCCAGTGGCGGGCGTACAGCACAAGCGCAGCGGCGCGCTCGAGGACAATCCGCGTCAGTCGCTCGACGTCGCATTCACTCATTCCATGAGTAAGACGACGCAGCGGCGGAGATTTCCGGAAGAATCCAAAAAGACGGGTAGGGGAGCAGCTTCGTCACCCGAGGTCCGCCGAGGGGTCCGGCCTGCAGACTTGCGGCCGGACTTCTCGGCAGACCTCGAAGTGACCGATGGCGGACTGTCGCCAACCTCACCCGTGCGCCGCAACCCATGCCCGCAGATCGTGGGGCGTGTCGTCCTCGCGGCGCATCGTGGGCAGGATCTGGTGCAACAGCCCCGTCGACTCGTCGAGGTCGGCGACCGAGTCGATGATCAGATCCGGCTGGTAGGCGTAGTTGGCCAAGTCCTCGCGGCGCGTGCCGCCGGAGAGCACCAGAATCGTCCGGTAGCCCATCTGCACGCCGCCCAGGATGTCGGTCTCCATCGTGTCGCCGACCATGATCGTCTCGCTCGTGGCCATGCCGAGTTCCTTGCGGGCTTGCCGCATCATCACGGGACTGGGCTTGCCGACGCTGAACGCCCGCACGCCGGCCGCCTCTTCGATGAGCTTGACGAACGCGCCGCACCCGGGCCGCGTGCCGGTGAGCGTCGGGCAATTGGGGTCGAGGTTCGTGGCGATCAGCTTCGCGCCGTCGATCACCATCTGCACGGCCTGCTCGAGCATCTCGTAGGTGAGCGTGCGGCCTTCGCCCACGACGACGTAATCGGGGTCGCGATCGACGATCGCGTAGCCGTTGGAATGCAGCGCATTGAGCAGCCCGCCCTCGCCGATGACGAATGCCGTGCCGTGCGGTTTCTGGCTGGCGAGAAACCGGGCCGTCGCCATCGCGCAGGTGAAGATGTGCCGATCCTCCACCGGGATGCCCATGCGGGACAGCTTCATCGCCACGTCGCGGCGCGTGCGTTGGCTGTTGTTGGTGAGGAACATGAACGGGATGCGCGCCCGCTTGAGGCTCTCGATAAATCCCACAGCGCCGGGGATCAGCTCGTGGCCGCGGTAGATGACGCCGTCCATGTCGATCAGAAATCCTTTGCGCGTGCCGATGCTCATGGCAGGAAAACTCCTGGGAGAATGCGTCACACGCCGCCGAGGGCGCGCCGCTCGTCGAGCATCCGGCTCGAAGGGCGCGCGCCGCGCGTGAAGTGGGTGGGACGGCCGCGGGCGACTCGACGCTCACGGCCGATTCTAGGGATGCGTTGCGCGGACTGTGTTAACAGGGCGCCGCGCTCGCAAGAGGTTCTCTGGTCCTCGTTTTCATGAGCGACGCAAGGGACGTGCCAAATCTTGCAAGGATTCTCGCGCGGCGTTCCGATTTGTCGCAAAACAGCGGGTACAAGGGCTTGCGGTTCATCGGGAATTCACGAACAGGCGTCGAGAACCATCGCTAGCAGGGCGCCGTCGCTGCGGCGAGGAGCGTCGCGCCGTGCCCAAACATTGGGCAAAAGCACATGAGCCTGCCTGCTTCCGGAAGGATTGAACAGGAGGCCACAGAGGTCGCAGAGTGGGAAGGGATGATAAATCCAGACATTGTCTTGAGATCTGCTCGCGTGGATTGACTCTCCACGCAACTTCCCTTTCTACTTCTTCTTCTCCCACGTCCTTCCTTGTTCATTCTCTGCGCCCCGCTGCGGCCTCCCGTTCAATCCCCGTCCGAGTCAACCCCTATGAACGCGTCGACCGCCTGGTTTCGTGTCCTCGTACTCTCGATCTCTGGCCTGTTGGTGATTTCCACTTCCGGACGAAGTGCGCCTGGCGCCGAGGACGCGCCGGCGGACGCTCGTCGCGCGCCGCTGGGCACGTTTTCAATCGTCGCGTTCGATCCCGCCAGCGGCGACCTGGGCGTCGCGGTAGCGAGCAAGGTGTTGGGCGTTGGGTCGATCGTGCCGTGGGCCAAGGCCAACATCGGCGCCATTGCCACGCAGTCGCTGGCGAACACGGCCTATGGGCCGGAGGGACTCGAGCTGCTCGCTTCTGGAAAGACCGCGGCCGAGGCGTTGCAAACCCTTACCGAAGCGGATGCCGCGCGTGACGATCGGCAAGTCGGGATTGTCGACGCCCAAGGCCGCGCCGTCGCGTACTCCGGGGCAAAGTGCCAGGAGTGGGCGGGCCACGTCGTCGGCGACCACTACTCCGTGCAAGGCAATCTCCTTGCCGGCGAGCAAGTTCTCAAGGACATGGCCGCCGCGTACGAGCAGGCCCGCAAAACGCCCGACTCCGAACTCGCCGACTGGCTCGCGGCAGCCCTCGCCGCCGCCGACGCCGCGGGCGGCGACAAGCGCGGCAAGCAGTCCGCCGCGCTGCTCGTCGTCCGCGACAAGGCCGGCTACGGCGAGAACGATCGCTACGTCGACCTCCGCGTCGAGGATCACGCCGACCCCGTCGCCGAGCTCGCCCGCCTGCTCGCGGTCCACAAGGGATTCTTCGCCGGCGCTCACGAGCGCAAGCCCGTGCGGTCGAACTACCCCGCGCCGGAGGAGGGCGAGTTCGTCATTCGCGACTTTGCATTCCGCAGCGGCCAGTCCCTTGCCGAGCTACGCATGCACTACCTCACGATCGGCACGCCCCAGCGCGACGACGCGGGGAACGTCACCAACGCCGCGCTGATCCTCCACGGCACGACCGGCTCGAGCGCCCAGTTCCTGCGGCCCGAGTTCGCCACGGAGATGTTCGGCCCCGGCCAGCCGCTCGACGCGCAAGAGTGGTTCATCGTCATCCCCGACAACATCGGCCACGGCCGCTCCTCGAAGCCTAGCGATGGACTTCACGCAGCGTTCCCGCGCTACGGCTATCTCGACATGATCGAAGCCCAGCGCCGCCTGCTCGCCGACGGCCTCGGGGTGAAGCGCGTACGACTCGTCCTCGGCACGTCGATGGGCGGCATGCACACGTGGCTGTGGGGACAAACGTATCCCGACGCCGTCGACGCTCTGGTGCCGCTAGCCAGCCTGCCGACGCAAATCTCCGGCCGCAACCGCGTCTGGCGCCGCGTGATCATCGACGCCATCCGCAACGACCCCGAGTGGCGCGGCGGCGAGTACGGCGCCCAACCGCAGGGCCTCCGCTCGGCCCTCGAAATGTTGTACTTCATGGGCAGCAACCCCGTGCGCCGGCTGCAGGAGAGCCCGTCGCTCGCCGCCGCCGACCGCGCGCTGGAGAAGCAGCTCACGCTCCAGTCGAAAACCCACGACGCCAACGACGTGCTTTATGCGGTGGAAGCGTCACGCGACTACGACCCCGGCCCGGGCCTGGAGCGCATCAAGGCCCCGCTCCTGGCGATCAACTTCGCCGACGACCTGATCAACCCACCGGAGCTCGGCGTGCTGGAGCGCGAAATCCAGCGCGTCCCTCACGGTCAGGCGATTCTCTTCCCTGCCAGCGACAAGACCGTGGGCCACGGCACGCACACCACGGCCGCGGTGTGGAAGGACCGCCTGCTGGAGTTTCTGGAGGAGTTGAAGTTTGAGCCGTGATTTGGCCCCCAGAGATTCGGGGGATGCCGCGGTTGTGCGGAAGCTCCTAAACGTCGACCAGCTTTGGGTTTATCGCACCCGCGGTGAACGGAGCGCGGTACGGAGGCGAACCAGCGGCGGGTTCTTCGCTTTTTTTGTGGCATCCCGCAAATCGGGCGGCTACAGTGGGACGGACATAAATCTCCGAATGGCTAGTTTACTTGCAGCCATTTGACCTCACCCAGGATTTGCAACGGATCGAGTCTCGCATGAACACAAAAGTTTTCGCCATCGTCGCACTACTTGTTGCCGGCTTCGCTCCCGCCTCGTCGGAAGGGAGCATCTACTACTGGACCGATTGGCAGACGAGCAATACGTCGGCCGGATTTGTCGGGCAGGGGACGATTACCACCCCCACGTCCACGATCAACGTGACCTATTCCAATCCCGCGGGCGTGGGTTTCTATCAGACCGGCGCGGGCAGCGACACCGACTTCTGGGCCCAAGGGGGCTTCGGGTCGCTGGGTCGCAACCCCGCCACGTCGCCCTACACGAGCGCGGTGGTCGACAACATTCCCACCGGCACGGACATCGTTGCCCTGCAATTCGCCGGCACGCAGACGTTGACGTTCTCGGAGACGATCGCCAATCCCGTCTTCTCGTACGTCAGCCTCAACGGCAACGGCTACGCGTTTGACCAAGACTTCGAAATCCTGAGCGTCGGCGCAGTCGATGGAAACGATAGCGGCTATTGGGGCTCGGGAGCGTCCTTCAAGAACGTGGTCGATCTTGGCGGCGGCAACTTTGAGTACCAACTGCTCGGCAACGGCGAGCCTCACGGAACTATTCGATTCCTGGGCGCCTTCGACACGGTCACTTGGCGCAGCCTCACCGACGAGTTCTGGAACGGCTTCACCGTCGGCGTTCAGGGAACCGCGGACGAGGTGTTCCCCCCGGGCGCCGTCCCCGAGCCGTCGACGTGGGCCGTGTGGGCACTGCTGGGTTCGTCGGTCGCCGGCGTGCTGCTGACGAAGCGGTTGCGCGGCTGACCCGAGCACCAGGGCAGGGAATTGAAAAGGTTCCAGGAACCTTGATCCCAGCTAGCCGGAGTGTTTGCAGCCGTCCCATAAAAGCCCCGGCTCCGCCGTGTGCCACTGGCGTGTCGCCAGTGGGACCGTGGGTACGCGGCCTGCCTGGCCACTTCAGGCTCGACGCCGCAGCACCTTCGGGGCGAAGCCCAAACCCTCATCAACGCCCTTCTCGAATCACATTCTCTCGGCACATCCCACTGGCAAGACGCCAGTGGCACGCGACGTCACTCGTCGCCCCTTCCGCGGCCGGAGGAGCCTCCGCCAACGCGCCGGCGCGTTTTGGCGGGCAAATCCGACGCCACTTGCCACAATCTTCGGCGGACTGGCGGGGCGCTGCGAATCGAACCGTCGCGGCGGCAGAAGTGGCGCGCTGCCAACCATCGCCGCTCGCCGCGGCGACTTTAGACCATCTATGGAGAGAATCCCGAGAAAATAGCCCTTCACCCCTTACTGCACATTAGACCATCTATGGGGAACGCGACCGAATAACCGATCGCCAGGCGCCACGGCTCCTCATGATCATCTTTGATCGAAACCCGAGGAAAATGGGCCGGCGCCCGTCACTTACCTGATGATCATCTTTGGGCGTCCCTCCGCGCCGAGGGAGGGGATTTCTATCACCCCCCCAACCGCCCCCTGCGTGTTCACGAACAGCGAGTACACGCTCGTGCACGCGACCATGAACAGCCGGTTGCGGCGCCGCCCGCCGAAGCACAGGTTCGCGCACCGCTCCGGCAGATCGATGCGGCCGATCAGCTTGCCCGCGGCGTTGAACACGGTGACGCCGTCGAGCCCCTCGGCCCCCATCCCCCAGCCGCACCACAGGTTGCCGTCGACGTCGACCCGCAGACCATCGGGCGTCCCGCCCCCTTCGGCCGTGAGCAGCACGCGGCGATTGGACAACTGCTTGCCGTCGGGGCTCACGTCGTAAGCGTAAATCACCCGCGCCGCGCCGCCGGCTTGTACCACGTACAGCTTCGACTCGTCCGGCGAGAACGCCAGCCCGTTGGGCCGATCGACGTCGCCGATCGCTACGGAAAGCTGCTTCGTCGCCGAGTCCCACCGGTACACGTTCGTCGGCAGCTCCGGCGTGGCGACGTGCCCCTCGTAGAAGCCGAGGATCCCAAACGGCGGGTCGGTGAACCAGATCGACCCGTCGCTGCGGCACACAACGTCGTTCGGCGAGTTGAGTGGATGGCCGTCGTAGGCGTCGGCGATCACCGTCACCTCGCCGTCGTACTCGGTGCGCGTCACGCGGCGAGCGTCGTGCTCGCAGGTCACCAGCCGACCTTGCCGGTCGCGCGTGTTGCCGTTGGAGTTGTTCGCCGGCTCGCGAAACACGCTCACGGCGCCGGTTGGCTCGTCCCACCGCATGAGGCGGTTGTTGGGGATGTCGCTCCACAGCAGGTACCGGCCGTCGCCGAACCACACGGGGCCTTCGCACCAGCGGCAGCCCGTGGCGATCCGCTCGACCTTGGCCAGCGCGAGTCGGTACTTGTCAAAGCTGGGGTCGACGCTGCGCACCGCGGGATCGGGGTAGCGCTGGCTGGGCTCCCACTCGGCGCCAGCGCGGCGGGGCAGGGCGGCGAGCGCCGCCAGCGCGCCGCCGGCCAGCAGAGACTCTCGACGCGAAAGGGGCATGATGAGGCTCCGCGAAAGGGAAAAGTTTCAGCAGATTCTCGGTCTGGATTGATAACTCATGTGTCTGCTACAGAGCAGTTTCACCACAGAGGTCACAGAGGGCGCAGAGCAAACGTTTGGAGTATCGACAAGACGTCAGCCGTTCCCAACCATACTCTGTGATCTCTGTGACCTCTGTGGTGAAACCCGTCTGTCTTGATAGCGCCGCAGGAAGGTTATTGAGACGGCGGCAAAAACACCGTGCACACCGGCGTCGGCGTCTTCGTGAACACGCCCGACGGTTGGAGCCGGCCGTTCCCCGCGTCGATGCGGCACACCAGCAGCGTATCGGTGTTCTGGTTGGCGATCACCATGTGGCTGCCATTGGCGTTGAGGGCGAAGTGCCGCGGCGTCCGGCCGCCCGTGCCCTGGTCCTCGACGAACGTGAGCGTACCGTCGCCGGAGTCGATCCTGAACATCACGACGCTCTCGTGCCCGCGGTTGGACGCGTACAGGTACCGGCCCGACGGATGCACGGCGATCTCGGCCGTCGAGTTCGGACCGTCGAAGTAGCCGGGAAGCGTCGAGAGCGTCTGGATTTCGCGCAAGGCCCCGCGGGCAAAGTCGTAAGCGAAGGCCGTAACGGTCGAGTCCAGCTCGTTAAGCACATACGCGAATTTGCCGTCGGGACGAAACGCCATGTGCCGCGGCCCGGCGCCGGGCGCGAGCGCCGCAAACGGCGGATCGTTCGGCAGGAGCTTACCAGCCTCGGCGTCGTACTTGTAGGCGACAACCTGATCGAGGCCGAGGTCGCAGACGAACACATATTTGCCCGTCGGGTCGAACGTGACGCAGTGGGCGTGCGGCCCCGACTGGCGATCGGGATTCACGCTATTGCCCTGGTGCTGGACGAAGTCGGTCGCCGGTCCGAGCTTCCCGTCAGCGTCGACCGGAAGCACCGCAACGCTGCCGCCGCCGTAGTTGGCCACCACCACGTGGCGCCCGCTCCCGTCGAGCACGATGTGGCACGGGCCAGCCCCCCGCGACGACTGCTGGTTGATGAGCGCAAGCTTGCCCGTGGCGCGATCGATCGAAAACGCACTCACGCCGCCGCCCGGCTGGCCGTCAAGCTCGTCGATCTCGTTGACGGCAAACAACAGATCACGCGCCGGATCGATCGCCAGGAACGACGGGCTCGGAGTTTCGGCGGCGAGGCCAAGCGGTTCGAGAAAGTGGTTCTGCGAGACTTCGAGATTCTCGGTTCGCAGGCGGAAGAGATAGATGCCCTTGCTCTCGCCGCCCGTGTACGTGCCCACGTACGCCAGCGTGCCGTCCGCCGAGGGCGGCGACTGGGCCGCGCCGCGGCGAGCGCCAATGGTCAGAGTCAACAGGACAAGAACGTTGACGAAGACGCGGTGCGCGGATCGATGGTGGAACATGGTCGCCTCTCCATGACGCGGCTTGGTGCCGCTGATGGTAGTGGCGCGGCGCGCGACTTAATAGCCCCCGAGCGCCGAAACGGCAAGTTCGAGAATTGGAAGCAGCGGACGCCGTTCTCCGTACTCAGTGCGAAGCACCGGGCGCCGAACGTCGGCGAATAGAGGGCCGAGTGCTCCGTTGGATGCAGCCCGGTCAGCCGCCCCTCTGGCTCGCGCGATGGCCGCCGACAAACAATGCCGTCCCCAGGCAGAACATCGACCAGGCCGCGGGCTCAGGCACGCCGGCCTGCGCCGCAACTGCCGGCAAGCTGCCGCCGAGCTGTTGCTGCAGGATGAGAAAGTCGGCGCCGTCGGTGATGCCGTCGCCGTCGGCGTCGCCGCCGGCGTCGACGCCAAACGAACTTTGCCATTGGGCGAGGTCGTCGCCGTCGACGACGCCGTCCATGTTGAAGTCGGCCGTATACCCTGCCAGGAACGACAGCACGACAGAGTTCGAGTTGTACTCCACTTTGTAGGTCAGCCCCGGCGGCAGTCCCCCCTTGAGCTCGTGATCGAACATGCCGCTCACCAGGCCGGCCGTCAGGATCGTGAACGAGGCGTCCGCATCAGGAAGGAAACCGTTGATCAGGCTCACCGCCAGGTCGCCCGCCAGACTCGCCGTGCCAAACTGGTTCACGATGATCCGGTCATACTCGGTGAGCGGCGTCGGGCCGCCGATTTCGATGTCGACGACGCCGTCGGAGGTCAGCGTGAAGCCGGCCGCGAACCGCAGCACGCCGGCTGACGCCCCTGGTCTCAGCGTGCCGTGGTTTTCGAGGCTCGATTGAATCCGGCCGTTTCCCTCGATCGTGCCGTGGTTGACGAGATCGGAGCCGTCGGCGATCACGTTCGGCGTTGTGACCGGCTGGCCCTCGAGCGTCATTGTCCCGTCCAGCCGCCAGGGGCCGTTGGTGTTCACGACCAACGCGGCGGAGTCTTCCACGGTCACGTGGCCGCCGTAGCCATCGTCGGCCGGCGGACCGACGTCGATTTGGTCGCTGTTGATCGTCAATGACGCGCCAGTGCCAATCGTCATCGTCGAAGGCGTGAGAGATCGGCCATCCCAGTCGTAAATCATCGTGGAGACTGTCGTGGGCGAGACGACGGCCGCATTTCCCGACTGGTGGAGCGTGCCGCCGCCGTGCACCTCGGGTCCGTCGTACGTCACGTTTCCGTTGAGCGCGAGCGCCGCTGCCGCCTGGACCTCGATCTCCGCCGTTGATTGCACGATCAGATCGGCGGTGATCGCCCCGAAGCCGCCTTCGGAGCGAATGACGCCGCCGACAGTCAAGTCGCTGCCGTGCAGCGCGGGCGGCGTCGGCAACTCCGGATTGTTGTGCAACACCAACACGCCCAACGGCCCGTCAGCGTCGCCCACATAAGTCGGCAAAGTCCATCCGGGAAGCCGTTGCACGTCCATCACCCCATTGTTGAGACGGATCGTGCCGCGATACTCGTTGTCCGCCGTTCCCGTCGACTCGCTCAAGGTCGTCAACAAGGCGCCGGGTTGGACGATGAGTTCGTTGACGTCCGTTCCGGTTGTGGTATTGCCCCAGTCAAAGATCACGTTTTCGATGGTGGTGGGCGACTCGACGACGATGTCGGAAAGTTGCCGCACCGTGCCGAGCCCAAAGAACTCCACGCCGCGAAAGCGGCTCAGGGTCGCCAGTTCGAGAACAAAGAGCGGATGGGTGACGACCAGCTTGGCCGTGTCGGTGAACACATATTCCTTTCCGTCAAGTTTCCCGATGCTTGCGTTGACCTGGCCGGCCATTTCCGCCACGTCGACGTACAACGTCGCCGGGGCGCCAACAACTCCGTTCAGAACGAGATTGCCCTCTTCGCCCATCGCCCACGGGCGATCAAATTGGATCAATCGACCGCGCTCGATGGTCATGAGCCCGTCAAAGCTGCCGTGATGCGATCCCTGCACGATGATGTTGCCGCTCACGGCGGCGACCGACCCGCCGCCTGCGCCGTCGAGGTCCCACACTTCGACGGAATTCGGCGACGAGGTACTCAGCGATAAATTGCCGCCGCGCGTCTGAAGATGGCCGTCGTTCGTGAGGCGTTCGGTCACCAGGAGCGTACCGAAGCCCGTGATCAATCCAAGTTGGCCATCGGGCGAAGTAACGTTGACGTTTCGATTGACGCGGGCCGAGCCGCCATTCAGATTCAGCGTCCCGCCGGCGACGGTCAGGTCCGTCGTCTCCAGCGAGCCGCCTGCGCCGACGAGCATCTCGCTGTCCGTATCCGCAATCTCCGTGAGCCCATCGACCAACAGCGCCCGGTTCTGAGTCTTCAGAAGGCTCTCGCCAGCGACGACCAGCGAGGCAATCTGCACGTCGGCGGTCTGCAGCGCAACGCGTGCTCCGTTGGTGATCCGCGCTTGGTCGTCCGTCCCAGGCTGCGAACCCCCTTCCCAGAAGAACGGTCCGACGTGCCAACTGAAGTCGGGATCGCCAGCGTTGGGCTGGGCGACGAGAAACGCCTTTCGCGGCACGTCGGCGATCGTGAAATCCTCGTCGATCACCACCGCCAGAATGTCGATCGTCGAGGGCAGCGTCCGGGCGCTTCCGGAACCGGGAAACGGAAACATCAAGGCCGTAGGCGCCGCGATGTGTGCGTCGTCCTCCTCCGTGTTGTCGATCTCAACGAGTTGTCCGCCCGTCATGGACGGCGAAGGAATCCATGAATCGCCCGATGCGTCGTTGACCCCTAAAATGTGGCCCAACTCGTGCAGCGCGACGGTGAGCGCATCGTACCTGCCGTCGGCATCAGAGCCGCCCTTGGCCGGCCCGCGATATCCAATTTCCAGCGATGGCGGCAACGAGGAGCCGTTAAAATAGGCGTTAATCTCCCCTTGCGAGAGACTCGAAGCCTCGATCCGCGCCAAGTCGAATTCGCTATGGTCAAACGGCGTGGGATCGATGAACCACGGCGCCGGAACGTCCAGGACGTCCCCGGCCGCCGGATCCATGTTCAGCGGATTGGCCAGCAAGTCGATGTCGACGGACACCGAGTCGGCGCTGCCGAGCACGTTGTCTGCGGGGTCGTCGCTCAAATCGGCGTCCCACGAGACGCCGACGTTGTAGTTGCCCATGTTTGGCAGGTAGTTCTCCCAGTACAACGCCGCCGCCTCAAACAGCGCCACGAGCGTGGCCCCCGTCTCGTTGTTGGACTCGAACGGCGAGGGATCCTCCTGGGCGTAGTAAATCGTGATGTTGATCGCCCGCCCGGGCGTCGCCCCGATCAGCAGCGCTCCCGCGACCCACAGACTCCGGCAAGCCGTCAACCGCATCAGCGTGAACATGGCGCACTCCACCGCTAGTGTTATGAGAGCGTTAGCGACGGCGCGACGCCGGGCGCCGGCCGTCAGCGTTGTTGGGCGGCTCTCGCTTTCTCCCCAGAGGGGGCGGCTTCAGAAGCCGATGCTCCTGATCGAGCGCCGCATGATGCGGCGGCATCCCTGCAGAAGTCGCGACCAACGCCATCTCGCCCGAATCGGCGGCAGTGAATTGGCAGCGCCGCGAGAAATAGTTGGCGGCAACGACGACCGTAGTGTAATGTCCACGGTCGACTGAGCAATTACCCAGTTCTGGGGACACCGCCGTAGCGCCGGCCCGCCGCGTAGAGTTCGATGATGGCGCACAACAGCCAATCAACCCGACTCCGGCTCCGCGACGCCCGCGATCTGTATCTGCTCGTGGGCGAATGCCGGGCCCTGGGGCACGACGGCGCTGCGTGGCGCCAGCACCTGGTTGTTGAGCTCCGTAAACTGCTGCCCTGCGAGCTGTCCAGCTTCTCCGACAACCAGTTCGTCGGCGAGCCGAACGCGCCGCAAGGCTGGATCCGCCCGCTGTGGATCGTCGACGATTGGGGGCACGAGGAGAACCGCGAAATCTTTTGGCAGTACGTGCGCCGCGGCCGGCCGGAGGTGGATAATCCGATGTTCGACGTCTTCCGCAGTCCTTTTCGCTTGCGAGTGGCTCGGCGGCGCGACTTCGTGACCGACGAGCGTTGGTACGAAAGCGCGTTTTACCAGCAATTTGCCAGCGCGATTGAGCTCGACGATTTTTTGTGCTCGGTCATGCAAGCGCCTGGGGGAGTGGCTCAAGCCGTTGTCCTGCATCGCCCGGCCGACATGGACCCGTTTTCGCGCCGCGACGCCCACTTCCTCAGGGCGATCCTCATGGAGCTACAGCGCCTTCAACCGCACGAGCTGTCCGGCATTGAAGATTCAGCGCTGACCAGCCTGCCGCGACGGATGCTGCAGGTGTTGGCCTCGCTCTTGGCCGGCCACACGGTCCGGGAAACGGCCGAACTTTTGGGCGTGAGCGCCCACACCGTCCAGGAGCACGTGAAGCGGCTCTACAAGCGGTGCGGCGCGAAGAATCGCGCCGACTTAGCCGACCGCTATCGCCATATCGCGCCCATGTTGATGAACCTGCCGCTCGAAGAGCTTCCCGACCACCAACAGCGAATCGACGAGGCGACGAAGAGCCCTTGGCCGGCGCTTTCAGCTCCAGCGGCCAAGGGCCAGCCTTGCGATTCGGCCGCCCCTCGCACATTGTCGGCGCAACATCGCCGCGAAAAACGCGACCAGGCCACTTAGCAGCGCAGTCCCAGGCTCGGGCACGGCGGTTTGCGCCGCGACGGCCGGGTGGCTGCCGAGCTGTTGCTGCCAGACGAGGAAATCGGCGCCATCCGAGTCGTTGTCGCCGTCGGCGTCGCCAAGCTGGTTGAGGTCGTACGCGCCCTTCCAAATCGTCAGGTCCGTGGCGTCGACGTCGCCGTCCTCGTCGAAGTCCGCGGAGAACAACGGCGTGTTGACCACCTGGAGCTGCACTGCGTTGGCCAGGTAGTTCACGTGAAACGTCAGCCCGTCCGGCATGCCCGACACGTCGATGTTATTGAACTGACCCGTCACGGTATTGGCCGAAATGATGTTGAACGTGTTGCCCAATGCAGGAATGAAGCCGCCGTCGATGTCGATGTTGAGATAGCCGTCGAGCACCGCGTCGCCGCTCAACACAAGCCGGTCGAACGCGTTGAGGGCCGTGCCGGCGATCTCGACGAACAATTCGCTCGTGTCGGCCTGCTGATAGTCGAACAAGTCGATCCGGCCGATCCCTTCGGAGTTGCCCGGGCGGAAGGCGCCTTGCATGTCGACCAGCACGCCGACGTTGGCCAGGTTGTCGGCGACCAGGTGACTGCCGTCGGGGACGACGAGTGCGCCGCCGCCGCTGAATGTGGCGCCGGCTTCGATGATGATGTTGTTGTTGACAAGCTGCAGGTTGCCGTTGAGCGTGGTCGCGCTGCCGGTCTCGAAGCTGAGAAAGCGATTGTTCTGGACCTGAATCGTCGATTGCAGGCCGGCGCCGATCGTCACCGTGCCGCCCAGATCGGTCGATTCATCCGCTTGAAAGGTCGCGGCGGTCAGGCTCAACGTCGAACCGGGGTTGAAATCCAGGCCAAAGCCGCTGGCATACACCCGCCCGCCGTCGGTCGCGCTCACGGTGCCGCCGAAGCCAAACGCCGCGCCCGTGTCGCGGATCTCGAGCGTGCGATTGAAATTGGCGACCAGCATGCCCGTGTTGGTTGTGCCGTCCCAGTCGTTGTCATCGCCGGCGGTCTCGACGATCAAATGCAGGTCGTTGCCCGCGGCGAGCATCGTGTTGTTAATTACGCGGGCCGAGAGCAGCCCATCGCCAAGGATGCCGCCGGCGGCGTCATTGGTGATCGTGCCGCCCCGCACCTCGCCGCCGCGGATGGTCAGGGCCTGCGCCACGTTGGTGTTCCACGCGTTCGTGACCTGCAGGATCGCGTCGTCGTCGTTCGTGCCGATCAAGTTGACGTCGAGGATCGCGCCGTTGAGCGTCAACGTGCCGTCATCGGCCAGCAGATTGGACGAGCCGTCGAAGTCGACGTTGGCGTTGATTGTGCCGTGGCCGTGCAGGGCGCGGGCGCTGGGCGCGTTGAGGACGCCCGGGCCGTTAACTGTGCCCCCTGCGATTGTGTTGAAGTCTGTCAGATTGCTGCCGCCGTTGAGGCGGAGCGGCTCGGCGGCCGTATTGAGATTGACCGTGCCGCCAATGTCGACGCGGGCGTTCGTCTGCACGTCACCCGTCACGTTAACCGTGCCGTTGAGATTGACGTCGCTGCCGGCCAGGAGCACCGCCGCCGCGTTGTCGTTCACAAGGTTGATGACGCCCTCGGCGTTGAGCGTCCATTCATCCGCCGCATTGTCGAGGTTCACCGTCAGCGCACCAGTTCCCACGGAGTTGTTCACGTCGAGCGTGTTCGCTACGCCGCCGCCGTTGGTGCGGCCGAAGCTGGCCATCGTCGCCGCGTTGATCGCGAGAGGGGCGTCGATGTTGACGAAATCGCCGAAGTTATCCAAACCGTCGAGGTCCACCGTGCCGCCGACCATGTTGAGCGTCACGGCCTCGTTCACGTTGACGCCGGCGCTAAAGGCGATCGTCCCGGCGCCGGTGAACTGAGCATTGTTCGCGGCGTTGACCGTATCGAAATTGACGGTGCTCAGAAAGGCCAAGGTGGCGCCGGCCGCCACGTCGACGTCGGCGTCGGAGTTGAAGTCGACGGGGGCGCCGATTTGCGATTGTTGCGTCCCCGTGACGTTGAGATCGGCGTCGAGCACGCCGGCGTCGTTGCCAATGTCGAGCGGCTCGCCGCTCCAGGTGACAACCTGGCCATCGATCGTCGAATTCATGTTCAGAACGCCGTCCATCACGAACTCGGCGTCGCCGGTGGTCACGCTGATGTCGCCGTCGTTGAGGCTGATCGTCGCGTCAAACGTGTTCGTGACGATGCCCGTTTCGTAGTCGGTGACGTTGACGGTCAGCAGGGCGTTATTCTGGATCACCCAGCCGCCCGCGTCGAAGTCGATGGTCGTGGCGTTGATCGTGGAGTTGGCTGTCACGAAGTTCGCCGAAGCGGGCAAGAACGTGCCGAGGCCGCCGATCGTTCCGCCCTCGTAGCCGGCGCTGGTTCCCAAGTCGAGCTCCATGCCGGCGTCGATGCTCGTGGTCGAGCTGGCGCCAAACGTCACGACCGAGGTGATGTCCAAATTGCCGTCGACGTTCAGCACGGCCAAGGCGCCCTCGAGAATGAAGGGCGATGTGCCGCCGATCGTCGCCGTCCCGGCCATCGCCGTGTTCGCGTTGAGCGTGCGGGCCATCGTCCAACTGGCGACGTTGTTGACGATGATCTGGGCGCCGTTCCCGCCGAGATTGATGTTGTCATCGACGCCCGGCGACGCGTCGTCGGCGTCCCAAATCGTCGAGTTGACCGTGAACACGACGCCGTTGTTGATCGTGTGCGTCGTGCCGGCGCCCGTGCCGTCCCAATCGAACGACGTCGTGTTGACGACGGCGTTGGCCGTCACCGTCGACGACGAGTTGAAGCGGAACAGTCCCGTGCCCGTCAGCGACGCCGGGGCTTCCAGAATGCTCGCTACGCCCAGGCTCAGCGTGCCGTTCACCGTGACGTCGGCGCCGTTGAAGATTTGCGTCGTCGCCATCAAGGCCGTCGAGCCCGCTGCGATGACGACGTCGGACGTGCTGCCAAAAATCGCGTCGGCGTTGACGT
Organism: Lacipirellulaceae bacterium; assembly: GCA_044867485.1. GTDB lineage: Bacteria > Planctomycetota > Planctomycetia > Pirellulales > Lacipirellulaceae > Lacipirellula. The sequence goes on along the minus strand of JBIOVA010000068.1, from coordinate 6,533 downwards.
CGAGCGTGCCGGCGTTGACGTTCAGGTCGCCGGTGACGGCAAATTCGTCGCCGTTGATGCTGGACGTCCCCGCGCCGTTCTTGTTGACGGTCCCGGCGGCTTGCCACGAATTGATCGCGTTGTTCACCGTCAGGTCACCGCCGTCGTTCAGGTTGAGCGTGCCGCCGTACGTGTTGTCGGCCGAGTCGACGAAGTTCACGATCAGCGAAAGCGAGCCTGTGCCTTCGACGGTCGTCGTCGCCGTTCCCGGGCCGTCCCAATTAAAGTTTCCGGCCGCTTCGTTCACGACCAGACTGCCGCTCACGATGAGCTCCGCCGTGCTCGAGGCGAAGCTCAGTGCCGAAGCGTCGGGGATCGTCACGGCGCCGCCCAGCGTCAGGGACGAATTGGCGTTGACCGTGATTGTGTTGGCCGTCCCGCTGAAAGTCATGTCGTTGGCGATCACCGCGTCGCCTGCTACGGTGAAGTCGGCGTCGGCAATGTCGGTGATCGCCCCCGGGCCGTTGAGCGTGGCCACGTTGTTGCCGCCGTCCATCGTGATCGTCGCGCCGGCGTCGATCTCGAAGTTGTCGTTGAAGGTGACCGTGTCGCGCTGCCCGATCTGCAGCGTGGCCCCGGCGGCGACCGAGCCGAAGCCGTCGGACAGCGGCCCGTCGATGATCAGCGTCAGCGTGTCGAGTTCCACGTCGGCCACGGCGTTCGACACGTCGACGATGCCCTGGTCGTTGTCGCCATCGAGGTCGATCGTATCGACGCCGCTGGCGGATATCGTGAGCACGCCTGGGGTCGACACGGTGCCGGAAACCTGGATCAGGCCGGAGTTCTGAAAAGCCTGCTCGACCGTCGCGTCGAGGTCGCCGACGTTCAGCGTCCCGTGGCCCGAGAGCACGCTTGTGCTCGCAACGTCCATGTCGGCGAACACGCTGGCGACGCCGCCGCTCATCACCAGCGCGCCGCCGGCCGTCAGGTCGAGATCGGTCAATTGAACCGAGGCGTCGGTCGGGACGATGCGCGGGTCGACGCGAATCGTCGAGCCGACGCCGGTGATCGTCGTCAGACCATTCACATTGAGCTGACTGCCATTGGTGAATAGATCGGCGGCGGCGGAGACGATCAGCGTGTTGATCGTGTCACCCGTGCCGTCCTCGGGGATGAACGTCACCTGAGCGCCTGCCGCGACCGGCCGGTTGCCGATCTCGACGTCGTACGTGAACCCGCCGCCGTTATCGGGCGCGTCGTTGGGGAACCAATTGGTCGGCACGTTCCAGTCGCCGTTGCCGACGTTCCACTCGCTATTGACGACTTGGGCGTGGGCGGCGGGCGCGATGGCGGCGAGAGCGACGAACAGCGGCGCGAGGCGGAAACGACGGAGCGACATGGAGAACCTCAAGGTGGAGCCGTCGGCGCGCACGCTCACTACGGGAGTGCAGGGCAATAGGACGCCCTAACGCAGCCACGAGGTGCGCGGATTTCGACCTCAGAATGTCGACGGCGAAATGAGCAAGCAAGGCTGCGTCCCAGTATGGCTGCCACGACGGAGTTCGGCAAGAAAATGAACGCCGCTGGGAACGGGGCTAACGTGCGTTGTCTCGGGCCGTGTCCCATGCCGAAGCACGACGTAAGTATGCTTTTTCTCAGCACTTGCGAAATGCAATCAACCAGGGGAAACTTTCTCATTCTCATGAGGCTGCAAATCGCGCTGCGGCGTTCCACCGCCGTAGCCGCCGGGCGCCGTCCCAAAAGAGGACCAACGGTGGCCAACATCTTCAACATCGACATGCTGCCGGCCCACGAGGGGGACTGTCTGTGGATCGAGTACGGCGACGACCATAGTCGCCATCGCATCTTGATCGACGGCGGCCGCGGACGAGTTGGCTTCGACGCGTGTCAGGAGCGTTTGCGGAACGCGGAGGAGCAGCGCGAGTTCGAGCTCGTGATCTCGACGCACGTCGACGCCGACCACATCGAGGGACTGTTGCGCATCGTCGAGGACGACAACTCGCTGTTGACGTTCCAGGACTTCTGGTTCAACGGCTTTCAGCATTTGACGCGGCCGGCACCGGGCGGCGGGCCGGGCTTCGGGCCGCTCGGCGGCGTGCAGGGCGAGACGCTGACGACCGCTCTGCAGGACAAGCAGCTTCCGTGGAACCGTGCGTTCGGCGGCGGGGCCGTCGTCGTGCCCGACGCCGGACCGTTGCCGTCGATCCAACTACCCGGTGGCATGACGATCACGCTGTTGTCGCCAACCTGGGAAAAACTCGAAAAAATGCGGCCGGTGTGGGAGCGCGAGGTGAGAGCGGCCGGCCTGATTCCGGGCGGCCCCGTCGAGGCGGCCCCGGCGCTCCCCGTGGCGGAACCCGCCCTCGGGCCGCCGACCGTTGAAGAGGTCGAAGACCTCGCCGCCTCGGAGTTCGACCCCGACAGGTCCGAGGCCAACGGCACGAGCATCATGATCGTGGCCGAGTTCGCAGGCAAGCGTGCGCTGCTGACTGGCGACGGGCACATGCAGGTCCTTGGACCGGCGCTGGACGCGTACGTCGGTAACGACGACACGCGACGAAAGTTCGACGTCTTCAAGATCTCGCATCACGGCAGCAAGGGCACCGTATCGGGCGAAGTGCTTCAACAACTCGACTGCCAGCGGTACCTGATTTCGACCAACGGGAGCCGCCATAAGCATCCTAATCGCGAGGCCATTGCGCGGATTCTCAAGTTCGGCGGCGACGACAAGCAGTTGCTGTTCAACTACGAATCCGACTTCTCGACCATCTGGTCCGCGCCGACGCTGCGGAACAAGTTCCGCTACGAGGCGATCTACCCGGACGGAGAACCGGGCGTGCGACGCGTCGAACTGATTTGACGCGCGCGCCGACCCCTAACGGGCCGGGATCGAGTGAATTGCGCCGATGGCGTCGACGTCGGCGCCGGGCGAAACGCCGCCATAGGAGTCGCTGCCGCTGAGGGCGTCGCGGACGCGAACGAAGCGATACGCCCGATCCGGAGCGCCGGCGACGGCCAAATCCAACATGCCCGCGGAGCCGGCCACAGCGCCGATGTCGACCCAGTCGACGCCGTCCTCGCTCACGGCGACGAAGTACGGCTCAGCGATCCCGAGTTCATAGACGAGCAGGTCGACGCCCGGGCCATCAATCAAATAGCGCTCGACGAACTCGACGACCAGCTCGCCGCTGGCCCCAAGCGTGACGTATCGATCACTCTCGCGCACCGTGTCGTGGCAGTCGGGCGGGCCGAGCGCCGCCTCGGGATGCGCGGCTCGAACGCCGGCCGGGTCGCCGACGACAAACGATGCGATGCGCTCGGCCCAATGCAAACCGTCGAGCGACGCCGGCGCGGCCGCGCTGGCCGAGGCCAGCCCGCCGCTGGTCGCGCCATGGCGTAGCAGCGCCGCTGCGGAAACCGCAATGACCAGCGGCGCGACGAACAGGGCATACGACAGCGTGCGTCGCCGGCGCCGGGCGGGCGTGGCTGTCGGCGCGTTGTCAGCGGGTTCGGCCGCCGCGACGTCGGCGACGAAGCGGGGCGCGTCGCTTGGCGTATATTCCGCCGCAAGTGCGCACGGCTCGCCCAGCTTGCGGACAAAATGCTGGTACAGCGCGTGGTCCGAGAAAAAATGCGCCTGGCGGCGGAGCGACCTCCACTCGCTGTCCAGAAACTCGCGGGCGTCAGCGAACGCTTCCTCGGCGGCTGTTCCCGGCCGCGCCTCGAGCTCGGCCTTGAGCGCCGCCAGATACTTTGCGACTGCCGGATGTGCCTCGGGAGACATGGCGACCACCGTTCGGTTTTACAATGGCATCGATATTTTTTGGGTGCGGGTCAACCCGCCGGCTAAGCAGGGGCTACTTGGCGCGAACCGTATGAATGGCGCCGATGGCGTCCACGTCGGCCCCAGCACGTCCCGTCGCGTGTACCTTACTGCAGCGCGCGTCGCGGACGCGGACGAACCGGAACTCGCGACCTGCGGCGTCAAACGCAGCGAGGTCCACCTTGCCCAAGGAGCCCCCGGTCGTCCCGACCTCGAGCCATCTCTGGCCGTCCTCGCTCACGGCCACGAACACTGGTTCCATGTAGCCTAACTCGATCACCAACAGGTCGTTCCCGGGCGCGTCGATCAATCGACGATCGACGAACTCAATCACGATTTCGCCCCCTGAACCCAGGCACGCCACGCGCTCCGGCTGGGCCTCGTGATTGAAACAGTCGGGCGCGTTAAGCACGCCATCGGGGTAGGCTTTGCCCTCCGAGCCGGGTTTGCCGCGAACAAACGAAACCACGCGATCGGCCCAGTGCACGTTAGGAAACGGAAACGGCGATGCGCCCGCCACAGAACCCACGGTCGTGAACTTCGGGGCGGCAGCGCTCGTGGCTTCGCCACGCAAGAGAAACACAGCAGCAGTCGCGACCACGAAAGGAACGGCAAGCAGCGCGTAGCGCCGCGCCTGCGTGGAGCGCCGTCGAACCGGCGTTTCATGCGGGGCGTACGCGCTGGAGTCGGCCGTCAGCGTCGCGTCGCCGCCGTACTCGACAGCCATCGCGCGGGGCGCGCCTAGCTTGCGAACGAAGTGCTGATAAAGCGCGTCGTTCGAGAAAAAATGCGCCTGGCGGCGCAGCGACGCCCACTCGCTCTCCAGGAACTCGCCGGCGTCAGCCAGCGCTTCTGCGGCGGCCGCTCCCGGCCGCTCGTCGAGCGCGGCTTTTAGCGCCGCCAGATACTTTGTCACCGCCGGATGTTTCTGCGGGGCCATGACGACCACCCTCGGGTTCCACAATGGCGTCGATGAATTTCTTCGTACGCGCCCACGCTGCGAGCCAGCCGGCCAAAGCCTGCTTGCCCAACGGCGTGACGTGATAGTAACGCCGCAGCGGACCGCTGGATGCGGCGCTCACGGTGCTCGCTAGCAGGGCGCCGCGTTCCAGAGAACGCAGCGTTGGGTACAAGGCGCCGTGATGCATCGGCAGCTCGTCCTCGGCAAGTTCCTGCAGGTGCTTTCCAATCTCGTAGCCGTACATCGGCCGCCCCGTGCGCACAAGCAACCCGAGCACCATCAACGCGCCGGCGCCGGCGTTCAACTCCTTCTGGAATTTGCGGTTGGCCGTTTCGAGATCCATCGGCGCAAGTCGGTCCCGCGGGGTAGCTGCGTCGTGAGGGGCGCTTGAGCTCAAGCCCGCCGCCTCTGATTCACAGAGCTTCTGGTTGGCCGGGATGATATTCACAACTTATTGCCTTGTCCACGTCGATCCGGCGGCGGGAATGATGCTCACCGAAAGTTCATCGAGGGCCCAACCGCGCTCGGTGCGCTGATACGAGACCGCAAAGCCGATGACTTCTGGTTCGGTAGGAAAATATCCGACCAATCGCAGCCGTTCGCCCGACAATTCCCCCACAGGTTCCGTCAGCAGCGGCTCGCAGGCCAGCGCCGGGCTCAGATCGAGGCGCCTCGCCCGGTGCTCGGAAAACGCCTGGGCAAGGTCTGCCGCCGTGAGTCGGCGGCGAAAACCATCGGACCCCAAGTCCCGGAGGACGGCGTAGTTGCCGGTGATATTCGCATGGTTGAGCGCCGCGAGTGCGTTGCGAATGAGCATGATCTGTGCACGCGAACCGACGACCGCCGGGACCTCCGCGACGACAACGAGCGGCGGAGCCGACGCCGCCAGCCACGCCGCGACCAGCCATCGCCCCCGCCACGCCGAACGACCTGTGCTCCGTGCGTTCATGGTTGCCTACCTACCAGGCGACGGTGACGCCCGCGCGACCGCCGCCGCTGCTGCGCCCCGCGGTTCCCACGGCGCCGCCGCCGTTGAAAAACACGTTGTCGATCAATCGCGCCGAGCCGCCGATCGCCAGCGCGTTCTCGCCGTCGAAATTGCCCCAGTCGACGGACAAGCCGTAGTTGGCCCCCTCCGGCAAGATATTGGGAACGCCCGACAGGGCCATCGCCATGGCGACGCCTTCGGTCGTGCGGTCCAAGTCATCACCTGTCGCGAATTGGTCCAATTGGTCGGCGGTGATGAAGCCGAACGATTCCGGCGTCGCGGCGGCCAAGTTGCCCGTCGCATCCGTGGTCACAATCTGAGTCGGCCCGACCTGGGACGCCGTGCTGCTTGCCGAGGCGATGCCGCGAGCCGTGTACGTGGTGACTGCCGTGCCCAGCATGATTTGATTGTCACGAGTGGTCGCGGATTCTTTGCCGATGGCAATGGAGTTTTGGTGATTTGCTTCGGCGTTGACGCCAATCGCTACCGACTCGGCTCCAGTGGCTTGGGCGAGTGCGCCAAGCACGATCGATCCAGACTGGGTCGCCTCCGCTCCTGCGCCAATGGCGATGCCGAAAAAGCCGGCGTTCGCAGCATCGCCCACCGCCACGCCGGCAAAGCCGGTGTTGGTGTCGCTGCCGGCCGCTACGCCTTCGCCTCCGGCCACGGCGTTATACCCCAACGCAGTGCCACTCAAGTCGGCGTTGGACCCATGGCCCAAGGCCGTTGCACGCTGGTCGATTGTCTGTGCGGAATTTCCG
>JBIOVA010000067.1:0-7013 GCA_044867485.1 Lacipirellulaceae bacterium | reverse complement strand
ACCACGCTGGGACCTCGACAATCCGCGGAGACATGAAGTCATGAAGGCCGTTCTCTTGAACTCTGCGGACAAGAACGTTGCGGACGAGGGCGGCACCGATTGGGATGACTCGATAGCGTTTCACAATGATCAAGTCTCGCTAGACCAGCAAATGGGCGCGGGGCTTCTTGATGCGGGCCGAGCCCTCGATCAGTTCAAGAGCGGGGAATACAACAACGGCGAGCAGGTTCCGCCGATCGGATGGGACTATGGCGAGACGGAGCCGGGGGTGTTTCACATCTACCCGCTTGCAGAGGAATTTGCCGGCGGTTTTGTGACGGCGACGCTGGCGTGGGATCGCGGCGTAACGAAGTTTGGCGGCCTCAACGACACTTTCGAGCCGTCGAATATTTTTGCCGGCGACCCCGTTGCGAACCTCGACCTCTTTATCTTGCCCGTAGGATGGACGGACCCATACGCTGACGCTGAAGCCATGTCCATCTCCTCGGAAGACAACGTCGAGCATATCTACAAGGAAATTCCACCAGGCGACTACGAAATCGTCGTTTACCATGCCGGATTCGACGGCGAGCCTGATTTCGGGTTGGCATGGTGGTTCGGCAATCCGGTTGTTCCCGGCGACTTCGACACAGACGGCGACGTGGACGGCGCTGACCTTAACGAGTGGCGGTTTGATTACGCATTAAACGCTGACAGCGACGCCGACGGGGACGGCGACAGCGACGGTGCGGACTTTCTGGCCTGGCAGCGCAATCTCGGCGCAGGCTTGCCCGCTGTGCCTGCCGCCGAGAGTGTGCCGGAGCCCAACGCCTGTGCGCTGTTCGCGTTGGGACTGCCGCTGGTGCGGGCGAGACGACAACGCCGTGGCGCGGGGAAAACGCGTCCGGCGGCTCTCCCTCACCCCGGCCCGCTCCCCAAGGGAGAGGGAGTGCTTGTGCCGCTCTTTCTCGCCGCTATCGCCCTCGCCGCGCTGGCGCGGCCGGCGACTGCGGCCGAGATCACGCTGACGCGCAACAGCCGCACCGTCACGAGCGCCGAGGTCGCAGGGGGCGCGCCGTCCGACGCTCTGGTGCACGATTTCCTTGTGACCTCGGACGCCGACCTCCTCAGCGTGCTGGCCAACGTCAACGTCTCGGTCTACCAACACCCCTACGGCAACGACCACTCGGCGCCTCACCCGGAGCTCGTCGCCTTGTTCCCGGCATTGGCGGCGAATTCGTTTTTGAGGCTGCCGAGCGACACGCTCGTCTTGGGCGGCGGATTCAATGGGCCTGGACCTGACAGGATTTGGGGCGACCTGGTGAATGACGGTCCCCAGACGAATTTCCTGTTCGGCCGACTGACCACCAGTCAGACCGGTTCCTTCGCCGGCCGGTTTTCCGTGCGCGGCTCCACGAGCGTTGTCGACTTGCCGTTTACGATGAACCTGCCAGGCCCCGGCGAGAGTCTGCTTGGCTCGTTCAATGAAAAATTGTCGTTATCGGCTTCCGAGCCGATCATCGCCTCGCCGGCGCCCGTGATTCCGACGAAGTTTGATCCATCCGTGAACCCGCCCCATCCCACGGCCACCGGATCGGTCTCAATTGAGCTGACGCGGCGCAGCCGGCCAGTCAGCAACAAGGAGATCGCCTTCGGGGCGCCCGCCGGATACGTGCACGAGTTTTTTGTGACCACGAGCACGGATTTGATCAGCATCGACCACGTCGACATCGACGCGCCGCTCTATCAGAATCCGCACGGCAGCAGCCGCAAGCCGCCGAATGAGCGAGTTTTGCGGCTGTGGCCGTCGGCGTCGGCCGACTCGTATATTACGACGCCTGGCGAAACGCTTGGCATGGGCGGGGGATTTTACGGCAAGCGCGGCGACCAGATTGCGTGGTTCGACCATGACGACACCGGCGCGCTGGAGGATTTTCTGTTCGCCCGGCTGACCACCGGCGAGACCGGCCACTTTTCGGGCGAGATCTTCGTGGAGGGGCCAGAGAAGTCGGTAGGGCTGCCGTTTGATTTCCTGTTGCCCGGAACGGAAGCGGATCTGGCAAAGCTCGACGAGGAACAGTCGTACCGGTTGGAGCTTTCGTTCGACGACTTGGAGGCAATTGCTTCGGGGCAAGTTCCTGAACCGGCCGGCTGGTTGCTCGGCGTCGTCGGGCTACGACTGTTGCTGACTCGTCGCCCGCGTTGACGGCGACGATGTTCGCCGCACTTATCGTCGAACTCGCCCGCAGGCTCCGCTAGGCGTTGCCCGGCGGGGTCGGCGGCGTCAAGCGCGCCAGGGCGATAAGTCGGCGGACCAACTCCTGGGCGTCGCCAAGCTCGTTGAGCATCGAGACCTGCCGATCCGCCCAATTGGGCGCCGCCGCCAACGCCCGGCAGCGTTCGAGCCAAGCGGCGCAGCCAAGATCTTCTGCCGTGGGGCCGAGCCGCTTCAGCAGGCCGTCGATCACTTCGGGCACGGGCTGCGACTGAAAGGTATGCGGGTCGACGAGCAGCGCCGCCGTGCCGAACCGGGCGGCGCGCCATTTGTTTTGAGCGACCAGCATGGGGTGCGCGTCGTGTTGATAAGCGCCGTTGTCGATTTCGTCGGAAAGCGCCTTCACGAGACATTGCGTCAGGGCGGCGAGGGCCAACACGTCATCGAGGCAACCTGGCATGTCGCAGACGCGGACTTCGACTGTGCCGAAGTTGTGGTGCGGGCGGACATCCCACCAGATTTCGCGAATCGAGTGGATGAAACCCGTTTGCTCCATGTGATTGACCAACCACACGTACTCGCTCCAGTTGCGCATGAGCGGCGGCAGGCCCGCAGTGGGCAGACATTCCATCACCTTCGAGCGATAAGACTTCAGGCCCGTAGGCCGGCCTTCCCAGAACGGGCTGCTGCAACTGAGGGCCAACAGCGTTGGGAGGTGCCGCAGGATACGGTCGCAGATCATGACGGCCTTATCGCCCGAGTCGACGCCCACATGAACGTGCAGGCCAAATGTGACAAGTCGGCGGGCCAACTCTTGCAGCAGGTCGACCAGTTTGATGTAGCGATCTTCCGGCGTCACACGTTGGTCGTGGCACAACGCGAAGGGATGCAGACCGCCCCACCACAACGCTAACCCCAGCTTGTCCGCCGCGGCTTCGACGACGCCGATGCGGCCGCGAAGGTCGCGTTCGGCGTCCTTGACGCTCTCGCAGACGTCGGTGTTGATCTCCAGGACGGATTGCAGCAGCTCCGGCTTGAAGCGGTCGCGGCCTTGGTCCGGCAAGTGTTCCAGGATCCGGGCGAAGGAGTTCGACAGCGCCATGCTGTCGGCGTCGACCAATCCAAGTTCGACTTCGACGCCCAGCGTGGGACGGCGGTTGGCCTGAAAGGCGAGCACGGCCATGAGTGGTTTCTCCGGCGCGGCGCGTTCCGCACGGATCGACCGCTGCTGCAAATCATGCGCCGGCGTCGACGAGCCATGGCGCCCTGATTCGCCCGATCAAAGATCGACGAATTCCGGCTTCACGAGCTTAGTCAGCACGCCAGCCTCATGGCCCATGGCCAGGAACCGGGCGACCGCCTCGCGACCGCGGGGGCCGAAATCGAGCGTCCAGTCGTTGACGTACATGCCCACAAACTTGTCGGCCTGGCTGCGGTCGAGGTCGCGGCCATACTGCAGAGCGTGCTCCAGCGCCGCCTGACGATGGTCGAGGCCAAACTTGATGCTGGCGTGGAGCAACCTCTGGACGTCGCGGATGGCCGCGTCGCCCAGGTCGCGGCGGATGCCGTTGGCGCCCAGCGGCAGTGGCAGTCCCGTGAGTTCCATCCACCACACGCCAAGGTCCACGATGAGCGTCAACTGGCTGTCGGCGTAGGTCAGTTGCCCCTCGTGGATAATCAAACCGGCGTCGATCGGCTGGCCGTTGTACTCGCCGCGCTGCACCGTCGCGATGATCTCGTCGAACGGCACGACGACGTGCTTGAACTCCTGGCCCATGCACAGTCGCAGTGCAAGGAACGCACTCGTAAGCGTCCCCGGCACGGCGATCGTCATCTTGCGGAGGTCACGGAGCGACGCCGACTCGCGAGCCACAACCATCGGACCGTAGCCGTCGCCCATGCTGGCGCCGCAGGAGCAGAGCAGATACTTGTCGTGCAAATAGGCGTACGCGTGGATGCTGAGCGCGGTCAGTTCCAGCTCGCCGCTGAACGCCCGGCGGTTGAGCGTCTCGATGTCGACCAGTTCGTGCGTGAACTCGTACCGCCCCGTGTCGAGGCAGTCGTTCGCCAGCGCGTGGAACATGAACGCGTCGTCAGGGTCGGGGCTGTGTCCGACGCGAATGAGTTGCTTGGTTTCGGCGGCAATCACACGGCACTCCGGCAGCGCGAGGCATGAAGCACAAGTCAGCCGCGATGATAGGCGGCTTGTGCGCGAGCCGTCAACCAGCCGCCCTAGAGGAGAACCGCAGGGGAGAGCTGCCGTTCACACGCGCGGGTGGACGGGGGCGGTTCAGGCTTGAAAGGAGAATCCGGAGACCGGCTGATCGCCGAAGGCGAGGTTGGGCGCCGGCGTCGGCGCCGCCTTGGGCCGGAGCTTCTCGCACGCCTGCCGCCAGGTTTCGCGCTGGAAGGCCAGAAGTTCGAGGGACTTGTCGAGGATCGCAAGATCTTGGTTAACGAGTGCACCCGTCAAATGGCGGAACAGGAAGGCGTATTCTTCCTCGAGCCGCTTGGACGGCTCCGTCTTGCCGCCGGAGACGCTGCGCACCAGCTCTTCGAGAATGTCGATCGTGCGTTCCAGCAGGTGGTTGGCCTCGACCCGTTGGGCGGGCGCCTCCCACAGCTCGCGCGCCTTGCGGCCGAATCGCAGGGCGCTCTCAAGGAGCATCAGCTGAAGTTCCGGCTGCGAGGCCGTCGTCACCCGGCCCGCGAGGTACTGATCGTTCATGGGGGAATCAAGGGAGTTGGGTGGAAATGACGGCGAGCGGCCTCGACCGGGACTTACGAGCTTCTTGCACTGGTCAGCGGCGGGATGGCCTGTAGATTTTGGATCGCCGAAAGGCTCGATTGCATGCGTGCAATCAAAGTTTCGAGTTGCGTGAATTGCAGGAACAATCGTTCTTCTTGGCGCTCGAGCTGGAGCTCAAATTTGGCGAGCCGATCGTCGTTGGCGGCGATCGAGTCTTGGAGCGAATCGCTGCGCGCGGCCAGGAGCGACCCGTCTTCGCCTGCCAGTCGATCGATCACGGCGCTGATTTTTACGGCGACGCCGTTGTTGGCGTCTGTGAGAAACTCTTCGACGCCGGCCGGGTCGTCTTCGAACGCCGCTTGTAACTTGGCGCTATCGAGCGCGATCGTGCCGTCGTCGTTGATGCTCAGGCCTAGTTGTTCGAGCGATCGGAAGCTGCTGTCGCCGAAGTACCGCGAAGTGAGGGCCAACGACAGACGCGTATCGATTTGCAGGGCTTCGTTCGACCCGAAAAGCAGTCCTGTGGTGAGGGCTTCGGAGTCAAAGTCTGTGAGCTCGGCCAGATCGGCTCGCAATGCGTTGTACGACTCGACGAGGTCCTCGATTCCTTCGACGAACTCAGTGCTCGTCTGGCTGACGGTGATCGTGACCGGCGTTTCGCTGGCTTCTTTGACGGTGACGTCGACGCCGCCGATGGCGCCGGCGAACTTGCCGTCCGACGAGCTCAACAAGACCCCCGCGCCAGGGTTGGTGAAGTTGCCGTACAGGAGCAAAGCGTCCTCGCCCCGGCTGGTCTCTTCGAACAAAAAGCCCGCGTCTGCCGCGTCGACGAGCAGTTGACTGCCGCTGCCAGTGGCGTCGACCGTGAGTGACAGGCGATAGCCCAGGCCGTCAAAAATCGCACTCGCCGTGACGCCGGCATCTTGCGCGTTGATGCGGTCGGCAAGGGCCTGAAGTCCAGTGGCGGCGGCGGAACCCGTGGTAAAGGCGCCGGCGCCGTCGATGGACTGACGGCCGTTGACTGTCGTCACGTTCGCGTTGAGCTTGAGATCGGCCGCGGTCGTGGAGTTCACGTCGGTGACCGTGAGCGCGTCGTCGCCGCCCGCGGTGTCTTCGAGCAGGATGCCCGTGCCGGCGTCGTTGATGCGCGCCGTGACGCCGACGTTGCCGGCCTCGGCCTTGTCATTGATCAAGTCGATGAGCTGGCCAATTGTCGCGACGCCGGCGTCCGCGCCGTTGAAGTCGATCCCCAGCAGATTCCCCTCGGAGTCGGTGACGGTAAAGTCGCCCCTGGCGACGCCCGCGCCGCCATTCAGCGAGGAAAGTGGAATCGCGTCTGCGTCGGTCTCGAGGTTCTCCAGGTCAATCGAATAAGACGTTGTGCCGTCGATCACCTGCGTCGGCTCGCCGTCAAGGTCGACGGTTTCGCTCGCCCGCGTCAGGTTGAGCGACTTGGCGACTGTGCCGGAGCGGTCGGCGACGCCCAGCACGCCCGCGCCGCCCGCCGTATCGATAATCAGGATGCCGTCGCCGGCGTCGTTGATGCGCGCCTCGACGCCGTTCGCCAGGGCATTGATGGCGTCGATCACGTCGCCGATGGTTTTGGGTTGCGCTCCCGCGGCATCGAGGTCGGCCGTGGCTCCCAGGCCTGCGCTGTCGGTGAAACGAACGTCGCCGAGCGTGATGCCCTTACCGCCGTTGAGCGACGAGAGCAGGGTCGCCCGGCTAAGCGACTGCCGGCCCAGGGCGCCGGAGTTCACCGATTCCACGGCGTCGTCGACGGCGATGCCGAGGGCTTCGGCCGATCCAGTGGCGTCTGCGTTGGCGATGGTCAAATCACCAGCGCCGCCTGAAGCGTCGGCGACTACGATGCCGTTGCGCGAGGCGTTGATCGAGGCGGCCACTTGGGCGCTCGAATCGTTGATCAACTCGACGACCTCGGCCAGCGTCTCGGCGCCAGACAAGTCGACCGCGTCAACGGCGCCGTTGCGATCGATGATGGTGATCTCGCCCAGTCCGCCGAGGCCTTGCCCGCCGCGCAGCCGCGAGAGCAAGGAATCTTGCAGGCCC
>JBIOVA010000066.1:0-53888 GCA_044867485.1 Lacipirellulaceae bacterium | reverse complement strand
GTAACCAATCTCGGCCCGCGACCAATCCGCAACCCCGACAGACTGCAACGGCTGGTGACCGTAGTGTAACCAATCTCGGCCCGCGACCAATCCGCCGAATTGCCCTCCGGCCAAACTGGTTGCCGCGCTTTGTCGGCGCAACGGCGCGATTGATGTTTGGCCGGAGGGCAATTCGGCGGATATTGGCTGGGGTCAACGCTTACGCAGCCATGAGAGTAGGCGGAGCGGCAAAGCCGCGGGGGAGTCAGGTTCGACGTTCGTTGCAGCGCCCATGTCCACGTCGGCGGATCTCCGAGGGCATGCCATACAATGTGGTCTGCGGGACGCCTCAGGACATTGCATTCGTGACGGACGACGCTAGGGCCGCCCCGTTGGAGCGTTGGAAGCGACGCGGACCCGTCGACGAGGGACGAATCTTCGGCTGCGCGAATCATCGTCTGACGATACGAAAATGTTTGGGAGCACATCCTCACGGGGGGCGGGGCGGGACCCGCTTCGAAAAGCAACCCGCATCGATTCGCTACCGCGTAGAAGCCTATTTGCCGCTGCGCGGATGACAAGCCGCCGCTGATGGGGGACAATCCGAGTAGCTCGAAGATGGCCGTGAGCGGCCCGATTCGACCGCCGAATATCCGGCCTCTTGTTGCAACACCCTTGCTGCCACATGCGGCGTCTTGCGACGCCGGGCGGCAATTGCTCTCGGGGCCATGAGATGTCTAGCCCAGTCGTCTACGTCGTCGACGACGATGACGCTTGCCGCAGGGCGCTCGGCTCGCTGCTGCCGGCGCTGGGAGTCACGGTTCAGACGTTCCAGAACGCAAACGAGTTCCTCGAACAGTTGCCGCCTGATTCGATGGGTTGCTTGATCACCGATATGCGCATGCCGGAAACGAGCGGCGTGGAGCTCATCCGGCGACTTCGGGAAATCGATCCCGATCTGCCCGTGATTGTCATCTCGGGCGGCATCGGCGCCGCGGGCTCGGACAAGGCCGCGGAACTTGGGGCGGTTGCGGCGTTAGGGAAGCCGTTTGACATCGGGCGGCTGAAAGAATCTCTCGATCTTGCCTTTGGTCTCTTGAGAGATCGTCGCGCCGCTTCGTCGCGTCAAGGCAAAACCTAACTCGGCGGCGCGGGTGTGGCGGGAACAAGCCGTCGCCAGCCGGTCCTCAGCAGCGCGCGTGGCCGGCTGTCAGCGGATGATCCCGGTCGGTAAATTGATGCTTGGCGATGCCGGACCTTGGTTCCGAGACGGGCGCGGCCCGTGCCCCGGCAACCTTGGTGGATTTCATCGACCGCTCTCATCTGCGGCGCAGGCTGTGAACTTGATTTTTCGGGAACCAAGGCGACGCGGTTCCGAAGACTTGCGGGCGGAGTCGAGCCTGGAGTCTTTTTCCCCAAGGGGAATTGGACTTGCACCCGGTCGTGGAGGAATGTGCCTCGCGCTTGTTCGCCCGCTGGCGCTGTTGCTGCTTTCGATTGGCTTTCTTGCATTGGCCGATCGTGACTCGATCGCTTCCGAGCCCTATCAGCCGAGCTACGTCGACCCGCTGACTGAGCCGTGGCGGCTGCGCATCTTCCCTGAGCTGACCGGTCTTGGGGCGCAATGCATGGCGGAGGCTGCGGATGGCACGAAGTGGTTTGGCACCATTGACGGCGTCTGGAGTTACGATGGCTTTGATTGGGTCCGTCACACGGGTCCGGGAAGGCCGGAGGAGGGCGATTCCATTTGCGTGGGGCCCGGGGCGGAGGTTTTCGTCGCTGCCAATACGCAAATCTTCCAAATTCAAGATGGGGAGTGGTCGCGACTCTTCCCGCCGGGCTCCGATCAGGTTCGTCTCGAAGTCCGAAAACTCGTTTCTGGACGCGACGGATCGCTCTGGGCTGCCACGGCCTTGGGAGCACTGCTGTACGTCGACTCGAAGTGGACGCTTTACACGAGCCCTGAGGTCGCCGCCCAGTTGGCTCAACAACACCTCGAGTCGATCCGCGTTGTGGCCTTTCCGGTAAGCGTCAGCCATGCGGCGCGGACGAGTCCTCTGCCTGCCGTGCGGCACGATTTGGCGGACGTCTGCATTGACGCGCAGGGGCGCATTTGGATGGGGACCCAGGGAGGCGAAGTGTTGTGCTTCGTTCGGTCGTCCCATGGCGCCGACGCCGCGGAGCGTTTCGATGATTCGTCTGGGCAGTGGTCAGTCTACAACGAGACGGACGGCATGGACGTTGGGCGTTTCCCGGCGATCCTTGGCCTACGCGACAATTCCGTGTGGGTTGTCTATGGCGCTGACTCGGAGCAGATCAACGTCTATCAAGACTCCAAGTGGCGGAAAATCTCGTTGCACGACGCGGGCTTGCCGGCGGGGTGCGGTCGTCCCATTCAAACCAACGACGGCACGGTGTGGGTCTCAGGGCGGTATGTGGTTGGCGCCTATCGCGATGGGCAGTGGACGACTTACTCCAAGCCAAATTATCCGATTCCGAGCGCCCAGAACTTCCTGCTGCAATCGTCCGACGGCGCCTTGTGGATTGGCGGGCCAAACACAGAAATCGTCCGCATTGATTATCAGACTCCCCAGTGGCTCACCCTGGAAGACCTCAACTTTCAGTGGGAAAGTTCTGCCGGCGTGCAATGGTTCCTCCACCGCGACGGACGGATTGTCATCAATCAAAACGGCGACTGGACGAGCTATGGACCGGAAGACGGCTTGATCGACGCGCCCGTCGCATTGATGGGCGTCGGATCCGGAGACGTGTGGGTTGCAGGGAGCCACGACCAGATCGCCGCCACGGCGCGCTTCGATGGAAAACAGTGGACCCGGTTCATTCATGATGAGTTCTCGTGGGGCATCCATTACCGGGGCGTCCTGGAGTCGTCGGACGGGTCGGTGTGGTTCGCCGCGGCGGTGGATTCTCACGGGCCGGCGAAACATTGCGCCGGCATCTTGCAATACAAGGACGAGCAATGGATTCACCATCATCAACGAGGACGCAAGCCGACGTCCGGCGCCACGGTCCTGTTGCCGGAGATCCCGGTGTCGCCGGCCAAATTCCTGCTGCTGGGGGAGTCTCGGGACGGCAGGATTTGGGCCGGGCACAGCATCTTGATCGCTGGCGGTCGTCGCGGGTGGACCAGGATTCCTCCCTCCGAACCTCAGACAGGACAGCTCTTGTCAATCCTGACCACCGATCAGCGTGACCTGTGGTTGGGGTCGCAGCAATTCGGCGCCCTACGTTTCGACGGCCAGACGTGGACCCAATTCCAAAGCGACCGTGGTCTTTTTGCCAACTCGGTGCGCAGCCTGGCCCAAACTTCAGATGGTTCTATTTGGGCGGCGACCGACCGCGGCTTCAGTCGCTTCGATGGCAACAATTGGACGGCCAATTCCTTGCCGCCCCAATTGACGATTCCTCAAGAGGGAGGCGGCCTGAAAGCATCGCGTTCGGGCAGCATTTGGATCAATCGATGCAGCCGCGAGTGGTGCCTGCGCGCTTGGCCCGCAATGATGAATACGGTGGACGTCGCGTCGGTCGACTTTCGCACCACGCAGCATCGACTTCACAGCACCCCTCCAAGAACCTCGATCACCACCGTGGGAACGGAAGAGGTGCCGCACCCCGGCAGCTTCTCAGTCCTCTGGACTGGCGCCGCCCCGTGGCGTGACCCTGCGGACGCGCAGCTTCAGTATTCGTACCGGCTGGACGATCGCCCGTGGTCTCCATTTGCTTCCGAGCGGGGAGCTTCGTTTTTTGCGCTGCCCGCGGGACGGCATCGCCTGGAGGTCCGATCGCGCGACAGCGACTTCAATATCGATCCCACGCCTGCAACATTCGATTTTGTCGTGATGCCGCCCGTTTGGCGGCAGGCCTGGTTCTTGGGAATGATTGTCGTTTTCGCCGGGTTGATCGCTGCCCAGAGCTATCGCGTTGTGCGGGAGCGGGGTCGGCTACGGCGGGCCAACGCCGAGCTGGGTACAGAAATCGAAGAACGGATCCGAACCCAGGAGGAGATTCGCGCCACCAATACACGTTACGCTGCGCAAGAGGCGGCGTTGATGTCATTGACGCGGTCGTACGCTCTGCAGCAGGCCGGCCTTGCGGAACTCGTCCGGGATATTGTCGAAGTCGCCGCTAAAACGCTGGGCGTACAGCGGGCCAGCATCTGGGTCCTGGGGCAGGATGAGCGGACTCTTGTGTGCCGCGAATGCTTCGAGTTGGACGCCAGCGTTCATTCGAGCGGCGCGACGCTCACGGCGGAGGACTGCCCACACTTTTTCGCTGAAATCGCGACCGGCGCCATGTTAAGCGTGGAGGACGTCAACGAAGACGACCTCGCAAGAGAGTTCGCTTATGCACGGCTCCGCGGACCAGACGGCGCCATGCTGAACGCTCCGATCCATGTCTCGGGCAGCGTTGCCGGAATCTTCTGCGCCGAACATGCCGGATCCCCGCGGCGATGGAAAACCGACGAAGAGACGTTCGCGATTTCCGCGGCGAATATGATTTCGCTGCTATTTTCCGAGGAACAGCGCCAGCAAGTCGAGGAGAAACTCTCCCGCTCGCAGAAGATGGAGGCCATCGGGCAGTTGGCAGGAGGCGTCGCCCACGACTTCAACAACATTTTGGCGGCCATGATCATGCAGATTGAGCTGATCCGAATGAACAAGGATCATCCCACCAGGGTCGTGGAAGGGTTGGAGGAAATGCAGAGTTCCGCCGAGCGGGCCACGGGACTGACGCGTCAGCTCCTCCTGTTCGGCAGCAAGCAGATCATGCAGCCGCAGAATCTGGATCTCAACGCCGCGGTCGCCCATGTCGTCCGGATGCTCGAACGCATCATCGGCGAGCATGTCGTGCTGCAATTGCAGCTCCATCCGTCGCCGCTGCCCGTTGAAGCCGACGCGGGCATGTTGGATCAAGTGCTCGTCAACCTCGCCGTCAACGCCCGGGACGCCATGCCCGATGGCGGCCAGCTCGTGATCGAGACGGCCGACGTGACGGTCAACGACGCATTGTCCGACTACCAGCCCGATGCGTCCCCGGGACGATATGCACGTTTGAGCGTTCGTGATACGGGGGTCGGGATTCCAGCAGACATCTTGCCCCGCATCTTAGACCCATTCTTTACGACCAAGGAACCCGGCAAAGGAACGGGGCTAGGGCTTGCCTCCGTATTTGGCATTGTCAAGCAGCACCAGGGCTGCATCAACGTGCAGAGCGAAGTCGGGATCGGGACCACGTTCAAGATTCTTCTTCCGTATGCTGTGGCTGAACATGCTGATGAACGTGCCCAGCCGCGCCCGGCCACGGCCAATTGGGGCGGTGGCGAAACCATCCTGTTGGTGGAGGACGAGCCTGACGTGCGGCGCCTCGCGCATGCCGTGCTCGAACAAAACGGATACAACGTGCTGACGGCCGCAAATGGCGATGAAGCCATCGAGATTTGGAAGGAACACGGCGAACACGTCGAGTTACTGCTGACGGACCTCGTGATGCCAGGGGGGATGGGGGGGCAGGAGGTCGCGCGGCGACTCCAAACGGACAATTCCCGCGTCAAGGTCATCTACATGACCGGCTACAGCCCGGAGATCGCGGGAAAAGAGATGCGTTTGCAGGACGCTGAGAACTTTATTTCCAAGCCGTTCACGCGTGAGGCCATCCTCAGCAAGATTCGCAATTGCTTCGATGGCTGACTGCGATGCTGCTGCGCGATTGCGCCAAACTGTGAGAATGAGCGCCACCGGCCTCCAGCAGCTGGGCCCTTCGTTTTGATGCGCTTCAGCGTGCCGAAACTCCTTGAGCGCGGCTGCAGGCGGAACGGCTGCGCCGCCTGCGGGTCGAGCTGATCGCCAACAACACAAAAAAGGCGGACCGCGCCCCGTCGGGCGCGACCCGCCTCGCCGCGAAAGGGGAGCGAATTTTGGAGCCCCCAACCGTCGT
The DNA here is from genome assembly GCA_044867485.1 of Lacipirellulaceae bacterium. Taxonomy (GTDB): domain Bacteria; phylum Planctomycetota; class Planctomycetia; order Pirellulales; family Lacipirellulaceae; genus Lacipirellula. Next base: position 47,954 of record JBIOVA010000066.1, on the reverse strand, counting down.
TCCCCTTCGCTGACGTTTCCGATCGACGTGCGTTCGCGCCCCCGGCTCAGGCCGTGCGGCGGCGCGAGGCGACGGCGCCTGCGTCGGCCAACACCACGAGGACCATCGTTGTGGGCTCGGGCACGGCGCTGGCGGCGGCCGGGCCGCCGGTGAACGTGATCGTGCCGTGCCTTCAGAAGGCGAACGACTGCGCCACTTGCCAGTTCCAGATCGGCAGGAAGTTGCCGACGTCGCCCTGGCCGTTGACCCGGGACATGTTGAAGCACCACACCTCGCCAGCGTCCGGACCGTCCACGCGATTCAGTCCGGTGAAGATCGTAGTGCTCGTGCCATACGCCGCTTCCCAAAGCACGAGGTCGGCGGCGGTGACGTTGCCGCCGTGGAGCGGACGCCGCAAGAAATTCATTCAGACCGCGCTGCACGTTCACGATCGCGCGGTCGCGGCTTGGGGGGCGCCAATCGCCGGGTTGTGAGAGAACAGGGTGCGCGGGGTTATCGGATTAGGGATTGACCACAAAGTCGAATTGGACGTTGTCGTCGTCTACGATGGCTTCCAGCGGGGTGGCGGACGCATCCGTGTACCTTTGGGGCACCGCGGGAATTTGCCGGCGATAGTCCTTCCAGACCTTCAGGACGACTTTGTACCGGCCTGGGGCGACGCCGTCTCCGGGGTACTGCGTCATCATGGTGAAGGAGCCATCGTTTTCGATGTCGCCACTGGCAGGCCGACCCTCGGCTACGGGCTCGAACCAGATTTGCGCCGTCTCTCCCTTGGGGATCGAGCCGTCCGCGAGTTTGACCGTCCCCCCGACCGCTAGCCGTCCATCGGAACTGCCGCAGCCGCAACACAGCGCCGACAACGAGAGCACGGCAATCCAACGGAACATCGTCAGACCTATGAAGATTGAAGAGGGTTCAACAGTCGCGCGCTGTCGCTTAGAACGGCATGTCCGTAATGATTTCGTCATCGGCGCTGGCGATGAGCTTGTCCCAGGTCGAGCCCCATTTCCGAGTTTTAACGATGATTGGCGGGTTGGTCGGCGGCGTTACGTCGATGTCATTGCTGATGAAATGGGCGCTGCCGTCGGCCATGCCTAAGTTGACGCCGCCGAAATGCGAGCTGCGCGTCGTGGCCTGGTTGTTCCGTTCATCGGCCGTAAAGTCGGGCATGCACTCCTCGCGCATCAAGGCTTCGTCCTGGGACTTCAGTCCCGCGACGTCGTCGGCGTATTGGTTGCACACGTTCGGTCCGTTGCAGTCGCCCCCCAGCGAACCGTACCAGAACAGAACGCTGGCGCCGGCCTGACCGAGGGCCCAGGTTCCTCGCCGATCGGTCGGCGTGATTCCGGCGCGGACCTCTCCGAGAAGGATCGTTTGAGACGTGCCGTCGGTTACTTCTTTGAGGCTGGCGGCGACGTTCGGGCCAATGACGCCGCGGATGCGTCCATCTTGCCAGCCGGGGGAGTCGGGCCCGTAGATGCCGATGCCGGCCCTGGGATCGTCGAAGCCCAGACCCGTCAACAGCGCCCCGTTTCCGGCGTTGGCGGCGTAGTTGCCGCGAGCCCATCGCGCGGGCCCGATCTCCAGCGGATAGAGATTCCTCGTATCGGTCGGACAGCGGAATGTCTCGAGTTGCGTTTCGCGAATGTGGGCGTTCTTGGGGTCCGAGATCAGAGGCTGGTTCTTGCCGGGCAGGGTCACGCTCCGATTGATTTGGGCATAAAGCGGCGCTTGTTCGATGTAAGGCAGAATTAAGATCGCCCAGTTCGGGCCCATGTTCGTCAACAAGGCGGGATCGTCGCCCTGGCGGAACTCGAATGCGCTGGGAAACCGCTGCCTGGCGGACTCGTAGTTCATGAGGCCGAGACTGAGCTGCCTGAGATTACTGAGGCACTGGTTGCGGCGGGCGGCCTCGCGGGCGGCCTGAACGGCGGGAAGCAGCAGAGCGACCAACACTCCGATGATGGCGATCACCACCAACAGCTCGACCAAAGTGAAGGCACGGCGCCGGTCGGCGAGCCGCACGAAACCTGCTTCGAGCTCCCGTGAATGGGCATGGTTCGCAGACATGGCTGAGCCCTCTGCAGTAAACAAGATAAGTAGGTTGATAAAGATGCCGTCTGGAATTGGCGTATTCCAGCTCCGCCCTTCATCACACTACTCGGCGCAGACGAGCGTTGGGGGAGGCGCCAAGAGGAGAAGAAACGGTGGCACCATCCGCCGGCAATTGTAGCGGCAGCCCGGCAACGTTGGCGAGGGCGCGCCGCGGTGGGCGGTCAAAATGCGAGCCGATCGATCCCGCGGACGTACGGCTGGCTGCTCCTGTTCGCCTGGCCCATGGCCGTTATGCTCGTGACCGCCGTCGTTCTGGCCCACCGCGGCCAGCGCGGTGAAAACGGCCAATCGTTCTCCAGATGGAGCTTACTGATCGCAAGCTGGACTTATTTCGCCCTGAACTTTGCGTTCTTCCGCGTTCCCTGGCCATGGGCGGAGCCGACGTCCCGAACGCCGTCGACAGTCGTCTTTGCCGCCTGGTTATTGCTGTTGACCCTGGCCAACTTGCGGCCAACAGGCCGGCCGAGCCGATGACCGGCCAGAGGTTCAAAAAACGGATCGCGCCCCGCAGGACGCGATCCGCTCAGCGTCGAATCAACAAGCGAAACCGAAGCCCCCCAAACCTTCGCTTTGATTCGACGAAGCCGTCCAAAAACTGATGCGCCAAGCTCTTAGGTCCGCCGGCGTCGGACCGATCCAGCAGCCGCAATGGCCATCGCCATCAGGGCCAAGCTCGCCGGCTCGGGAACTGCGCTGACCGTGCCCCCCGCAGGCGGGGCGCCCATGAACGTGATCGTGCCGTGCGGGTGGAAGGTAAACGACTGGTCGTTGTGCCAGTTCCAAATGGGCAAAAAGTTGCCGACGTCGCCCAGCCCATTGATGCGCGACATGTTGAAGAACCATTGCTCGCCGTTAACCGGGCCATCGACGCGATTCAGTCCGGTCTCGATGCTGGTGTCGTCGCCAAAAGCGGCCTGCCAGAGGGCAAGGTCGGAGGCGCCGACGATCGTGTCGAGGTCGGCGTCGCCCTTCCGATTGTTGGTCTGATCGGTCAGACCGAGCCCTTGCTGCCAAATCATGAAATCGCGGCCGTCGACCCGGCCGTCGTTGTCAAAATCACTATTATTAGGCGTCTCGGGAACCGTTGCATTGGCGTTAAAGTTGGCCCAAGGAAACACGATCTCGGCGACGCCGCCCGTGGCGCCGTTTTTCTGGGCGACGACGATCTCTTGCAAGGCGGGGCCCGTGATGGGGTCCACGCCCTTATTCCAGTTGGCCTGATCGCCGAAGCCGTTGTTATTGTGCGCTTCGGTGAAGAAGCCAACGCCTTGACGATTGGCGTTGGTCGAGATGAGCGCGTCGTTGGTCGGATGCGTGGGTTGATTGAACGCGAGCTGATAGCCGTCCACTTCTTCATCGGGAACGTCGTTCTGCTCGCCGTCGGTGTTGGGGTCGAAGTACATATTGAGATTGTCGGCGCCGAAGGAGATGGTCGGCTGCGGGTCGTTGGGGTCGGCGACGGCCACCCATTGGTTGAAGCCGCTCTCATAGAGAATGTAGAGGTTCGTGTCGTCCCACAGCATGCGGTAGCGATTGTTCTCGGCATCGGGGTTCGGTGGAGTAGTTGCATCACCAGTGCGAAGAAGGTTCCACGCCCCTGCTGCCGCCGAAGCGGCGTTCCATTCGTTAGCGCCCACGACGCCGTCGGCCACCGGCGGCGTCGACGTGAACTGCACATCGTAGTTGCGAACGGTCTCCTGGGCGCTGGCGAGCGCGCCCAGGCCGATTGACAGCGCGATGGCGGCGGACGCGGCGGCGGCGCCTTGGCACGTACGGAGAAGTGCAAAGAGTTGGTGCGACATCATGCAGACCTCCCGCAAAGAATGAAAACAGGGGTTGATACGATTTTCAGAGCCGCCTGCAGAAGGGGGTCAGGTACATTTGCTCCGAAGACTGCGCTCAATGAGCCGGACTCCGGCGGTTCTGAAACTGGTTCTGGTAACTCGCTGCTGCGAAAGCTTTGCCTCCTCCTTTGGCGATTAGGCCTCGACTGGTGAACATCAAACTTCGACGCGTGACCCGCAGGGCTGCGCGGCGCGCAGCGGGATGCGTCGTAGAAAGCCAAGCAATTTCGTTCTTGTCGGGCGGCCGACATGGAGTCGGCCGACATGGAAACGTCAACTCGACCTGCGGTCGGTCAAACCTGCGTCCTTCTGATGAAGGACCTTCCCTGTTCGCCGAAGCTACCGATTAGAAAAGTTCGCCACGACGTGGCCACGATCGCCGAGCGAGCATACATTCGATAAGGACCGGGCGACGAGGACGCTCGGTCGGCATTGCCAGGACGGCGACGACCGCTAGTGTTAGCCGACGCTCGCGGCAAAAGCAAGCGCCTGCCAACGACATTCAAGAACCTGGCGGGGTGAAATTTCGGAACGCGTATTGTTTCCGAGACTGTTGCGATGGTCACTTGTTGTTCGCGTCGTGTGAGCAGAAGCGGGGCGATCTCCGTAGTTTGCGCACATTCTCCGTCCGCTTTGCGTTCACGTAACGCGCGGCTTGCTAGCGGGTGCTTGCGCGAGGGCCAACTTTGCGTCGCGTCCGTTGGTCGGCGCGTCGTTCTGCGCATCGCCGCTGCGGCCGCGCTGGCAGGATCGTTCGCCGCGCCCGCGCCGGGGCTGACTGTCCAAGGCCCGAACCTGAACGCCAGCCTGCTGCGCATCACCACGTTTGCGGAAGACCTCAACTACCCGGTGGGCATGGCCGCTCTCGACGACGGGTCGATTCTTGCGGCTGTGACGAACGGGGCCAGTTTTTTCGGCAGCACTTCGGGTTCGCTGGTGCGACTGGCCGACACCGACGACGACGGCGTCGTGGACGAGCAGCAGACGCTCGTGGCCGACGTGCCCGGCGGAAAGATTTCGGCGCTGCGTCGCGCTGGACCGCTGTTGGCCGTGACGGGTCAGGGCGCGGGCACGCCGATCTCGTTGTATCGTCTCGGGGCCAGTCCGACGGCGGCGCCAACCTATCTGGGCGGGATTGAGCTGACCTATCCGTCCGGCGGTTGGCTTCATCCGCATTCCGCGCTGGCGTTGCGTCGACATCCGACGGACGCCGATCGCTATGAGCTGTACTTTCAACTCGGTTCGGATACGAACTTCGCAGAAACGACCCGCACGGTCGCGTTGGGGGGAAGTTTGGGGCTCACGGGAAGTCTGGCGGGCGACGCCGTCCATCGCATCGAACTCTTCGACGGCCCGGCAGGGCTGACGGCGACGGGGCGAACGCAAATCGCTACCGGTTTGCGCAACGCGACGGGCATCGCGTTTCACCCAGTGACGGGAGACTTGTATCTGGGAGACAACGGCATCGACGGGGTGGTCAACGTCAACGAGCCGACGAGCGCGGATGAAATCAACGTTGTGCCGGCCGGCGTGTTGGGAACAACGATTGTTGATTTTGGATTTCCGAACACCTATGAGGCGTATCGCACGGGCGTAACGGTGGGCGGCGCGGGCGTGCTGCCGCTGGCAACGTTTCAGCCCCTTCCGCCCCCCAACGGCGCCGAGGCCGAAGGCGTCAACGAGATTGTCTTCGCGCCGCCGCTGTTTCCCGAGCCCCTGGTCAACGGACTGTTTGCCGGGTTTCACGGACGGTTCAATCTGGCCGGCGACGCCAATGAGGAGAACCCGCTGGCGCTGGTCGACCTGGACGACATGTCTCAATTCCATTTTGTGCCCAACACGGATCCGACGGTGGGCCACCTCGACGGCCTGTTGGCGACCACGGACACGCTGTACGTGGCCGACATTTCAACGCACGGCGCATTTTCGGGATCCGCGCAGAACAGCGGCAAAATCTACGCCATCAAGTCGCTGATTCCGCGGGGCGACTACGACCGCGACGGCGACGCGGACGGCGCCGATCTGCTGCAGTGGCAACGGCAACTCGGAGCAACGATGGCCGCGTTCGCTGGGGCCGACGGCGACGGCAGCCGGCTGGTCGACGACGGCGATCTGTTGGTTTGGAGCGCCGAGTTTGGCGCGGGCGGCGCTGCGGGTTCGCAGCGCGAGGTCGCAGAACCGCGGAGCGCGGCTTTAGCCGGGATGGGAGTCTTGGTCGCGTGCGGGTGGCGACGATCATCGCGTCGCGATCGGCAGACATTGAGGGATCGTCCCCGGCGGGGCCGGCGCCGCTGCGGCGGACCGTCGTGAGCGCGGCTAGCACGGGCAGCAGCGCGGCGCCGCGTTAGTCCTGCAACTCGCCCGCGGCGGCGGATTCCTCCTCGAAAATGCGGCGGCAGTCGACTTGGGCGCGCAGCCGATAGAGCAAGCTCAGCAGCTCGATATTCGAGCGGTGCATGAATACGTTCATCGGTTGCTGACGGAGGTTCCGCGCTTCCGCCGCGCGACGCCAGAGGTCTATGGCCTGCTCAAAATTCTTCGGATCGCCGTAGTCGAAAGCGCCTGCGATGCGCAGCGGCTTCCAGTAGAAGTTGGCCCACTCTTCGACCAGGCTCACCACGTCGCTGCGGCGGGTCATCTCCTCATCGGAGAACGTCAGGCTCTCTTGGATGTACGCGAGCACGTCCGCGCGGTCGGGCGACCTCATGGCCGCATAGGCCTGGCGGAGCCGGGCCCACTCGGCGTCGCTGAATCGCTTGAGGCCGCCAAAGTCGATGAAGCCCAGGCGGCCGTCGTCGAGGAACAGGTAGTTGCCGGGGTTGTGGTCGGAGTACAGGAGCCGCCGCGAGAGATAGAGCCGCGCGGAGGCGCGCCAGATCAGCTCGCCGAAGCGGTTACGAACTTCTTGCGGGGGGTTCGACGCGAGCAGCGCCTTGAAGCTCGCGCCTTCGAGGAGCTCCATCGTGAGCACGCGGCGCGTGGAATACTCGTCGAACACGCGCGGCACCACGATCGCGTCGTCCTCGCGAAATGCGGCCCGCGCTTCGCGGAGCGATTGGGCTTCCCGTTCGTAGTCGGTTTCCGACTCGAGCACGGTCTGTACTTCGCCGAACTGGGCGTTGAGACTGTCCCAGTCCTTGGAGAGTCGCAGCGGGAACAGGAGGCGGCGCAGGTTGGCGACGTCGGCGCGAATCGTGCGGGCGACGCCTGGGTACTGCACTTTCACCGCGACGAGCTCGCCCGAGTGGAGCCGAGCCCGATGGACCTGCCCCAGCGATGCGGCGGCGAACGCTTCCGTGGCGAACTCGGCGAATGCCTCTTCGGGCTCGTGGCCCAACTCGTCGGCGAGCTGCTCGCGGATGAGCGCGTAGTGCATGGGCGGCGCCTCGAAGTGGAGCGCGCCGAGCATCTCGGCAAACTGGTCCGGCACGAGTTCGGGAAACATGGCCAGCATCTGGCCCACCTTGGCCGCGGCGCCACGGAGGTAGCCCATCGCTTCGAGTGTGTTGAGGGCCGAGCGCAGGTTGACGTCCATGAGCTGGCGCGTCTGCTCGTCGGGCGAGCTGAACCGGGTCCGCACGAAGTAGGCGAGGTACGCGAGGCCGAGCTTGGCCTGCAAAGCGCCGACGGTCCACAAGCGGCGCAGCGCTCCGACAGGCACGGGTCGCTCGGCGAGTTCGGCAAACATTTGCCGCAGCCGATCGTCGGGCGGCAGGCCGGCGGCGGTCGCGTTGTCGGCGGGCAACGCCGCCATCAGTTCGGCGACTGTGAGAGCCATGGCTTGTTTCTCCCATGAATGGGGAACGCGGTTTGCTAGGTGGATTGCAACCACGCCACGAACATGTTCATTGAACGATCCAACATGGCCAGCGAATCTTCCTGTCTGGGAGATGCATCGCGGGCCCAGAACGACAGCACGCCGACGTAGAGCGCCCAGTAAATGGGCGCAGCGGTCGACCAGCGGTCGGCATCGATCTGGTGGTCGTTGAGAATCGCCGCGACCGCCTCGACCTGGTCGTTCCGCAGGCCTGCGCTAGCCTCGCCGCCGCCGACCGCACCCGGCAGCGACAACGCCGTCTCGATGACGGGTTGAATGAATTTTCGCAGCGGCTTCCACGCGCGGAGCTGCGTCGCGATTTGCAGGAATAGGTCTTCGGCGAGCCCCGCGCCAGCGCGGCGCTTCCGCAGGAATTCGCGTCGCGCCTTGGCTGCCGCCTGATGGACGAGCGCCGCGACGACCTCCTCTTTGGACGGGTAGTAATTGAACAGCGTCCCCGTCGCGAGACCGGCTCCACGGGCGATGTCGCGGATGGTGGCTTCGTCGAAGCCCTTCTCGCGAAAGAGCCGGTCGGCGACGTCCAGGATGCGCACGCGCGTCGCTTCTCGGGCCTCGGCGGTGATTCGCATGGGGGCGCCTCTTATTGTGAACGTGTTCATATTCTAGGGGGCTTGGCGGGGCGGCGTCAAGGCTGAAAATGAACGTGTTCACAAAAAATGCGCTGCTTCGGCCCAGTGCGGAGCCGGAGGCCCCCGGAGATCGAGACGGAAGAAACCGTTGCAGCGGACCTTCGTGAGCCCGGTTTACAGATGCTGGCGGCTAGCGGTCGCCGGCGGCAAGGATTGCGCGCATCTCGGCTTCGAAGCGGTCGAGTTGGTCGAGGCCGGGGGGAAGTTTGTTTTGGCGGAGCCAGGTTTCGAAGGAAACAATCTGTTTGCCGCCGGGGAGGTCTTTGGTCCACAGCAGGCCGTCGCCTTGGAAGCTGACGGACGCGGCGCCGCCGTCGAGGCGCGCTCGCAGCGTGATCTCCTGGTCTTCCTTGCTGAAATCGAGCATCGTGTAGTCGTCCGAGCGAATCCCGCCGTCCTCGAGCTTCCAACCGAGGTCGGCCAATGCTTTGACGTACTGCTCGGCGGCGTCGGCCAGCGTGGCGCCCTCGATCTTGACTTCGATGCTCTCGCCGATCGCGTCGAACGCGGCGGTTTTCGATTCGTTCAGCACGGGGAAGTCCGCCGCTTCCAGGCCCACCGCGGCCGCTTCGTCGTCGGACTCGTCCTCCGCTTGTGAAAGTTCCCACAGCGAGCCGCCCGCGTCGCCCATGCGGACGAGCGTGCGGCCGTCCGGCAGTTTTGCGAAGCCGACGGTCAGGTCGCTCTGGCCGCGGAGGCAGGAGAGCCAGGCGCTGTCTCCCTTTTCCGATTGGCCGGAGTCGCGCTTGAGCCAGCCTTGCGCGGCGAGCTCGTCGTCGTAAAACTGGCGGGCTTCGTCGAGCGACTTCGCGGTGATCGCGACAAGCTGCGGCTCGGTCGAGCCGTCGAACTCGACATAACCGCTGTCGGGCGGAACTGGGGCGGCGGCGTTGTTGGGAAAGAGCGAGTACTGGATGGTGTAGCTGTCCGGGGCGACCGGGAACTTGCCGATCGAGACGCGCAAGGTCGTGCCGTTGCGGAGAAAATCCATGTCGCGGGCGTCGGATTGCTCGCTGGACGAGGTGTGAAGACGTGTGTAGGGGGTCCAGCCCGCGGCGTGGAGTTTTCGCAGGAGCGTGGTCTCGATCGTCAGAAGGTCGGTCTTGGCGCTGTAAGTGACGACATCCTCGCCCTCGTAGACGGACGCGGTGGGCGCCGCGTCGAACTTGGGGACCCAGCGCAGATCGTAGTTGCCGTCATGATGGACCATGACATTCGTCTTGCCGTCACCGGCGTCGTAGCAACTGACCGAGAGCCTGAAGCCGTTCTTGCGGAACTCCAGAGCCGCGGGGTTGGCGGAGGGGGTGAGCGCTTCCGTCCAACCCGCTTGCTCCAAGAAGTACTTGTAGAACGATTTGGCCTCGTCGGAAGCGACTGGAACGACGGCGCTGAAGTCGCCTTGGCCGACGATGCTCGGCTCGCTGCCCGGCAGTCGCGGGAACGTGCGCAGGTCGATCACTTGCTCCAGTTGGGCCTGGGTCGCAGGAGCCTTTGCGGCCGGATCGGGCATGGTGACGGGCGCGTGCAGCGGCTTCAGCCCAACGGCCGCGCCCTGGGCGGGCGTGCCCCAGATGCGGGTGACGCCGATATCGGACGCCACGGCGAGCAGATTGGTCTCGGGCAGCCAACTCACGCCGACAATGGGCCAGCCGAAGCTGTCGATGACTTGGACGATGCGCCGCTCGGCGAGATTCCACAACACGACCGAGCCGCCGTTGGTGGTGGCCAGGAACTTGCCGTCGGGCGAGAAGGCGATGAGCTCGCTGCCGGAGACGCCGTGCGCGATGGCCGCCTCTTCTTTCGAGTCGGCGACGTGCCAGATGTGCAGCGAGTCGTCGCCGCCGAAAATGAATCGCGATCCGTCGGGCGAGCGGGCCAGCGCGAAACTGTACCGGCCGGGAGACAACTCCTGAACGCGCTGGCCGGTGCTTGTGTTCCACAGCGGCATGGATTCTCCGGCGGCGGCCAGCATGTTGGGGGCCAGGTATTCGATGCGCTTGAGGCTGTTCGTATCGACCTTGAATGTGTTCAGCGGCTCGAGGGCGCCGGCGCTCCAGGTTGTGACCTCGCTGTCGTAGGAGATGGCGGCGATTTCCTTAGCGTCGGGCGAGATGGCAAGATGCGTGACGCCGTTGGAGCCGAGCTCTTTGGCGACGATTTCCTGGCGATCGACGAGGCTCCAGATTCGTACCTTGCCATTGGAGTCGCCGACGGCGAACCATTTGCCATCCGGCGAGACGGCCAGCGAGAGCAAGTCGCGACCATCGTCCTCGGCGGTCAGTTCCAAGAAGACGTGCTCGGGCTCGAGCGCCTCGCCCGGAACCGACCACAGGAGCACGCGCGATCCGGCGACGAGGACATGTTTTCCGTCCGGCGTTGGCGCGAGGCACGAGGTGAAACTCGTCTTCTCCCACTCGCGAATCGCGAGCAACACGACGGGGTCGAAGGCGGCCGGCGTCCAGCGTGCGATTTGCTCGGCCGTGGGCGGCGGGAGGGTGCTCCTGGTCGCTGGCGCTGCGTCCGTAGTCGGTGCGATTGTTAGCGCGTCGCTGGCCGCTGCCGCTGGGCTCGACGCAGACGCGCTTGGCGACTCGCCGTCTTGCGCCGCCGAACCGCAGCCGACGACGATCACAGTGCTGAAGCTCAACGTCAAATTGCGAATTGCGCTTCGCAGACGGGCGTTCTGCGCCTTGCGTTCGATCGCGGTCGGGGCGTGGTTCACGGAGGGCAGATCGAAGTTCATAGGCGGTTGTGCGTTAGACGCAAGTGAGGCGTTGCTAAAGGTCTTGGGGAGAGTCGTCGAAGCGGCAGCGTGCGCGGCAAGGAGGTTGGTTTAACGCCCCCGCACTCTGCAGAAACGCCGCCACGCCGGAAGGTATCACGCGGGCGGTCTCATGGCCACCGGCGACCTCAACGTCCCTGCGGCCGATGACAAAGATTCGGCCCCGGCGGCGGGCGGCGGGCGGCTTGCGATCGAGCTACGTGGCCCGGCGCAGCGTGCGCCACCACGCGGCGAGTTCGCAGTCCAGCGGCGAATCAGCGTCGTGGGCGGCGTCGACGGCGGCTTGCTCGGCGAGGGGTCGCGTGCGGACGCGGGGCGATTGGTCGGCAATTGATTGCCAGATAACGTCCGGGAGCGGGGCGAGCAGAGCGCTCTTCGGAGTGACGGAGCTCTCTGTTGGCGCCCATGCCCACGTCGGCGGACCTCCGCGAGCATGCCACCCGGAGGCGCTGGGCGCGGCGAAGATCCATTCATCGGATGCGAGCACGGGGACGCTCGACGCCGTAGTTGTCGTCGTGATCGAGGCGCTCGCCGCGGCGGCGACGGCGGGAGTCGCGCCGTAGTCGCCGGCCCAGAGGGCGAGGTCCGCGGCGTCGACGGCGCGGTCGCCGTTGGCGTCGCCCTTGGCCGTCGTGCCTTGGAGGGCGGGCGTTCCCAATCCGCGCTGCCAGGCGAGAAAGTCGGCGCCGTCGGCGTGGCCGTCGCCGTTGAAGTCGCCGGGCGTGGCGGGCGGGTTGCCGCTCTCGCCGGGCGAGCCGCCGTGCGAGTAGCTCGCGCGCCAGTTGGAGGAGTCGCCCGGGTTGCCCAGCGGGTCGACGATCTCGAGCGACTTTCCGTTGCCGTCGGCCGCGCCGGGCCAGCCGCCGGCGTCGCTGTAGGTAAAATCCTGCAGCGTTTCGCCCACGGGACCGAGCAGCTTCACCCGCTCGCCGCCGTTACTGAGATTAGCCGTCGCATACCCCAGCGGCGACACGTTGTGCCCGGTCCCGTACGCCGTTTGGAACGCCGCGACGTTGTTGGCCACGATGATCCGCTGGCCGGCGCTCAGCATCAGCCCATCGGGGAACTGGTACGGCGTGGTTGCAAACTCCGCGATGTGCACGCCGTCGAGGCTGATCGGCTGGCTGCCGGTGTTCAGCAGCTCAAAAAATTCGAGCGACTGCGCGTCGCCGACGCCCGGAAACGGCGCCGGGTTGTAGTTCAGCTCGACGATCCGCAGCGGGAACGGCGTCGGGAGCAGGAACGTCGCGTCGGACACGGGGCTCCACTCGTTCACCGACGAGCCGGCGCCGTCGTTGTAGATTCGCGCCTGCACGCGCTGGCCAGCGTTGATGGTGATCGGGCCCGCGTAGGGAATCGCCGTCGCGCTCGGCAGATTGGTCGCCGGATCGCGAGGGTCGGAGCCGTCGAGCGTGTAGTAAATCGTCGCCGCGGCGGGCGATCCGCCGGGCTTGCTTAAGGTCAGCGCATAGCCCGCCATCACCTCGCCGCCGAACTGGCTTAGCAGCGGCGCCGCCAGGGATACGTTCCAGCCACGGGCATTAAACTGGCCCTGGACCACGCCCGTGCGAATCGGAAAGTAATTGGTGAGCAGATCGTTCTGCCGGGCGGTCCAGTGGCTGAGCAGGTAGGGATTGCCGGCGCCGGGCGGGTCGGTCGCCGTTGTGTGGCTATCGCCCCAGCGGGCGCTCTCGCCCACGATGGCCTGCTCCACTTCGCTCATGCGCGCTTGATAAATGGCCGCCGCGCTGGCCGGCGTCATGAGGCCTGTGTTGTTGAAGTGCTTGTGCACGAGGTCGGCGAATCGCAATCGGTACTCGTCGTTGGCGATCAGCAGCAGGTGCACTTCCTCGGGCGTGCCGGTGAAGCCGCCCGTCTGGATGGCGTTGTAATTGACGTTTTTGAGCACGTTCTCGGCGTCCCAACTGTGGAACCGCCACTTGCCTTCGGGATCGACGCGGTTGTACGTGGCGTACCAGTTGTGGTGCGCCCAGTCGTCGTTGCCGACGTAATAATTGACGATCATGTACGTGATCAGATCATCCACGTCGACCTTCGCCGCCGCCGCGGCGTAGTTGGCCGGCACGGTCATGTCCTGCCGCACCAGCGCGAGCATCGCGGCGTAGTTCTCGAGCGCCGAATTGGGATTGTTCGGATCGGCCGACACGACCGTCGTCGACGTGTGCTTGATGACGTCGTAATCTTCGTCGGCGCCACCGAAATACGATTGGGCGAAGTGCTCGTCAGCCCGCTCGTGCATGTCGTACATGCCCCAGTAGAGGCCGTTGATATACAGGTGCACGAACCGGCCGTGCGGCGCCGCCCCGCCCGCCAGGTTTTGCAGGTCGGACACGAAATCGTCCTGGACGTACATCGCCCGCGATCGCTGGTCGACGGGATTGACGCCCCCGCCGTAGGGCCACGCGTAGCCCAAATGGGCGTCCAGAATCAGCGTGTTGAAGCTGACGGCCGCCCCCTCGTCGCGCGCGCCGCTGTGGAAAATGTCGGCGTCCAGTTTCTCGGGACCGTAGGGCTCCTTGAACTTCACGCGCAACGACAGCTTGTCGACCTTCCAGCGGTCGTCGCTGGTGCCGCCCTGCACTTCGATGCCGGCGTCGATCTGAAATTGCTCGCTGCCGTCGGCGGTGAAGAACTCCATCGACGTGGCGCGCTCGATTTCCGACTCCGTCGGATAGATGCCCACGCCCGCGCCGCCGAACCAGTCGTCCCACGGCATGACGAGCGATACGGTAGGCACGGCTTTCAGGTCGTTGATGATCTCGCCCGAATAGAGCGGGTTGTTGACGACGTCGGGGTCCACCGCCCAATCGGGGCCGACCCAGCCCCAGTTTGCCACCGGCGGCAGGCCGACGCCGTCCTGCTGGATCACGTCGTCCAAGAAGATGTAGGTCTGCGTGTCGACGTTCGTGGGCGTCCAGCCGGTCCTGAACGCCGCGGCGCGGAGCGTCGTCGTCGTGACGATGAGCGGCGGACTCGCGGGGTTGTAGATCAGGCCCGTCGTCGCCGTGGGCGGGCTGCCGTCGGTCGTGTAGCGAATTTCCGCGTCGGGAGTCGCCGTCGTGATGTCGACGGTGAACGGGCTGGTGTAAAACCCGCGGTCGACCGAGAAGTTCGTGTCCGCCACCACGCCCAAGGTTCCTGCCTGGTTGGCGGCGTTGGGCGAGGGCGTGGCCATGTACCCCGTGACGGCCGGCAAGATGCGATCCGCCTGGAGCAGCGGATCGATGAGGAAGTCCTGAATATTGGTCGTCGAGCTCGTGCGATTCAAGCCGTGGATCGCCAACACGTTTGAGCCGGGCAGCAGCAGGTTCTTCGAGGCCGTCAGGTCAACGTCCTCGTACACGATGGCCGCCGTGTCGCTGTGGCTGGCGGTGGCCGACGATGAGAAGCCCAGTGCGCCGACGCCAGCGTTGCGCCGCGCCGAGGAGATTTCCGTCCCGTTGAGGTAAACGGCGATGCCGTCGTCGTACCGAATGCGCAGCGTCAGCGTCGAGAGGTCCGCGGGGTTCGCCACCTGGAACGGCATCCGAATGTAAGCCGTCGGACGCGTCGCCGAATTCATTTGCGCCGAGACGTTCGTATCGACGTACGTCGCCAGATTCTGGCCTGTGCCGTTGTTGTCGTAGCCGACGCCGGAATTGCCGCTGGCCCAGGCCGCGTCGTTGAAGGCCAGCGCCGTCCACGGCGTCGCCGCCACGCCGACGTCCACGGAGTTATTCGTCGGCACGAGAACCTTGAGCTGGCCGAATTCGGCGATCAGCGAATCGGTGGTCGTCGACTGGCTGCCCCGACCGTACGAGATGCTCGCCGCCTGTTCCGGATACGGCGCAAATGCATCGGCCACCGTCGTGCCGTCGGGCATCACCAGGAGCAGAGACTCGCCCTCTTCGGCCAGCGAGAAGTTCGTGTGCAACTCCTGACCCGCGACGGCGCGGTCCTTGCCCGAGGCGAACACGAGCAGATAGCCGCCCGCGGGAATATTGACGGCCGGGAAAGTCCACTTGCTGAGATCGCCGGCATCGTCAGAAAGATGCCAGCCTGTGAGGAGCGCGCCCGCGGGGCCGGGATTGTAGAGTTCGATCCAGTCGGAGCGGTCGCCGTCCTGGTCCTGGAGGCCGCTGGAATTGACTGCGAGGAACTCATTGATGACGACGGCCATCGCGAGCCGCGGCTCGAGCTGCTCGAACCCCAGACCGTCTTTGCGATGCTTGCGCCGCTTGCCGCTGTGCATGCCGCCTCCCCAAGAGCTGATCCGGTCGCTGGGCGACGCGGCCGATGAGAACAAAGGCGCCGCCGATGAGTGACTCGCGTGACGCCGATGGCCCGTGCGGCCTCCCGACGGCGCCTGCCGCGGCGCAGTCCGAGGGCGGTCGCGCGCGGCGGCCCCGCGGCCGCGGCGATCTTCATCACAGCTTCATATTACACGAGAAGGGCCGTTTTCGCGGCAATTCGAGAGGCAGTTTTCGCTCCATTTTTGCGGCGGCGGACTCCGAAATTGCGGTGCGACGGCCCTGGCGTGCGGGACGGAGCGAACCGAGCGACGCCGAGGCTAGGGCCAACTTTCTAGGGCTTCGGAGGCGCTGGAACCAATTCGGCGAACCGAGCGGCGTCGGCATCTTCGATTTGACCTATTTTGAAGCCGACTTGGCGACTACCGTCGACGCCCACCTGCTCGTAAGTGATCACGCCGGGGGCGACCCCTTTGGGCGATTGCCCGTAGACGATCACCAGCGGCTGTCCGTCGCGCTCGGAGATGAGTAACTCGTCCGAGCTGGCGACGCCAAACACAGCGAGGTTGACGTCGCTTTGGGCGATGACTTCCTTGAGCTCTTGTTCATTGGCCGGGTTCCTCCCGAGGATCGAGACGGATTTGGCGTAAAGGCTGGTGATCGCCCTGATGTGCGATGTTTCCTTGGAACGGACGTCGCCGCTCCCGCCACCACAGCCCGCGATCATGGCCGCGGCGAGAGCGGCAAGCAGTGAACGCCGTCGCGTTGCGCTGGGAACCACTACAACGCCTCCCAGTCAATCGTTTCTTCATCCGCACGGTGGCCTAAGAAGTTGAACACTTCAAAATGAATGTCGTAGTTGATCAAGCGCACCGACGCGTCGGCGAACCCCGCATTAATTCCGGCGGTATGAGCGGATCCAAACTTGTAGGCCTCGGCGGTGTAGGTGACGTCTTCGTCCGGACCGGGAATGCAAATCGTTGAGCGGAGGGTATCGGGATCCCACCCGTCGGACCATCCCTTGTCGTCGTGCCAGGCGCCCACCTCGTAAAGGCTCGGCGCCAGTTTCTTCTCGCTCACGACTATCGTCGTGCTCGACCCGTCGGTGATCTGATTGAAGCTGATTCGCGTGTAGAAGCCCGTCTTCTGCTTGCCGACGTCGCACGTGGCGCAGTAGTCGCTGCGGACAATCACGCCCTGATGACCGGCGTAGGCGGCTCCCATCGACGCCGCGGTGGTGCTCCCGAGGGTCGTGCGACCATTGATTTCGTCTTCAAACCGTGGGCCGCCTGTGCCGCTCCAAAACTGCTCCGATTGGCACGCCCTGTTGCCCCAAAAATTGGAGCCGGATCCCGGCTTCATCGCGTTGTCGTACTGTGAGGCGCCCATTTCACCGCGGCTTCGGAACGGCACGGCGGCGGCGTAGTCCATAAGGACGGCGCCCGACGT
The DNA here is from genome assembly GCA_044867485.1 of Lacipirellulaceae bacterium. Taxonomy (GTDB): domain Bacteria; phylum Planctomycetota; class Planctomycetia; order Pirellulales; family Lacipirellulaceae; genus Lacipirellula. Next base: position 31,047 of record JBIOVA010000066.1, on the reverse strand, counting down.
GGGGTGCCGCGTGGGCGGCCGCCGCGACGGACAGTGGTACATGGGCACCGAGGTCCGCTCGATCTCCGCCGTCGTCCGCAGATGGTAAACCGTCTGACCTTCCAGATAGGGCAAGATTTGGAAGGCCCAGCTCAGCCCCTGCCGGTCGGGGCCCAACGGCGATCCGCCGGGGGCCGTCAGGTATTTGGCGATGTTTGGCCACGGGGTCACGCCGCCCGAGGGGAAGGCCTGCTTGGCCGACTCGTGATTGTGCATCGAGAGCATGATTTGCTTGAGGTTGTTGACGCACTGCGTGCGGCGGGCTGCCTCACGGGCCGCCTGCACGGCCGGCAGCAGCAGTGCCACCAGTACGCCAATAATGGCGATCACGACCAGCAATTCGACCAAGGTGAAACCCGGTGAACGTCGCACCGGGTTGAGAGGGAGGCGTTCCATAGCGGACTCACGATCGAAACAAGACAACGGCATTGGGGAGGAACAGCTCGATCGAGCTTCTGACGAGAGAAACTCGATCGAGCGTCCTGGCAAATAATTCCAGCAACGTGGAGACGGATTCACTTTTCGCCCGAGGAGACCTGACAAGGGGAACGTCGCCCCCGGAAGCGGCCGCCGAGGCTTAGCGCCATCGTCCCCAACGCCAGGGCCGCTCCGCCGGGCTCGGGGACTGCGCTCGCCGCCGCCTGCGATTGACTTGTGCCAAAATTGGCTTTCCAATCGTCCAAGCTGCCGACGTTGAGATCTCGTTGCCAAACGAGAAAGTCGTTGCCGTCCACGTCGTCGTCGTCGTCGAAGTCGCCGGCGAGGTTGGGCGGCTCGACCGTGGCCGTCACGCTAATGTCGTCGATAATCTGGCCGGCCTGGTTCGTTCCACGCGAAACGAACAGGCGGGTGGCAGCTTGCGAGGCCTCGTTGTAGAACCGAATCGGCTCCGCGTTGACCTTCACGTCGTTGACAAAGAAATCATATTTCTTTGTCTCGTAGTCGAGTTCGCACTTGAAGTTGTACCAGGCGTCGGCCGTCCAGGTGAGACCCGACGGCACCCACACGGCGGAGCCCGCACTCGCGCTGGCAAAGTCGATGGTCCTTACCTGGGCGTTTGTGTAGGGATTGGGATTGCCTGGTTCGACCACGATGCCAAAGCGGACGGCCGCGGCGCGCACTTCGCCGTTGCTGTCCATGATGCCCACAAAGGTGTTGCCCTGCCGTTCGCCAATCGTCTTGCCGTTGCCCGCCGGAGTGCCGGCCGGGTCCGCTCCGAGGCCCGAGGTGAGCGGCCGAGCCCACCACTCGGCGGTGACCTTGGTCTCGCCTTCCAAGCCGGCGTAAATATTGCGCACGAAGTAGCCGGTGCCTTCCGTGTTTGTGTCCACCTTGGTTGCGAGCAGCGCCTGGCCGCCGCTGTGGATCGGATTGGCGGGATTGAGGCCGGCTGCCGTCAGCTCCGCGGCGATCTCATCGGCCGTCTGGACGCGCGGCCACGCGGAGCCACCCTCCCAGTTGTCTTGAAACTGGAGTGGGCCCGTCGTGTAACCCACGGGCTCGGTGGGCCCCGGCGGCTCGAACCCGGTGATCATCCCGGGAGGGAATTGGGCTGATGCGGTCGCCGCCGAAATGGCGATCGACGCGAGCGAAGCTAACCAAACACGACCAGCACAACGATGCAGATACATAGTAGCGCTCCTTACCAAGGCAAGTGTGACTCAAACGGAACTCGCAATGGCGCAACGCGCGCCTCCCCGACGACCCTCTCCCTGTGCACTTGACCCTTCTTTGTCGACGGTATTGTCCAAAACGCCGCCTGCGCCGCGGGCGATCTGCCCCCCAGGCCGCCTTTGACGCGAGGCGGCGTTTCAGACGTTTCGCCGCACGCGCATCGCACGCCATTCATCATGGGCCGTCGAGAAACGACGATCCGACTGCTGCACGCGCCGACCATCGCCATGGCCGAAGGCTCCGGCGCGAGTTGCACGACGACGAGATAGGGAAAGTGATCCGATGCAACTTGCGTCGTGGAGTTGACGATGAAGGCGATGCGGGCAAGTTCGAAGACCCCGTCGTCGCCTTCGGAGAGGTGAATCTTGTAGGTAATCGCTCGAAGCGTACGCGCCTCGGCTGGGGAAGCCGCCAAGAGAAACGCCAGCGCCAGCAGCCAATGGCACGTCCGCGGCGAAACGACGCCACGGCGCATCCCGCGTGGATTGCGGAACAGCAAGTTGCAATGCCAACGAGTCATGTGCTTACTCACAAATTCCCAACTGACACGAGCTGATCAGCCTGTCGCGAACTCATTGGCGTCAGGTTCATTCATTCCGCTCAGCGTTGTGCTCGACCAACGAACTGCGAGTCGCCTCAAAGTGCCGGCGAATTTCCGCCGCTTCGAGAGCGCGGTCGTAAACGGCCACGTTGCTGATTTGTCCTTGCCAGCGTTCCGGGGAGATTTGCCCGTCGGAGCCAACGGGATTGCGGCCAATCCGCGCTTGACCGGCGGTCGACTGGCCGATGGGCGTCGGGGCGTCGGCAAGCCACGCAGCCGGCGCGTCGTCGTCCGCCGCCGCTCCGCCGACCAGCCCGAGGGGACGAAAACGCCGCTCGACGGCGGCGCCATTCACGTACAAGGTCGGAGTTCCCGCGGCGTCGATCGTCGCCGCGACGTGGATCCACTCGTTCAAGGGGACAGGCGTCACGGAAATGCAGTCGTACACTCCGTAAACGGTGAGCTGGAACTTCAGCTCGTCGTCGGGCAGCTTGTACCACGCACCGTCGACGACGCCGATGGCCATGCCGCTGCGCGGGCGGTCGAACGTGGAGACAATCCGCTTGGGCCCCGTACGCGCGTCGCCGGCTTGCACCCACGCTTCGTACGTGCAATGGCTCACCATGCCGAGCGCGGCGTCGGCCGCCACGTCGATGCCGTCGTGCTCGCCTTCAAAGAGGGCCGCCCGTGCCGGACCCTCGCTTTGGCGACCCGGGGCGCGGTTGTCGGCAGTCACGATGCCCGCGTTGACAAATGACGACGCGGCCAATCGCCCTTCACTCACGACGGCGGCGTTGGGCTCCCATTGATCCAACCTCCAGTAAGCCAACGGACGGCTTTTGAGCACCGCCAGTTCATAGGCCGAAGCCGGTACGCGACGCAGAAATCGCGATGCGTCAAAGGGGATTTCCCGTATCGAGCCATCCGTGTGCACCTCATTGGCGACGCCCTGTTGCAGCGTGCGGCTTGGCGCGGCGTCCTGTTGCCCAGAGACAAGAGCCACCTCGCCGTCGAGCACATGGATGCTCGCACGCCCGGCGTCGCCGATCTCAACGCCAAACTCAGTCCCCAGGTCGACGAAAGCCGCCGCGTCCGAATAGAGCGTAAAGCCCAACGCCTCCTGGGGAACTTGGGCGACGACTCGACCGCTGACGAGCTTCGCCCGTTCGCCGGTCATCAATTCCAATTCCGCCGGCCCTTCGACGACGATCGCGGCGCCCGAGACGAATCTCAGTTCCGCTGCGCCTTGTTCGAGAACGATCAACCCAGCCTGCAGCCTGGCCCCGGCGGCGAGCGGCCGGAGGTCGCGGCGCAAGACGGCGTCGAACGTCGCGGCGACTTCGGCGACGACCGGCGGCTCCGCCGGCGCCTGCCTCGCCACGACGATGGGTTGCCGGTGAGGCTTCGGCGGCGCTCCCAGGAACCAGCCCGCCATCACCAGCAGCACCGCCGCCGCGGCAAAGCTCGCGTAGAGGAGCGCCGGCGGCACGCGCGGCTCGTCGATCCGCATCAATTTGCGGTCGAGCAGTTCCTCGCGTCGGGCGGCCAGCGCCTCGCGGCGCGCTTGCTCGGCGGCCGCTCGCGCGCGGCGGGCGGCGACGGCCTCTTCCTCGTCGAGTAAACTCGCAATGTGCTCCGGATTGACGGCGTCGCCCATCTCCCCATCGAACACCAGCCCGCGCATGTCGTGTTGCAACAGCACGTCGCGCAGCCGGCTATGGACGACCGATTCCAGCACGAACTGCCGCAGTCGCGCCGGGTCGGCCGCGAGCCACGCGCGCAACTCCGCCAACTCGCCCTTGGCCAGGCTGTCGTCGAAATAGGCGCTGATCAACTCTGCGGGGTCGCGCATCAACAGGCTCCTGGCTCGGGGCCCGGATTGCGGCGGGCGGCAACCTGCCGCTCGATGCATTCCCGCAGGGCGCGGCGCACGCGGTGAAGCATCACCGACACTGCGTTGGAGTTCATCCCTGTCATTGCCGCAATCTTGGCCGGCGTCAGTTCGCGCACATACCGCATCTCCAGCAGCTTGCGCGGTCTGCCATGCACGCGGTCGATGCAGCTTTCGAGCGCCTTGTGCATGGCGGAAATCTCCGGCTCCATATCGGAGTACACGTCTGCAAGCTGCCGGATCACCGTATCGTCGAACACATGACGGTCGTTGGCGTGCGTGCGATGGTGATGCAGGAGCTTGTTGCGAGCGACGCCCAGAACCCACGCGATGAAGGAGCGCGACGGGTCGTAGGTGGTAAACTTCTCCGCCGCGGCGGCCGCCGTCTCTTGCAGCAGATCCTCAGCCTGGTGGAAGTCCCACAAGCACGCACGGAAGTACGCGGCGACGATCGGATGCGCCTTCGTCCAGAGCACGCTCAATTGGCGAGCCTGTGCGGTCGAAATGCCACTGGAATCGTCCATCGATCAATTGGGGCGGGGAATGACGCTGCCAGAGGAGCCTGGAAGAGATTGGTCAGGGGGACTTTGCACCTAGGCCTCGATCCTTACATATTTTCTTGTCGAGCGGATGTCGCTGAATGCTGCAACGTCAAAAATGGCAAGAGGTTGCGGCGACCAATGAGGCTTCGTTGGGTCCGCTCCTTCGCAACCGCTCACGGGTCGAGTCCCGCTCTATCGGCCGTACCAGGCAATGAGCCGCTCAAGCTGGCCGGTGCTGGCCAGGAGGGTTGCCGCGGGGGCGAGGGCTGGCAGCACGTAGCCGCGCTCCAGGGCGACCACGATTTGCACCATGTCGTCGGGTGTCGGGTGGCATGGCGTCGTCGGCGTGGCCATGTTCCCCCCGTCGACAGTCGCCCAGCGGAGCATCCACAAGGCCATCGGAAAAGTGAACGCCAGGCGGCGGAAGCTTGTCGCGAGCGGCAGCTTCGGGTCGGCCAGCGCGTATTGCTGCGAGGCGGCGTGGGCTTCGAAGAACCGGTTGAGCGGCCGCAGCACGTCGTCGGGCAGCGGGCCGAGCGGGCGTTCGAGTTGGTCGGCCTTCGCAGCCGGGAACTTCGGGTGCACTTCGGGGAGCGTGCCACGCGCCGCGGAGAGTTGACCGCTAAGTCGCGCCGCGCGCCACTGGTCCCGCCACGTGCGGGTCGGCCGTCCGCCGGAGACGCAGCGGATGAAGTGGGCGCCCAGGCGGCGGAACAGGCGCGCCGCGGATCGCGTCGGCGGTTGCCGGTCTTGGAACAACGAGCCGATGTCGGCCGGGGCAGACTGCTCCAGCATCGCGACCAGCTCAGGCAGCGCCGCTGCTTCAACGCGCTTCCACTTCACTTCGTCGAGCAGTTCGCAAAACTGCAGGCCATGCACCAGCCGTCGCACCAGCGGCCAGCGATCGTCGACGGTGAGCCGCATGAGCGCGTCGGCGACGAGGTGAAAATCGCCCCACGAGCGCTTGACGCTGCGGACAATCGGCGGCGCCGCAGCCGGCGGCGCGAGACTGCCGAACTGGGTCCGCAACAGCCGCTTGAGCCCGGGCAGATGGTGGTCGAGCGTGCGGCCGCGATCGGCCGCCGCAGACGGGCAACTCCGCCGCACCGTGACGGCCGCGCCACGATCGGTGGCCACCGCCTGCAGCGGAAACAGTTGGCACACGCGCGGCTTGGCCTCGGAGCCGAACTCCTCATGGATGCGGCACCGCCCCGTCGCGGTGAGGAACACGCAGCTCCCATCCTCGCGATGCGCGAGCACGGCCTGACCGCCGAGCCTTGTCGTGCGTCGCACCGTCGGCACGCCGCGATAGTCGGGATGCTCGTTCCACTTCTGTTTCTTGAGCCGCGCGAGGTCGTCGGGCGAGAGCGGGATCGTCGTCTCGCGACAGCACGCCGTGCAGTGGTGACAGTCCCACTGTTCGAGAATCGGCAACGTGCGGAGTTTGAGCGTCACTTGCGCGACTGCCGCAGGCGAATGACCGCACAAGACGCCGCGAGCGCCGCCAATGCTAGGGAGGCTGGCTCAGGCATAGCGCCTGCCGCGCCTTGCGTAGGCTGGCCGTAGCTCTGTCTCCATGCGGCGAGATCGGCGGCGTTGACCTGTCCGTCGCCGGTGGCGTCGCCGGCGGTCGGCCCGCCCGCTCCGCCGTTGTTCCGCTGCCAGATCAGAAAGTCTGCGCCGTCGACGTCTTGGTCGCCGTCGAAGTCTGCATCGCCAACCGGTTCGTCGACGGCGAAGAGAAACTCCGACGGATCGAGGACGCCATCGGTAATGCGCACTTCGTCGATCTGGCCGTCAAAGAAGTCAGCGACGCCGCCCGTGCCGTTGAAGAACCAGCCGCGGCCGACGGTCCAGATATCGGAGCTGGCGATCATCGCGCCGCCGGTCACCTCGGTGTTGGTCGCCATCAGCACGTAGTTGCCGACGCCATCGCTCGTGTCGTCGAGATACATGCGCATTTCTTCGCCATCGTTGGTGATAGCGGCGTTGTACCAGCGGCCGGCGACCATCTTCAGCTCCGCGGCGCCGGGGTTGGCCTGGTCGCTCAGCACATTGCGGAACGTGGCCGTGCCGTCGAAGGCGTAGGCCTCCAGCACGTTGTTGTCGAGCACCTTGAGAGCGAAGGGACTTAGGGGGCCGGGCGCGGCGTCGGGGTTGTCGTCCTTGCCGACGATGATCTGGAAGCGGTCGAGCGCGTCGATGCGGAACGACGCTTCGATCGTGAAGGCGTTGAACACGTAGCTGTTGACCATGCCGGGGACGCCGTCGGCGTCGAGCGAATAGATGTCGTCGGCGCCGGCTTCGTTCGGCGGCGTACCGGCTGGGGCAGGCGCATCGAGCCCGGGCAGCGAATCGAAGTCGCCGGCCAGCAGGTTCGGCGCGCCGGTGGCGGGAACCGTGGCGTGCGGGACGTTGGCGACAAACTCGGGCGACGTGTCGAGGCGCTGCAGGAAATCGGGGTCCTCCGGCAGGTTGGGGCTATGAAAGGTGCGGAGCGAGTTGCCGTTGGGGGACGCATCAGTAAGCACGGTGACCCCCTCGCCATTGCCGCCGGGCACGGGGGACATGAGCTTGGCGCCGGGCGCCGCGGCGACGCCGTCGATTTCCTCGAACCGCCAGTAGGCGATGGTTGTAGGAGCCTGGGCCGAGGCGACCGTCGCGAGCCCGAACAAGAGCATCGCGGCCGCTGCGACCCGATGCGTCAACGACATGCCAATCATGATGTTGCTCCCGTTGAAGACAGTCCTTGCGCGAACGGACGCTCCGCTGCCGAGGCGGAGCGGCGCACGGACTCCTAAGCGTTGAGTCGCCCCGCGTCGAGGATCATTTCCGACGAGACCGCCTTGCGTGACGTGGGACCAAGGTTGTTTGTCGCGAGGCCATTATAGCGGAACGAGCTCCGGGGGATGCAACCGTCGGGCTAAGGCCGGCGGCGGGACTCGCCGACAGCGCCACATTGTCGCGGCGATGAGCGCCAGTATTCCCGCCGATGGTTCCGGCGTCGCCCCGGACGCCGCGCGTGTCGCCGCATAGCTGTTGCGCCAGATCGCCAAATCGGTCCCGGTGGTCGCGCCGTCGTCGTTGCCGTCGGCGGCGGAGCTATTGGTTCCCACGGTGCGCTGCCAGGCAAGGAAGTCGGCGCCGTCAACGGCGAGGTCGCCCGTGTAATCGCCCGCGGGAAAGACGCCAATCATAGGCCAGCCGTCGGCGCCCCAGGTGAGCGGCCGCATGTCGTAGGTCGCGGCGCCATTCCGCAGCCCGTCGTAAAAATGGAAGCTGAACCACTCCTGCCCGCCTTCGACGAAGATTCCGGTATGACCAGGTCCGATATATCGGCCCTGCGTGAATAGCACGGACGATCCGCCGCCGTTGACCATCGAGACGCCGTTCTTGTCGACGAACGGCCCGATCGGCGAATCGCTGCGGCCGACGCGGATGTTGTAGGTGCTGCTCGTACCATTGCAGCACGTGCCCCAGTTGACGAACAGGTAGTACCTGTCGTCACGCTCGACCATGAACGAGGCTTCGATCTGTGGGTAGTCGGCCAGTCGAAACGTCGGCGAGTTGGCAGCGATGCGCTTGCCCGTCGTCGGGTTGAGCTGTGTGATGTAGATTCCCTCCCAATACGAGCCGAACGACATCCACAGGTTGCCATTGGACTCGCGGAAGATCGCCGGGTCGATCGTGTTGTACGGCGAGCCAATCGTCGACTGAATGACCGGGCCCTGGTCGACCCACCCATAGGCGGAGTCGAGCGGATCGAGCGTGGCGTTGGTCGCCAGGCCGATGGCCGACACTTGGCTGCCAAACGTCGAAACGGAGTAGTAGAGGTGATACTTGTTGTTGAAGTACGCGATCTCCGGCGCCCAAAACGTTTCCTCGAAGCCGGGCACGGCGGCGGTCGTCCACGCTGGCGGATCAGCGAAGACCGCGGGGCCGTTGTGCCAATCGAACTTGTCGTCCGACCATTTCGAGCGGATGCCCTCGCCCGTGCCGAACATGTAATAGCGATTGCCGTGCTTAATGATCGTCGAAGGATCGTGGATGCCGAGCGAGCCGTGGAGCGGCGTTTGGGCGCGGGCGGAAGCGGCGGCTAGGGCCAACGCCAACAGCGCAACGCCACAAACGATCGTTCGCGCGAAGTTGACGCGGCGCCTTCCGGTCGCCGACTGGCGGAGCGAAATCATGATGACGCGGTTCGGAGGGCGTCCAGGAGGAAAGAGAAGCTGGGTCGGCTGCGGATCAATCCCTATCGTACGCCGCTGCGACAGCCTTGGCCAACGACCGGTTCCTTAGGCAGCCCTTTGCGTCGCGGCAAGGAACACCTTGGTTGCCAGCGATGCGGCCCAACCCACGCCACACTCGACAGCGTGCCAATCGTGATGGATTCCGTATCGACTCGAGTCGCGCGATCCGTTAATTCGCCGAATCGAAACGGCGCCCTTCGCGGCGACGACTGACGCCGCAGGCCGCTCCGTGCAGTGGTGCAGTCCCACTGTTCGAGAATCGGCAGAGCGTGGAGTTTCAGCGTCACCGGCGAGAAATGATGGCGGCGACGTTATTCGCGTTTGAAGGTGCGGTGCGCTTGGCGTATGGTTTTCGGGCGAACTTGTAAGCATTACTTACAAGTTGCCCGCACGGTAGCTCGCCGGCGGCGGCAGTTGTTAAGTTTTCCTTGACAACTGCTGCGACGTGGCCTGCATCAAATTCCTGAGGCCGACACATCGTCAACGTTGTGGAACGGACCAACTCGGTTGGCGCCTCGGTCGAGCGCCCCCTGGCGCCCCAGCTCGTCACCGCAGGCTCCGGCCAACGCCTGCCCGCAAGCGACAGAATGAAGCCGACGCCCCCCAAGGTCCAGGCTCCGGTATGGCAGCCGACGTAGATGGCGAACCCAAATGGGTCGCCCAGCCGCGCAGGGGAGCCCGCCCACGACTCCCATGCAAGGGCCATCCAGGAGAAGATCATCCACGCCAGCGCGGCCCAAATCAGTCGGTTTTCCAGTCGGTGCATTTAACGGCCTCGCTCACATAACCGATGGGATGGACTCACAATCACAGACCAACGGATGGCGTCGGCTCGCTAATCCCTGTTCACTCTTGCGGACATCGCCGACCACGCGTGGACTTTTGATCATCTATGGAGAGAATCCCGAGAAAAACGGCCTCCGACCCGTCACATGACTTGTGATCATCTATGGTGCGATCGCAAGCGCAAGGCCCCTTCTCATGCACGCGCGCGACCGCGGCGGCGCCGTGTGACCGAAGTGGTTGAGATTTCAGGACTTCGGACGGCCTGCGACCGCTGTAAGACGGGGGGCGATTCTGGTAAATTAAAGACGCCTAAAATGCGGCTGATTTTCGGCCGTTTTGCGGGGATTCTCGCGTTGACGATTGCAGTCGGCGGGAATCCCTCCCCTAGCCCCTCCTTGCCAGGGAGGGGAACTACCCAAAGGACTGAAAACGCGTGTCGACGGATACTCCTGACGGGCCGGAAGGCGAGGGTTCTGAACAGTCTCCCGAGCAAGCGATTGCCCTGCGGTTGATCGATCTGCCGATCGAGGATGAGCTGCGGGACAGTTACCTCACCTACGCGATGAGCGTCATCGTCAGCCGGGCGCTGCCCGACGTGCGCGACGGGCTCAAGCCGTCGCAGCGGCGGATTCTCGTGGCGATGAACGACTTGGGGCTCTCGCCCACTTCGCCGCGGGCCAAGTGCGCCAAGATCGCCGGCGAGACGATGGGCAACTATCACCCCCACGGGCAGGAGGTGATTTACCCCACGCTCGTGCGAATGGCGCAGGAGTGGAACACGCGGCTGCCGTTGGTCGACAAGCAGGGGAACTTCGGTTCGGTCGCGGGGCTGCCGCCGGCGGCCATGCGGTATACCGAGGCGCGGCTGTCGACCGTGGCGGGGCTGATGCTCGAGGACATCAAGCTCGACACCGTCGACTTCGTGCCCAACTACGACGAGAGCCGCAGCGAGCCCTCGGTGCTGCCGTCGAAGTTTCCCAACCTGCTTGTGAACGGCTCGGGCGGCATCGCGGTGGGCATGGCCACCAGCATTCCGCCGCACAACCTGGGCGAGGTGTGCCGGGGGCTGATCGCGCTGATCGACAACCCGGAGCTGTCGATCGCGGAGCTGATGCAGTACATCCCCGGGCCCGACTTTCCCACGGGCGGCGTCATCTGCGGACGCACTGGGATCATGCGCGGGTATCACACGGGGCGAAGCACCGTCGTGTTGCGGGCGCGGACCAGCATCGAGGACACGGGGAAGAAGACGCGGATCATCGTCCACGAGATTCCCTACCAGCAAGCCCGCGACAAGGTCGAAGAGCGGATCGCGCAGCTCGGGGCTGAGGGGAAGATCTCCGGCATCTCGGCGGTCCACAACGAGAGCGATCTGGCGGAGCCGGTGCGGCTGATCATCGACCTGAAGCGCGATGCCGACCCCGACGTGGTGCTCAACCAGCTCTACAAGTTCTCGCCGCTGCAGGATTCGTTCTCGGTGATCCTGCTGGCGCTGGTCGACGGCAAGCCGCGCACGCTGACGCTCAAGGAAATGCTGCAGGAATTTCTGCGGCATCGCGTGACGGTCGTGCGACGGCGCACGCAGTTCCTGCTGGCCCGAGCGCGGAAGCGGAAGCACACGATCCAGGGGCTCTTGATCGCGTTCGCCGACATCGATGAAGTGATCCGCGTGATCCGGTCGTCGAAGACGCAGGCCGAGGCCAAGGAACGGTTGATGGGGATCAAGGCGCCGGCGGCGATGCTGGCGCGGGCGCTGGGGCCCGAAGGGTTCGAGCAGTTCCAAAAAGAGCGCGGCGTGGCGGAGGACTACTCGCTCACGCCCGTGCAGGCCGACGCGATCCTCAAGATGACGCTCGGGCAGTTGGTCAATCTCGAGCAGGAAAAGCTGGCCGAGGAGCACGCGACGCTGCTGGTCGAGATCGGCGAGTATCTGGTGATCCTGGCCGATCCGGCGCGGATTTACGCGATCATCCGCGAAGACCTGGAGCAGCTCGCCAATTCGCGTCATGCCGAGAAGCGTAAGACGGAACTCAGCGACGAGGAAATCGGCGACGTGGACCTCGAGGACCTGATCGAGGAAGAGACGATGGTCGTTTCGATCAGCCATCAGGGATACATCAAGCGCACTCCCGCGAGCACGTACCGGGCGCAGCGGCGCGGTGGCAAGGGGATCAAAGGGGCGCAAGCGGACGAGGACGATCCGGTCGAGCACCTGTTCGTCACCAGCACGCACGACTACCTGCTGTTCTTCACCAACAAGGGCCGGGTGTACTGGCAAAAGGTGTACAACCTGCCGGCGCTGTCGCGCGAGAGCAAAGGGCGGGCGGTGGTCAATTTACTCAACCTCGATGAGGGGGAGACGATCGCCGACTGCCGGGCGGTGCGCGACTTCGACAAGCCGGACCACTGTCTGATGATGGCCACGCGCAAGGGACTGGTGAAGAAGACCGACCTCGCGGCGTACAGTCGGCCGATGAAGACGGGGATCATCGCAATCAAGCTCAAGGAGGACGACGAGCTGGTCGACGTGGTGATCACCAAGCCGGGCGACGAAATCATTCTGGCGACCGCGGGCGGGATGGCGATCCGCTTCAGCGAAGCCGACGCCCGGCCGATGGGCCGCAACACGAGCGGCGTGAAGGGCGTGAGCCTGTCGAAGGGCGACTCGCTGGTGGGCATGGTCGTGGCCGACCCCGAGGCGACGCTGCTCACCGCGTGCGAGAAGGGGTACGGAAAGCGGACGCCGTTCGGGCCGAACGCGGCGGCGGGCGAAGTCGGTCCCGCTCCCGAAGACGGCGAGGCCGCTTCAGCGGCCGGCGAAGCGTCGACAGACGCCGGCGGCGAAGGCGAAGGAGAGTCGTCGTCCAGCTTCCGCTACCGCACGCAGAACCGCGGCGGCAAGGGGCTGCGCGACATCAAGACCACGGAGCGCAACGGCCCGGTGGTGAGCATCGTGCGCGTGGACGATGCGGACGAGCTCCTCATGATGACCGCTCGCGGCAAGATTCAGCGGATCAAGGCGAGCGACGTGAGCGTCATCGGCCGCAACACGCAGGGCGTGCGGATCATGACGCTCGACGAAGGCGACAGCCTGACCGCCGTGGTTCGCGTGCCAAAGGATGAGAATGGCGGCGCGGACGCGGGGGATCTGGGCGGCGAGAACGGCGAAGGTTCCGATCAGCCCGGCGTGATGGAATCGGAATAGATGCGCGCCGCACGCGGCGGACCACAGGAGCTACGCGGCGCGGCGAACAGGCTCGTCGGGCGCCGCAGGAGGGGCTTCGTCGCCGAGCTCGGCGAGAAGTTGCTCGATTCGTCGGCGGCGTGAGCCGGCTTCGGCGACGAGTTTTTCGAACAAACCGGTGAGGACGGTGATTTTGGCGAGGGCGGCGGCGGGGGTTTTCTCGGACTTGTTCGCGGCGGGCGTCTTCATTTCTCCTCCTTGAGCGACAGCGCCGCCTGGCGGGCGGCGTATTGGACGGTCTCCAGCGGGGCGTTGTGTAGACGGGCGGCGGCGGCGCACGACTCGTACTCCGGCGAGAATCTTTCGCGGCCGTCGGGAAGCGTGGCGACGATCCCGGCGATCGGGCCGAAAGGGGTATTAATGCTTACTGGACGCCGCGGTAGCGTCGTGCGGGCGACGGTTGAGCGGCGCATTCCGAGGGCGGTCGTCTCGCTGAAAATGATCGTGGCGAGTTGATCGGCGTCGGCGGGACGGGCTTGCACGGCGAGCAGCACTCCCGGCCGATTCTTCTTCATCGCCAGCGGCGTCGTCGATACGTCGAGCGCGCCGGCGGCCCAAAGTTGCTCGATGGCGTATCCCAGCGACTCGCCCGTGGCGTCGTCGAGATTGGTTTCCAGGAGCACGACGGCGTCGGCGATCGGCGCGACGACGCCTTGCCCAGCCGCTGAAGCGGCCTCGCCGACCAGGAGCCTGAGGATATTGGGGTGTTGGAAATCTTTCTGGCCTGCGCCGTAGCCGATGTGGGTGATGGTCATCGCGGGCGGCGGGCCGAAGTGGTCGATAAGCGCGGCGGCGATCGCCGCGCCGGTGGGCGTTGTCAACTCGCCTTCGACGGCGAAATCGGCCAACGGAATGCCGCGGAGCAGCTCGGCGGTCGCGGGGGCGGGGATCGAGCAACGGCCGTGAGCGATTTCGACGAAGCCGCTGCCGGTGGGGACCGGGGCGCACGCGATCCGCTCGACGCCAAGGAGATCCCACGCAATGGCCGAGCCGACGATATCGGCGATCGAGTCGACGGCGCCAACTTCGTGGAAATGGACCTTTTCGATCGTCGTGCCGTGAACCTTGGCCTCAGCCTCGGCGAGGCGGCGGAAGATGCGGTTGGCGAGCTCGCGCTGGCGGGGCGTCAGCGTGCTCCGTTCGATCATGTCCGTGATGTGGTGCAGGTGGCGATGCTTGTGCTCGGGCTCGTGCTCGACGGTGAGCTGCAGCGCGCGGAAGCCGCACTTCTTGACCTCGCGGGTCACAAGGCGGCAGCTTGGCAGCCCCAACGAATCAATGCCGCCTTGCACCGCGGCCAGGTCGACGCCGGCATCGATCAGAGCGGCGAGCGTCATGTCGCCGCTGAGTCCACTGGCACAGTCGAGGTAGGCGAGGCGCATGGGGGGAGCTGTTAGCTGTCAGCTATCAGTCAGAAGGGGAAGTCGCTGTCACTCCGAGGTCCGCCGAGGAGTCCGGCCCGAACTACGCCAGCCGGACACCTCGGCGAACCTCGGGGTGACGAGTCGCAATTGCGGCGCCGGGTTCAGTATCGTCGCAGGGGCGTGGTTCATTCTAGAAAAGCCGCGGGAGGCCGGGGAGGCTGCCGGTTGAGGCGAGATTGACGGCTTGCGGAGAAATCGGTTACTGTTCGCCCGATTTTGTGGGGAGTTCCCGGAGGCAGGCGTGCCTCCGGCTAGCGTCGTCCGCGAAGTCCTGCAACTTCGATCACTTGGCAGCAGCCGTATGAGCGCCGTGGCCACCGCATCCGACGTTCGCAGCGAACCGTTCGCGGGGCTGCCGCTGCGCTTGAAGGTGTTGTACATCACCACGCTGCAGCGCAACGGCGGGTGGCTGGCCGAGGCGTTTGCGGCGGACGGTGCGGCGCAGGTGACGCTCGAGGAAGTCGTCGGCGTGACGGCGGGACTTGGGCGGTTGCGAGACGAGGCGTTCGACGCGGTACTCGTGAGCCACGAGCCGGGCGTGCTCGATGCGATCGAGTTCGTCGAGGGATTTCGCGCCGGCGGCAATGACGAGCCGCTGCTGGTGCTAGGTGAAGCGCCGCCGCAAGAGCTCGACGCGATTTGCTACGAGGCGGGAGCCGACGACTATTGCTGCATCGCGCAGACGACGGTGCGCGGGCTGCTGTGGAAATTCGCCCGTGCGATCCGACGATTCAATCTTGCGCGCGAGAATCGACGACTGGTCCAGGCCGAACGGCAACGGCTGCGACAAGAACACCACGAAGCGGAGCGGCTGCTCGATCAGCAACGGGCGCTGATCGTCGATCTGGAGGCGCTGCGCGACGGCGGCGGAAACCCCAGCGACGAATCGCCGGCCGCGGGCGTCGACGGCTGCCTGGCGCGGAGCGCGACGGCGGCGGTAGATTGTCTCGTCGAACTGCCCGCCGAGTTGGTCGACCACTACCGCGAAATTCTGCGGGCGTACGTCATCATGGGCGCTGGCAACCTGGGCGACGAGATGTCGTCGCTCGCGCAGCTGCTCGCCGGTTCGAACATCTCGGCCCAGCGAACGATGCAGCTCCACATCCAGGTGCTGGAGGAGCTCGTCGAGGGACTGGGCAATCGCAGCGCTCGGCACGTGATGAATCGGGCCGATCTCTTGGCGCTCGAAGTGCTGGGGCATCTCGCCGACGGGTATCGGTCACGATACCACGAGCGGCGTCACCCGCTGCAGCAGCTCTTGCTTCCAGGGTTTGATTTGGCAGGCGACGGCGGCGCCGTGCTCTTTCTCGCGGCGGCGTAGGGCGCGTGAAACTCGCGGCCGGCGCTGCTACACTGCGTGCGTTTCTCGCACCCGACGGATGGCCCCATGAGCGATTCCACGACGACGATCGGCGAGCTGCGCGAATTGATTCGCGAGTTTGTCGAGGAGCGGGATTGGCGGCAGTTTCATGCGCCGAAAAATCTGGCGATGGCTTTGGCGATCGAAGCCGCTGAATTGATGGAACATTTCCAATGGATCAGCGTCGACGCTTCGCGGGACGTGGCGGACGACGCCGCCAAGCGGGCCGCTGCGGGCGAAGAGCTGGCGGACGTGATTGCCTACGGGCTCGCGCTGGCCAATGAGCTGGGGCTCGACGTGTCGGACGCGATTCGCGACAAGATGGCGAAGAACGTCCGCAAGTACCCGGCCGACGAATTTCGCGGTCGGTACGGCCGCGACGATCCCGGCGGGGCGCCGCGCGCCACTTAGCCCCCGGTCAGTGACCGGGCGCTAAATGAGGAGATTCGTGACGCAATCCATTCGCAAGCTGGCGATCGTCGGGGCCAGCGCGCGGGCGGCGGCGTTTTCGGCCATTCGCGCGGGATACGACGTTGTCGCGGCTGATCTCTTTGCGGATGCTGATTTGCAACACGCGGCCAACGCGACTCGCATCAAGCGATACCCCGATGGGTTGATTGACTGGATCGAAACCGTTGATGCTGACGCGTGGATGTACTCCGGAGCGCTGGAGAACTACTCGAACCACGTCTCACTGATGGCCGCGATGCAGCCACTGCTCGGCAACGATTCGACGCAACTGAAGCGAGCTCGCGATCCGATGACGCTGCAGCGCGCGGTGCGGAGTGCGGGCCTGTCGTTCCCGGAAACCCGATCGACTGCCGACAGACTGCCGCTTGATGGGTCGTGGCTGTGCAAGACCTATCGCGGCAGCAGCGGGTCGGGCGTGTGGCGACTCGATGGCGTCGCGGCGCAGCAACGGGCTGAGCACGAGCGGGCGGTGTTTCAGCGGCTCATTCACGGGATGGCAGCCGCCGTGGCATTTGTGATCGGCGACGAGGGGCCGTGGTTGTTGGGACTGACGCAGCAATTGATCGGTGACGGAACGGATCATCCATGGCGGTACGTCGGGTCAGTGGGACCGCTAAGCCGGCAAGCGGAGCTTGAGGAGCAATGGGCGTCGCTGGGAGATTTGTTGTGTCAGCGGTTCGAGCTGCGCGGGCTGGTGGGCGTCGATTTAGTCCTGGCCGACGGGCGCGCGTGGGTCGTCGAGATCAATCCGCGGTACACTGCGTCGATGGAGATCTTGGAACGCGCGACGGGGATATCATCGGTCGCTGTACATGTAGCGGCTTGCGATCCGGACGGCGCGGGACGCACGGTCGCCGATGCGCTGGCAAACCCGTCGCGAGCGCCATCCGGGCGGGTGCACGCCAAGTCGATTCTGTTCGCACCGCGGGATGCGACGGTGACGCCGGAGTTTTTTGAGTGGGCGATGGGGCAATCGTCGCTCGATGCCGAACGCTGCTTTCTCGCGGACATTCCTCATGCGGGCGAGACGATTCCCAGGGGTCGGCCCGTGTTAACGGCATTGGCATCGGGGGCGTCTGCCGCCGAGTGCCAGTCGCAGCTGCACCAGCGGCTCGCGGAAGTGCGTGCGCGGCTTTACGATGGGTAGCGGTTTGGTGCGAGTTTCGGAGAAACTCGCCTACGTAGTCAAGTTTCTCCGAAACTTGAGCGGAGCGGAGAGTAAGCGATGCGACTGGGCGTCGTCAGTGATACGCACGGGCGCGTCGAGAACGCTCGTGCCGCCATGCGAATGCTTGAAAGCCTGGAAGTCGATCGCGTGCTCCATTGCGGCGACATCGGGTCGGCCGTCGTCGTGGAATTGTTCGCCCAGTGGCCAACGGATTTCGTGTTCGGCAACTGCGACGCGAATCGCGGCGAGCTGGCCGTGGCGATCGAAGCCGCCGGCCTGACCTGTCACGGCGAGTTCGGCTCCCTGGAAATCGACGGGCTGCGGATCGCCCTGCTCCACAGTCATGACGGGGCGCGGTTCCGCGAGGCGCTCGCCAGCGGATCGTGGGATTTGGTGTGCTACGGCCATACGCACGTCGCGTCGATCGACCGCCACGGGCCGACGCTCGCGCTGAACCCCGGCGCCTTGTATCGGGCCAACCCGCATTCGCTGGCGATTGTTGAATTGCCGGCGCTCGAGGCGACAATCGTCACATTGTAGCGCGTTTGCGCAACGAGTTGACGCTTTCTCGGCTGCGGGCCGCATTCCGCGGCAGCGGTTGCACGCCGTTTGGGCAGAATTGAACTTGCTGGCCGGGGATTGCGTACCAGCTCGTAGTCGCAAAAACCCCGGCAGAACTTGAACCAATCTTGTGCGAATGGCGTCGTTTTTGTAGATGGCATACCGTTTGCTTTGGATTTTTGCCGAAGACAAGTGGCGGCGATCAGTGGTTTGCGAGGGATTCACCAGCCGCGTTCATCGTAGCTTTATCCCCGCGAGCCAAACTGATCGCGAGCGACTCCGAGGGACCGGGGTCGATTCCCAGTGTCTTTTTGGCGCCGGTATGCGGTCGGGCAGGCCGCACGACCACGCCAAGCAGGAGTGAAAGTGATGAACGCTGACGATTTGACGCCGGCCGAAAGCGCGGTGTTGGTGCTTGAGGAGGCCGAGAACTTGATTTGGGCCTTGTTGGACGAAACGCTCGACGAGGTCGACTCGACGAAGCTGTCGAAGTTGCTCGAAGAGAATGACGCCGTTCGTCGGCGATACATCGAGTGCGTGCAGTTGCACGTGGATTTGCAGGACCATTTCGCGGTGGCCGGCGCGCCCGGCGACGCGGCGAAGGGAACTGCGGTTTTGCCAAACCTGTTGACTGGCGGGTTGCCTGGGTCGGACACGCCCGTCGCCCAATAAGACAAACGAGGATTTGTATGAACGAGCCGGCGGGCCACTCCGCCGCGTGAGGCTGAAATACCTAACACCCCGTCCGCGATCAGGGCCCGCAACTTCCCACGCCTCCCTCCCGCGGCCCTGATCGCGGTTTCTTTTTGTAGCTTTCGGCGGTCAGCGTTCAGCGATCAGCCAGAAGGCGGACGCGGCGGCGGTTTTCTTTCTGGCTTAGGCCGACTATTCTGCGGGGACTGTTACGAACCTCGCAGTTAGGTCGTGGCGCATTTTCGTCACCCCCAGGTCCGCCGAGGGGTCCGGATTGCCGACTTGCGGCCGGACGCCTCGGCCGACCTCGGCGTGACGTGACATTGCCGGGCCAACTGGACCGGCGGCCCGAAGTTCCATTGAGGCGGTAGTCCCACGGCTAAGAAATCGTCTGAGAAAAAATCGTCGGCCAAGGCGAAGGGCGGCGACGATCCGAATGAGCGGGCGATCGCTCAGAACCGCAAGGCGCGGCACGAGTACGAAGTGCTCGACACGCTGGAGTGCGGCATTGCGCTCGTGGGGAGCGAGGTGAAGAGCCTGCGCGCGGGCAAGGCTTCAATGGATGAGGCCTATGCCCGAATGGATCACGGCGAAGTGTGGCTCATGCAGTGCGACATTCAGGAGTACGCCAACGCGGCCCACTGGGGGCACGAACCCAAGCGGCGGCGGAAGCTGCTGATGCATCGGCGCGAGATCAGCAAGTTCGCCAGCCAGGCGTATGAGAAGAATCTCACGCTCGTGCCGCTCAAGATGTACTTCAAGAACGGGCGGGCAAAGGTGTTGATCGGGCTGTGCCGCGGAAAGAAGACGTTCGACAAGCGGGAATCGGTGAAGAAACGCGACATGCAGCGGGATATCGATCGGGCGATGCGACGGAGATGAGAAGGCGGATTAACCACAAAGACACGAAGAGGAGAGAAAAACATACTTCCGCAGATGGCGCAGATGTTCGCAGATGAAGATGGTGTGGGTTAAGTTTTCAATGTGGAGAGTGCTCACTCTCTAGCGCCTGCCCCTTCAATCTGCGTTGATCTGCGAAATCTGCGGACGAATTCCCCGCTTCTTCTTTGTGCCTTCGTGTCTTGGTGGTTAGTCAGTCGCGTCCACGAGCAGTGCGACGGCCTGGCCGGTGGTGCGGTGGCTGATTGCCAGCGCGGTGGAGCGGGTGATTGGCGTGGGCTCGGTGACGAGATTGACCGGGCACTTGGGGTCGGGCGCGTCGTAGTTGAGCGTTGGCGGGATGAGGCCGCGCTGGAGGCCCAGGAGCGTGACGGCAAGTTCCAGCGCGCCGCCGGCGGGGCCGATGTTGCCGAAGTAGCTCTTGGGGGCGGTGACCGGCACGTTGCCGAGCGTGGCCTGGATGGCTTGCGCCTCGATGCGGTCGTCGAGTTCTGTGCTCAGGCCGTGGGCGCCGACGTGGCCGATGGATTTCGGCGCGGCGCCGGCCATGGCGAGCGCGGCGTCGATCGCCTGCCGAATCGCCCGCCCCGTGGGGTTGTGCATGCCGGGCGAGGGTTCGTAACGACGGCCGAAGCCGGCGATGCGGGCCAGCGGCGCAGCGCCGCGGGCCTCGGCATGCGCGTGCGATTCGAGGACGAAGATCGCGGCGCCCTCGGCCCCGACCCAGCCGTCGCGGTCGGCGTCGAAGGGGCGGCTGGCGCGCGACGGCTCGTCGACGCGGCGCGACAACCGTGCGCCGGCGTGCCACACGAGGTCCATCATGGCGATCGTGGAGCTGGCGCCGCCCGTGATCATCACGTCGGCGTGGCCGCGGGAGATGACGTCGACGGACTCGATGATCGCCAAGAGGCCCGAGGTTTCGCCAGCAACGACCGAGTTGCTCGGCCCCCGACAGTCGTGCGTGATGCTGATGTGCGCGGGGAGCATGTTGGGGAGGTACTTTAGCAGCCACAGCGGCGGCGTTTCGCGCAAGCCCACATTGCCCCAGCGGGTGAAGTCGAAGCGGCCGCCGCCGGAATCGCTCGCGCGGCAGCCGGCTTCCAACTCGCCGAGCTCGGGGCAGAACATGTTCGAGCCGGTAGTAACGCCAATCCGCTCAGGGTCGAGGCTGGCGGCGGCGAGCCGGGCGTCAGCCCAAGCCATCTCGGCGGCAGCGAAGCCGAGCTGCGTCTCGCGGGCCATGACTTTGAGGGCCTTTCGCGGCTTGACGTACTCCTTGGCGTCAAAGCCCACGACCTCACCGAAGATGGGTGTGGGGTAGCCCGCGGCGGCCAGATCAGGATTCCGGCGGACTCCACTGAGGCCGTTTTCAAGCGACGCCCAAACGGCGTCCGCGCCGACGCCGATCGGCGAGACGATGCCCATGCCTGTGATGACGACGTCGGACACGGCGGAACGGTCGGCGGGAGTCAAATTGACGGCAGGCAAAGGACTTACGTTCGCCGCTGGGGGCGAATTTGTCAGTCTAGTCCCGCGGTTTGGCGCGAACAAGCAGCCGCGGGGCCTTGATCCGCTGGCTGGGCCGTAGGCGCGCCGATAAACTTCGTACTGTAGCGTGGCGATGCGGATTTGCGCTTCGACCCATGCTTGTATGCCACGGCCGCAGAAGTCTACTGACGTGGCCATCGGTCGCAGTCGTTCATCATGCCCACGCGGACGTGGGCATGGCACCCCAAAAGTCGCAGGGACGCTTCTCCAACGATTTCGAGGATTCGGTTCGTGTCCCAGGTTGTGACGGCTGCCGGCGAGGCTGACGCGAAGGACGCACGACTTGTCGGCGAGGCCGCGCTCGGCGAGTTTTCGCTAGCCGAGGCGCGGCGGATCGTGGGCGACTTCTTTCGGCCCAATCCGTGGATTTACTGGACCGACTTTCTTGTGAGCTGGACGCTCGGCGTCGCGTGCTTCACGCTGGTGAGATTTCCGGACTTGCTGACGTCCAACGCGGCGTGGCACTGGCCGATTTCCATCGCCGCGTTCGTGGCCTCCGCCCTGCTCTACTACCGCTGCTCACTGTTCATCCATGAGCTGGTGCACATCCGGGCCGACGAGTTCAAGGCGTTCCGGTTTGTGTGGAACCTGCTGTGCGGGATTCCATTCTTGATCCCGTCGTTCGTGTACTACACGCACATCGACCACCACCGGCGGAAGCACTACGGCACGAAGGAAGATGGCGAGTACATTCCGCTGGCGACCATGCCGACGTGGCAGATTTTGTTGTACCTGTCGCAAGTGTTTGTAATCCCGATCGCGGCGATTGTGCGGTGGGGCCTTCTGACGCCTCTGACGTGGGTGAGCCCGCCAGTGCGCGACTGGGTGCACCAGCACGCCTCGTCGATGATCATGGACCCCAAGTACATCCGGCCGCTGCCCACGCGGAAGGTGCTGCGGATGATTCGCGTCCAGGAATTCTGCTGCTTCGCGTTCATCTGGGCGCTCGCGGCGCGGATGACGGTGAGCTACGGCATCCTGTTCGACAAGCCGTTGTCGCCCATGTTCCTGGTGCAGGCGTATCTCACGGGCGTGTTCATCGTAGGAATCAACGCCCTGCGAACGCTGGGCGCCCACCGGTGGACGCACGACGGCTCGCGGGAGATGACGTTCGTCGAGCAGATGCTCGACTCGGTGAACTACCCGTACCA
The DNA here is from genome assembly GCA_044867485.1 of Lacipirellulaceae bacterium. Lineage (GTDB taxonomy): Bacteria > Planctomycetota > Planctomycetia > Pirellulales > Lacipirellulaceae > Lacipirellula. Next base: position 8,804 of record JBIOVA010000066.1, on the reverse strand, counting down.
CCCGCTCATCGGCGGCTTGTGGGCCCCCATCGGGCTGCGGTTCCACGCGCTGCACCACATCTTCCCAACGATGCCGTACCACGCCTTGGCCACGGCCCACAAGCGGCTGATGCGGGAATTGCCGGCGGACTCGCCGTACCGGCGGACCGAGGCGCGGTCGCTCACGGAGGTGATTACCACCCTGTGGCGGCGGGCAAAGGCGAACCAGCAGTCAGCCGGCTGGAGGCTGGAGGCTGGGGGTGAGGGCGGGACCGCGACAGCGGGTTAGGCCGTCAGCGTGGCTTGATCGCGGCGCGATCCGCAGATCGGCGTTGGCACTCAGCCCGCGGTCAGTGATCGCGGGCTCAATGGGGGCGAATTGTCGCAAGCGGCGCGGTGCGACGGCGAATATACTGCCGTGCGGGATGAATCGTTGATGATTCAACCCGCAAGCCTCACGGAACAAATGCGGCATGATTCGCGTCGTCCATCTCACGCAGCACTACGGCGTGCGGCCGGTGCTGGTCGACCTATCGTTCGAAATCGCCACCGGCGAGCTTGTCACTGTGCTGGGGCCCAACGGCATGGGCAAGAGCACGCTGTTGGCGGCGCTGGCCGGGCTGCTCGCGCCGCAGGAAGGGTACGTTGAGTTCGACGGCGTGCGACGGCGCAGTTCGCCCGAGGGCGAGCTCGCGATCCGCAAACGGGTCGCCTATTTGCCGGACAAGCCTTGGTTGCCCAAGACGCAGACTGGGCGCGAGTTTCTCTTGGCCGTGGGCGAGCTCTACGAGCGCGGCGCCGCCCACGTCATGGACCACGCCGAGCGGCTGTTGCGACTGTTTAACTTGGCGGAGCAAGGCGACCGCACGATCGGCGGCTACTCGGCCGGACAGCAAAAGAAGATCGCGTTGTGTGCGGCGCTGATCACCGAAGCGCCGTATCTGCTCCTCGACGAGCCGTTTTCCGGCGGGCTCGACACGGCGGGCATGTTGGCGCTCAAGCGCGTGCTCAAACGGTTGGCCGAGAGCGACCATCGCACCGTGGTCATGACGACGCCGGTGCCGGAGCTCGTCGAAGAAATCGCCGAGCGAGTGATGATCGTCAAGGACGGCCGCGTCGCGGCATACGATACGGTTGAGGGATTGAAGCGCACCGCAGGCAGGGGCGGAACGCTGGAACAGGCGCTCGCTCACCTGACGGCGCCGGACGCGCTGGCCAACATCGACGACTATTTTTCGGAGCCGGCCTCATGATCGCCGCTCTAAATCGCGCGCTGCGGCAGGCGCTGCCTCCGCTGGGAATGGTGCAGTATGTCGTGATCATCACGGCGGGGTTCTACGTTGGCGAGTGGCTGATTATGGCCACAACGACTGCGTATTTCGGAGCCTGGCCGGAGGAATGGGGGCAACCACGGGCGTACAACATGGTGATTCCGCTGGCTCTATTTTTTCAGGGCTGCTGGCGCGCCGCGGTTATCAACCCGGCGTTGGACAAAGAGTATCGCGACTGGTTGCGGTCGACTCCGTGGACCGCCGCGCGTCTGCTGCCCTTGGGGCCGGTGCACCTCGTCTGGCAAGATGCGTTGATCGTCGGCGGCGCATCGGCCTTGTGGACGCTGGAAGGCGATCCCCTGTATTTGTCGCTCGCTTTTTTGCTCCCCTACAGTTGGTTTCTGATGAAATCAAACTATTGGACGGACGAAGACGGCGCGCTGTTTGCCGCGATTGCACTGGCCGTAGGCCTGCTGTTGACGATCAACCAGCCAGCCTGGGTCACGCTGGCCGTGGCGATTGCCATGAGCGCCGCATGTGCGGTCGGCTTCCACCGCAGCTTGCGGCGATTCCCCTGGGACGAGTCGATGGCCCGCCGCACGCTGGACAAGCCGCGGCGGACGCTCGACTCGTGGCCGCGCGTGAATCCTGCGTGGCTGATGCGCAACGAGCCGCGGCTGTCGCGGCTCCGCGTTACGGCGATCAGCGTCCTGGCGGCGTGGGCGGCAGGCGTCGTCACCAATCTGTTCGAATACGCGGCGACGGTGCGCGGCAAGTTTGACATCGCGTGGAATACGTGCTTGCTGGTGGGAGTGTTCTCGATCATCGCGGGGACGGGTCGTCTCCTGGTCTACGCGGGCGCGCGCGGATCGCCGCTGGGACTGTGGGGTCGGCTCAAGTCGGGGCGATTGATTATCCCGGGGTACGATCGCGTCTTTATCGCGCCGTTGGCGACCGCGGCGGCGGGATGCACGCTGCCCGCGGCGCTGGTGGCGCTCGGCGCACCGCTTCCGGTGGCCGCGTTCGCAGGAGTGCTGGCCGTTTGCTTAGCGGCATTCGGCATGGGGCCCACACTGGCCGAGTGGGATTTGACGGGTGACTACCGACTGGGTTTCGTCCCGCCGGGGAAGGACTGGATTCGCTTGGGGTGAGCCGCTTGCGACGATGGCGCCCGCCGGCGGGACAATTCGAGTTTCGGAGAAACCCGGCGACAGTTGGTTATTTATCGAGGCGGAACCGCACGGGGAGCAGTGCGGCGGCGGCGACGGGGCGGCCCAGTAAGCGGGCCGGGGCGGCTTGCCAGGAGCGGACGCCCTCGGCGGCGGCGCGGTCGAGGACGGCGTGGCCGCTGGACTCGACGACTTCGACCGATGCGACCCGGCCAGCGGCGTCGATCTGCAGCCGCAGCAGAACGCGGCCCTCGAGTCGGTCGCGGAGCGCGGCCGGTGGGTAAGGAATCGGCGCATTGGCGTCGAAGCGCGGCGCGGTTTCGCTCGTGTTGCCAGCGCGCCCGCGTGAACTTGCCAACGGCGACGCAGCGACAGGATCGATCGGCTGCGTCGTTTCGATGGCCGTCTGCAGCGGATCAACGAGCGTCGGCAGCCTGGCGCCCGGCGGTTCGGCGGGCTCGACCAGCAGCGGCTCGGCGTGTTCCGGACGCACCTCGGCGATTTCCAGTTCGGGCGTCTCCAACTCCAGCGGCTGTTCGGCAGGAAGCGGCGCCTCGGACGGCAGTTCGCCCAACAAGTCGCCGACGGCGGCGGGCGACCAGGCGGCTTCGACGGTCGAGGGCCCGCCGTGGGCGGCGACGTGCGCCGGGGCGGACATGCCGCCGGTCCAGGTCATCGCGGCGAAGGCGGCGACATGGACGACCAGCGACGCGGCGGCGCCCTGCGCGGCGAGCGATGCGCCCGCCGCGCCGGCGGGCAGCGGCACGACGAGTCGGAGTTGGGCAAGCTGCTCGTGCAAGGTACTCGGCGCCGCGCGGTGCAGTCGCAGGCGGGTAAGGTCTTGGGACTCCAGTCCATTATCGTCATGTCGCGCGGCCTGGGTAAGCGCGGCAGATTGCAGGGTGCTGTCGATTCTTTCGACATAGGTGGTGGAAGATTCGACTCCAGGACGAGTGTTGCGGGCGGCGAAAACCAGTGTAATCTCTGGATATGCGATATGCGGATATGTAATTTCGTTTGCCATGAGGTTCGACGCCGCACCTGCCCCCACGCCCGCCCATGAATCGCTCCGCTAAGGAACCGGACGATCCGACCGAGAATGTGCCGCCCGCGGCGGGCGACTTGCTGCGACCGCTGATGTATCGTTCCGAGGACTTGCTCGGCGGGCGCTCGGAGGCGTGGATCGAGCATCGCGGGGAGCGGTATCGGCTGCGGCTCACTTCGAACGGGAGATTGTATCTGACGAAATGACCAGCGGCGGACCCGGGCCGCACTTAGCCGGTCAATGACCGGGGCTAAATGACCGAAGCGGCGCGGACGACTTCGAGGTGCTCGGCGAGGAAGGCGGCGAGGTCGCCGCGCGTCAGATCCGCCGGCTCAACGAAACGAAGCTTGACCTGGTCGAGGCCATCGCCGTTCGATTCGATGGCGCGCTTCTCGGCGAGGCTCGCGATGCGGCCGGTGGCGAAAGCGCCGGCCGGGCCGTTGAGGTACAGGTCGACGCCGGCGGTGCGCTTTGTGTGGACGGTGGCCCACGGGGTGCGTTGCGCCGGGATCATCAGGTGGACGACTTGCTGGTTGTTCCAGAGAAATTGGGCGCCGGGGGCGGAGACGCCCCGGTTCGCGCCGGATTCGAGGATCTCCAGTATTTCTTCGAGGGTTTCTTGGGGCCAGTCGATTTTCTTGCCGGGGGGAAACCCCTTGCGGCTGAGATGCCACTTGCGGCCCAGCACCTTCCACGGCATCACGTCTTCGGGCGACCTTTCGACGCGCTCCGTGAAGCGACGGAAGCCAGCCGTCGCTTGTTCGAGGAATTGCCAGAAAGCGGGCGTGTCGATCTCGTCCCAACTGTGGGCGGCGATCTGCACTTCCTGAAACGGGCCGCGCAGATTCTTGCACTTCACCCGCGGACCGTGGCCGTAGGCTTCGATCTCGGCGATGTCGTTGAGCGGCTTGAGGGCAAGCGATTCGGCGAGCTTGTCGCGGTCGAAGGTCCGCTTGGCGGTGCGAAACTTCAGTTTCACGAGCCACACTTCGCCGGTGATGGCGTGGAAGAACCAGCCGTCGCTTTTGCGCTGCCCGCAAATTTCGACGATCGTACGGTTGGTCCAATCGGTCGCTGAAAAGGCTCCTGACGCCTTTTCGATGCGGTCGACGATCTCGGCGAGGATGCGGCCGTCCCACCGTACCGGGGCGCCGCTGCGGGCCGTGCGGTCCTCGACGTGCCACTTGCGACCGTTGATCTCCCACGGCATCTTCACATCGCGGCCAAGGTCGGCGAGGTCGAGATCGTCCTTGCGGCGTTTTTCGGCCGCGGCGAAGTCATAGGGTTTGCGTTCGACGTGCGGCCCGGCGGCGAGCAGCGGAGCGAGGGCGGCGGCGGTGTGGGAAGGAAAAGCGGAAAGCGGAAAGCGGAAAGCGGAATCGGGGGAGGCGGCAGTTTTCTTCCCGGCTTTCCGTTCTCCGCTTTCCGCTTTCGTAGCCACCAGTTGTTCAGGCGTGCCGATCGCAACGACATTGCCGCCCCCCGCGCCTGCCTCAGGACCAACGTCAATGATCCAGTCGCATTGTTTGATGACGTCGAGGTTGTGCTCGATCACCACCACCGTGTTGCCGAGGTCGACCAAACGGTGGAGCACATCAAGCAGTTTGGCAATGTCGTTGAAGTGGAGACCGGTCGTCGGCTCGTCGAGCACGTAGAGCGTTCGGCCCGTATCGGGACGGGCAAGCTCGGCGGCAAGCTTCACGCGCTGGGCTTCGCCGCCGGAAAGCGTGGCAGCGCTTTGGCCGAGGGCCACGTAGTCGAGGCCGACGTCGCAAAGCGTCTGCAGAATGCGGCGGATCTTGGGGATGTTCTCGAACAGTTGCAGGGCGTCGCCGCATGACATCTCGAGCACCTCAGCAATCGACCGGCCGCGGTACTTCACGTCGAGCGTTTCGCGGTTGTAGCGATGGCCGCCGCAGGCGTCGCAATCGACCCACACGTCAGGGAGGAAGTGCATCTCGATGCACAACTGACCCGCGCCCTCGCAGTCGTCGCAGCGCCCGCCGGGCACGTTGAAGCTGAACCGCCGGGCCGAGTAGCCGCGGAGCTTGGCGTCAGGGAGCTGGGCGAACAGCTCGCGGACGAGGTCGAATACGCCGGTGTAGGTCGCGGGGTTCGACGACGGCGTGTTTCCCAACGGACGCTGGTCGACGCGGATGATCTTGTCGATGTTCTCGACGCCGTGGATCGCGTCGTGAGCGCCGGGCACTGTGCCGGCGCGGTGGAGCTGGCGGGCGAGCGTGTTGTAGAGCACGTCCTCCACCAGCGAGCTCTTGCCGCTGCCGGAGACGCCGGTGACGGCGGTCAGCGTGCCGAGGGGAATTTCGACGTTGATGTTCTTGAGGTTGTTGTGACGGGCTCCGAGGATGCGGAGTTTCGCGTGAGCGGACTTCGGGGCAGGACTGGTGGAGGCCCGTTTGGCGGGGCGAGCGCTCCGCTGCCGTGTCGCGGCTAACGGGGCGTTGGGCGTCGTGGCGAGATCGGCGATGCGCCGGTTCGTGGGGACGGGAATGGACCTCTTGCCGCTGAGGTAGGGACCGGTCACGCTTGTGCGTCGCTTCGCGACTTCGGCGGGCGCGCCGCGGGCGACGATCTCGCCACCGTGGCGGCCGGCGGCGGGACCAAAGTCGAGCAGTCCGTCGGCGCCAGCGATCACGTCGCGGTCGTGCTCGACCACCAGCAGCGTGTTCCCCAGGTCGCGAAGCTTGTGCAGGGCGGCGACCAGCCGCGCGTTGTCGCGGGGGTGGAGGCCGATCGTGGGTTCGTCGAGCACATAGAGCACGCCGCACAACCCGCTGCCCACCTGCGAGGCGAGGCGGATCCGCTGCGACTCGCCGCCGGAGAGCGTCGGAGCGCGGCGACCGAGCGTGAGATACTCCAGGCCCACGTCGAGAAGAAACGTGAGGCGATTCTTGATCTCGCGGATGAGCTCGCCGGCGATCTTCTTCTCCGCGGCGGGGAGCTTCCAGGCGTCGACCGCGGAGATCAGCTCGCCCAGCGACAGGCGGCAATACTCGTCGATCGTGCGGTCTTGGAACCGCGCAGCAGCCGCGTCGTCGCGCAATCGGCTACCGGCGCACTGGCTGCATTCGATCTCGTCGACGAGGTGCTCCAGTCGGGTGCGCAGTCGCGGCGAGAGGCGTGAGGCTTCTTCAAGCGCGGGGTAGAGGCCTTTGTATTGAAAGCGGAAGGATGCGAGTTGCGAGTTGCGAGTTGCGAGTTGGGGAAATCGCGAATTCCTCTTCTTTTCTTCACTTGCTACTCGTAACTCGCTACTCGCAACTTCAAACCACTCCTCGCCCGTCCCATACAGCACGGTGCGGCGATGCCGCGGCGAGAGTTGCGCGAACGGCACGTCGAGCGGCAGGCCCGTGCGGGCCGAGAGCGCCTCGAGCATCGCTGCGAACAGCGGCTGGGCGACGTTGGGCCAAACCAGCACGGCGCCCTCGGCGAGCGTCATTTGCATGCTGCGGAACAGGGCCGCGGGGTTGGCGCCCACCTCGACGCCGAGGCCCTCGCACGCTTTGCACCACCCCAGCGGGCTGTTGAAGGAGAAGTGGTGCGGCGAGAGCGGCTCGAAGCTGCGGCCGCAACGGCTGCACACGAGGTGCTGGCTGTGGACCTTCACCGGCCAGCGGTCTTCGCTCTGGCCTTCGAGCACCACGGCCAGGTGCATCACGCCGCGGCCAAGGGCGAGGGCCGTTTCGATGCTGTCCGCCAGGCGCGAACGACCGTCGCGGCGGATGGTCACGCGGTCGACGATCACCTCGACGTCGTGCTTGCGGCGACGGTCGACCGTGGGCGCCGCGTCAAGCTCGCAGGTGACGCCGTCGACGCGAATACGCTGGTAGCCGTCGGTTTTGAGCTTCGCCCACAGGTGCTCGTACTGCTCGCCTTGTGCGAGTTCGACCGGCGCCATGACGTACGCCCTCGTGCCTTCGGGCTCGGCGAGGACGGCGTCGATGATCTCGTCGGGCGACTGCGTGCCGACGGGGATGTCGCACTCCGGGCAGTGCATTTGGCCCAGCCGCGCCAGGAGGATACGGAAGTAGTCGTAGATTTCGGTGACGGTGCCGACGGATGATCGCGGCGTGTGGCCGGCAGTGCGCTGCTCGATGGCGATGGCGGGCGAGAGGCCCTCGATGTGCTCGACTGCGGGCTTCTGCAGTTGGCCGACGAACTGTCGAGCGTAGGAGCTGAGGCTTTCGACGTAACGGCGCTGGCCCTCGGCGTAGATCGTATCCATCGCGAGTGAGGTCTTGCCGCTGCCGCTGGGCCCACAGCAGACGGTGAGCTGGTCGCGCGGCACGTCGACGTCGACGCTGCGGAGATTGTGCTGCCGGGCGCCGCGGACGGTGATGTGCGTGGCGGGGGGTACGGCCTTGCGCTTGTCGCGCTTCGCGGCGGGGTCGTGGTTCGTACCGTTGAGGTACGGGGCAAGCGTGCGAGCGGTGTGGGAGTCTCGCCGCGTCGCTTGCGACGCGCGTTTCGGCGCGTCGCGCGTCGCGAGCGACGCGGCTAAATGGTTGCTCACCAAATCTTCCGGCGTGCCGCAGGCGACGATTTGCCCGCCTGCCGCTCCGCCTTCGGGGCCGACGTCGATGATCCAGTCGGCGGTTTTGATCACATCAAGGTTGTGCTCCACGACCAGCACCGTGTTGCCGGCGTCGACGAAGTCGTGCAGCACTTTGAGCAGCAACTCGATGTCGGCGAAGTGGAGGCCGGTCGTGGGTTCGTCGAGCAGGTAGAGCGTGCGGCCGGTCGACTTTTTCACCAACTCGCGGGCCAGCTTGATCCGCTGGGCCTCGCCGCCCGAGAGTGTGGGCGACGGCTGGCCGAGCTTCATGTAATCGAGGCCCACCGCGTGGAGCGTCGCGAGCTTGTCCTTGATCTGCGGGACGTTCTCGAAGTGGTCGAGGGCTTGCTGGATGTCCATCTCCAGCACGTCGGCGATCGATGCGCCCTTGAAATGGACCTGCAGCGTCTCGTGGTTGAAACGGTGGCCCTGGCACACGGGGCAGGTGATCCACACGTCGGCGAGGAAGTCCATCTCGAGCTTATTCGAGCCATTGCCGCTGCACGCCTCGCAGCGGCCGCCCACCACGTTGAAGCTGAACCGGCCCGGCTTGTAACCGCGGCGCTTCGACTCAGGAAGTTGGGCGTAGAGGTCGCGGATTTCGTCGAACACCTTGATGTAGGTGGAGGGGTTCGAGCGCGGCGTGCGGCCGATGGGCGTTTGATCGATCGAGATCAGCTTGTCGAGTTGCTCCTGGCCCTCGATGCGGTCGTGGTCGCCGGGCAGGCCCTTGCCGCCCATGAGGTCGCGGTTGAGGGCCTCGG
>JBIOVA010000065.1:0-4089 GCA_044867485.1 Lacipirellulaceae bacterium | reverse complement strand
GGCTCGATGCCGTTTTCCAGCAGCGTGATGATCTTGTCGAACGCGATGAGCGGTCCGCCCGAGGGGGTCGCCGTCGCCGCCGGGCCCTTGGCCGTCTCGACGGCTTTGAGCACGGCGTCGGAAACGCCCGCCTGCTTCAGGCGGGCGAGCGTTTCGGCGGTCGCCTCGAAGGTGATGCCGTCTTTCTCGATCTTGGCGATGATCTCAGCGTCATCGAAGCCGGCTTCAACCAGGGCGGTCACGCCCTGTTCCTTGACGGGGGCGGCCGTTGCAGGACGGCCCGCGACGACGCCGCTAACCAACAAGACAGCAACCACGATTCTGGTTCGGACGTTCATGCGTTTAACCTCGAAAGGAGAGAATAGGGCCTTGAAGAAAACGGGTCATCAGCCAGGCGCCGCATCGCCAACAGAATACCCCCTCGCCGAACGGCACGCAAAAAGCCATTCGCAATGAGTATTATCTGTGCAATCGAAACCGAGGCGGCCGCAAGGACCGACATGGGAGCCCCGCCGCGGTCGGCGTATGCGCTTGAGCGAACAAACGGCAGATATGTTACAACGTTGGCGACGAATTCTTGGCCAGGGCGGCAAACGTGAACAATCGCGACGCGAAATTGGTCGGCGGCGTGGAAGCGGGCGGAACAAAGTTTGTTTGCGCCGTCGGGTACGGTCCGCCGGATCGAATGCTGGCCCGCGTCGAGATCCCCACGGGGGACGAGCCCACGGACTGCCTCGCCGAGGTCGTCCGCTGGTTCCACTCGCAGGAAAGCGTGCATGGCAAACTGGCGGGACTGGGCGTCGCCACATTTGGGCCCGTTGACCTTGCCGCAGAGTCTCCCACCTGGGGCTCCATCACGACAACGCCCAAACCCGGTTGGGCGAACACCGATCTGATCGGGCCCTTGCGTAGCGAGTTTGGGGGCGTACCGGTCGGCATCGATACGGATGTGAATGGCGCCGCGTTGGGCGAGCACACATGGGGCGCGGCGCAAGGTCTCGACGACTTTGTCTACGTGACGATGGGCACGGGCATTGGCGGGGGCGGGATGGCGCGCGGTCAGCTCTTGCACGGGTTGGTGCACCCCGAGATGGGGCACCTGCGGCTGCCGCGCATGCCCGGCGATGACTTTCCCGGCGTGTGCCCGTATCACGGCGACTGCTGGGAGGGCCTATGCTGCGGACCGGCGATCGAAGCCCGCACGGGCATGGCGGCCGAGGAGCTGTCCGCCGATCACGAGGCTTGGCAGTATGTCACGACGTCTACAGCGATCGCACTGGCAAACATCGTCTGCACGCTTTCGCCGCGGCGGATCATCGTGGGCGGCAGCGTTCGCAAAGGCGGTCGGCTGGGCGAGAGACGTTTCTTCGCACTGGTGCGGGAACGGCTTCAGGAGTCGCTCAACGGGTACGTCGTCTCGCCTGCCTTGCTTGGTCGCGGCATCGACGACTATGTTGTGCCTCCGCAATTGGGAGACAACGCCGGCGTGGTGGGCGCCCTGGCTTTGGGGCGACGCGCACTGGAGTGATGAATCAAACGATGCGAGTCTTCGTTCAATCGACGCTCCCCTGCGACGCCGATCGGGTCTGGGCTGAGGTGCAGACCAGCCGGCTGCTCCATGAAATCTGTTGGCCGCTCATTCGGCTGCGGCCGGCGCGGGGCGAGATCGTGCTTCCGGATCGGTGGCAGGACGGCGCCACGGTCAGCCTCAAGCCGCTGTTGTTTGGCGTCGTCCCGTTGGGGACGCGGTCGTTGTCTTGGGAGTCGATTGATCATCCGCGGCGGCAAATGCAGACTCGCGAGCACGACGTGCTGATTCGCCGCTGGGATCACCGGATCCAGGTCGAGCCCATTGCGCCGGGCGAGTGCCGTTACACCGACGACGTAGAGATCGACGCCGGCGTGCTGACTTGGCCGGTGTGGCTGTTCGCCCAGTGGTTTTATCGTCATCGGCAGCGGCGGTGGCGCGGGATCGCCTTGAGAATTCGGAACGAGTCACCATGAGCCCGCCGCCCTCCGCCGCCTTCGCAAAGGTCCGCCCGGCGACGCCGGCTGACGTGCCGCGAATTCATGCGCTGCTCATGGAGCTGGCCGAGTACGAACGACTAGCGCACGAGGTGCAGGCGACCGTCGAGTCGCTTCGCGAGGCGCTGTTTGGCCCGCGGCCGTCGGCGGAGGCGATCGTGGCGGTCGCGGACGGACAGATCGTGGGTTATGCGCTGTTTTTCACCAACTTTTCGACGTTCGTCGGGCGGTCGGGGATCTATCTCGAAGATTTGTATGTCCAGCCCCATGTGCGGGGGCAGGGGATCGGCCGGCAACTGTTGGCTGGCGTCGCCCGGCTGGCCGTTGAACGTCGCTGCGGGCGTTTGGAGTGGGCCGTGCTCGATTGGAACCAGCCGTCGATCGAGTTTTACAAGCGACTGGGCGCCCGGGCGATGTCGGAGTGGACGGTCTATCGACTGACGGGCGACGAGCTGGCGGCGCTGGGCCGATCGTCGGATGCCTGAACCTTCGCGCGCCGGCTTCCGTCCCTCGGGCATGGCCGAATCGCAGACCGAACGAATCGCGGCAGCATTCTGCGAGCGGACGCTGCCCAAGGACCAGTGGACGCACGAGGCCCACCTGCGCGTGGGGCTGTGGCATCTGCTGCATTATTCGCCGGAGGAGACGCTGGCGCACTTGCGCGGGCGGATCATGGCCTACAACGAGGCAACCGGCGGGGAAAATACGGACAGCGCGGGATATCATGAGACGATTACGCGGTTCTTCGTGTGGCGGATTGCGATGTTCGTCGCGGAGGCGGATTGCACGCGGCCGATCGACGACCTGGCCGAGGAGTTGATTCAGCTCTTGGGCGACAAGCGTGCGCCGCTGGCGTACTACAGCCGCGAGCGGATCATGTCGATCGAGGCCCGGCGCGGTTGGGTCGAGCCGGACCTGCGACCGCTTCAGGTGTGATAGTCGGCGTTGAGCCGCACATACTCGGCGGTGAGGTCGGTCGTCCAGAAGCGGGCCGACGCTTCGCCTTCTTCGAGCAGCAGCACGATGCCCGTGTTGCGATCAACGGCCATCGCGGCGGAGACCGCGTCGCCGTCGAACGGCACGGGGCGGCCGTGTTCGTACAGCAACATGCCGTTGAGGTGCAGGCTGGCCTTGGCGGGGTCGAACTTGACGCCGCTGTAACCGGCGGCGGAGACGATACGGCCCCAGTTGGGGTCGTGGCCCGCGACGGCGGTTTTGACCAGGGCGCTATTGGCGATCGACCGAGCGACCTGGATCGCTTCGTCCCGTGTGCGGCAGCCGTGAACCTCGACGGTGATGAGATGCGTGGCGCCCTCGCCGTCGGCGGGGATGGATTGGGCAAGGTCCTCGCACACTTCGACGAGCGTGGCCTGGAACCTGGCGAGGGCGGGGCCGACAAGCACGGGGCCGCCGGCTGCGCCGTTAGCCAGCAGCAGGACCGTGTCGTTGGTGCTGGTGTGGCCTTCGACGCTGATGCAGTTGAACGACTCGTCGGCGGCGTCGTGGAGGCCGGCGTGGGCGTCGTGCATCGTGAGCTTTGCATCGGTCATCACGACTGCCAGCATCGTGGCGAGGTTGGGGCCGATCATGGCGGCGCCCTTGGCGATGCCGCAGACGCACACATTTCGGCCGTCGACCTCGATCGTGCGACTGCAGATTTTGGGGCGCGTGTCGGTGGTCATCATGCCCCGGGCGGCGGCGACCAGCGCGTCGTCGTTGGCGGCCAACCGCGCGGCCGCAGCATCGATGCCGGGAAGAATCTTCTCCATCGGCATGAGGTCGCCAATGACGCCGGTCGACATGACGAGAACCTGCTCGGGGGCGACGCCGACGGCGGCCGCGGCTTTGGCGGCCATCGCGGCGGCGTCGCGGTCGCCTTGGTCGCCCGTGCAGGCGTTGGCGTTGCCGGAGTTAATCACGACGGCGCGGATCGACTCGCTAGGGGTGCGCTGCCGGCAGAGTTTGACCGGCGCGGCGAAGACGAGGTTTTGCGTGAAGACGCCGGCGGCGACCGCCTGCGCGTCGGTGACAATCAGCGACAGGTCGAGCTTGTCGGCCTTTCGC
>JBIOVA010000064.1:0-40094 GCA_044867485.1 Lacipirellulaceae bacterium | reverse complement strand
TCAGCTCGTAGCCGCGGCCGGAAGGCCGCAGAGACGCCTGCAAGCTCGCCGGCGTCTTGTGCTGGCTGATGTACAACCCGCCGGGCCGCGTCACGCGGGCCACGGCCGCGAACACCGGTTGCACGTCGGGCACGTAGCATGTGCTTACGGGATGAACGACGACGTCGAATTCGCTAGCGGCGAACATCGAAAGTTCGTCCATCGACGTCTGCACCAGCCGCACGTCAAAGCCGCGCTCCGCGGCGACGGTTCGATCGAGCGCGAGCATCTCGCCGCTGACGTCGACGACGGTCACGATCGCGCCGGTCGCGGCATAGAGTGCGCTGTGCCGTCCGCCGCCCGCGGCAAGGCAGAGAACCTTGCGTCCGCGCAAATCCTCCAGCCAACCGGCCGGATCAACGAGCGTTAGCGGGTCGTTCAGATCGCCGTTCGTCGCCGGCTGAGCCAGGGGCACGCCTTGGCGCGCGAGGGCATCCCAGGCTCGGGTATTGTGCGCGACGGCCGCATTTGTAGCAGGCGCACTCTGTGTGCCGTTTGCTTGAAGCAGAAGTGGATTGGGTTCTTCAGGCAACGGCACGCGGAGCGTGCCTGCTACATTCAAGTTTCGGAGAAACTCATCCACGAGAAAAAACGCCCGCGAGATGGTTCAGAAATCAGACCACAGGTGTCCTCCCGATTGAACCATCTCGCGAGCTGTTTGTCAGCAGCTTCCGATCAGTCTCGTCGTCACTCCAGGCGTCGCACTCCCCTCCCGACGGATCGCCGCCGCTGGTTTCAGAAGCACAATGTCACGTCGCTGCATTCACATTATCAACGCGTGCGGATTTGCCAAGCAAAATGAGCGAGATGATAAAAATCATGCGCGATGTCGCAGGCTCAGGAATGCTGGCAACGTCGGCGAGCGCGTCGATCTCCGGAATGAAAGCGGCGCCAACGGCGTTGGTAATTCGCACGTACGAAATGCTTGACAGGCCTGTGGGCCCGATGTCGACGCCCAGGCCGCCGCCCGAGTTGCCGTAGCCGGCGAGAATCTGCGCGTAGGTCCTTCCGAAGGGATCGAATGCCGGATCAACGGGCCGCGTGAAGTCTGTCGGCGTGGCGCCCGGCAACGTGGGGAACGGCTCAGTCAGGTCTGCGTAGCCGCGCGTGGGAAACAGACCGTCGGCTGCGCCAGTCACCGCGAAGAAATTCACGCCGTCGGCGCTCACTTCGATCGCCCCGCCTTCGTTGGCGACGTTGCTGGCCATGCCCAACGGATTGAACGAGAAATCGTCGTTGAAGAAATTGCCGACGAAAAACGCGTTGCCAAACACAAGCAAATCGACGCCGTAGGGATTGAGCGGATCGTTCTCCACCGGCTCGTCGAATTGTACGACGAGCGAGCCGCCGTTGCCGATCGAGACGATCTCGTTGGCGCGAAACGCCGACTGCAGCGGCGTCACGGCGCCGCCGAACGCGTCGGGGCTCGTCAGCCGCGTCGGCTCGCCGAGCGCGGTTTGCGACACATTGAACGGCGTGCTGGTGACGAAATCGTTCGTGATGCCGTTGCCGGGCGTATAGCTCACGACGTGGTCGGCCCACGGGTCGGCGGCGAGCGCACACGTGGCGGAAAGACCTGTGTGCAAGCACCAGGTCGCGAGGGCGGTTCGGAATGCGGTTCGGATCATGAGTCACTCCTTCGAGGTTGCAGAACTTTTCGGAACAAAACGAACAACGCACTTGCGCAAGTGGTCAGAGAATAAGGTTCGGGCACAGCCGTGCTGATCGTCGCGTTGGGGCCGCCGCCAAATTGCGATTGCCACCACTGCAGGTCGCTGGCGTCAATCGCGCCGTCGCCGGTGGCGTCGCCCTGGCTGCGTGAGACGCCCTCCGCTCGGCCGACGCCGCGCTGCCAGGTGAGAAAGTCGGCGCCGTCCACGTCGCCGTCGGAATCGAAATCGGCCGGCTGCGTCGCCGGCGCGGCGTTCACTGCGAAGGCGTTTGGTCGGAACGTCGACGTGAAGGCCCAACTGTCCCACGAGCCGTCGACGAGCACGCGATCGGTGGCGCCCAGCGGCGAATACGTCCACGCGCCGCCTTGCCAGGGGTTCGCGTTCGCCACTCCATAGTTCCACACGCCAATCTGCCAACCTTCGCGATAGCGGTCACCTGGGTCGAGCGACAGAGCGCCATCGGTCGGGCCGCTTTGAGCCACGCCGTCGGCGTCGAACTCCGTCCCATCGTCAAGCGCGAACTGGCCGTCATCGTTCAGGTCGTAGCCCAGGCCGCGCACGGCGACGCCATAAGGCGCATGCTCGCCGAGCTTGGCGAACAGCCGCGGATCGGCGGCAATAACGGCCCGCAGCATCGCCTCGCCGTTGGCCGAGCCGTTCCAGCGAAAGCCCCATGCGAGCGCGCCGTCCGCCGAGCTGTCGCCGTTCCAATCGAGGACGAAGCCGGCGCGGTTCGTCCCGGCGCCAACCCAGTAGTGAATTTCATCGAGCGACGTGACCGCGGCGCCGGCAAGACGCGCCGTGAACAGCGGCGCGCCCGCGGCGAGCATCACAAGAGCCAGGCTGCAAACACGTGGCGCCATTCATTCCTCCCCGGCGCGCGTGAGCAGCGCATTCAGAATTTCCTGCGGCGTCTCGTCGGGCAGGAACGCGACGTGCCCGTCACAGAACGCGGCGGAGGCGCCGCCCGGATGCGGGCTGCCAACGTCGTTGCCAAGACCCGAATCGCCATTGATTGACGTCGATCCCTCTTGAGCGAACAGACTATGGCCGTTGGCCCACTCCGTTTCGGCTTCGCGTCGGTGCAAGAGCTCGGCCGACGCGACCGTCTGTGAGAGCCCGTCGAGAATCTCGTTGGCAGCGGTGGCTTCTTCGTAGAGGAGCACGCCGAGCCAGCGTGCTTCGAGCCATTGCGTCGTGTTGGCGTCGACCGACTCGTGGCCGGGCCCCTCGACGCCGTAGACGCCGCCGTAGTCGGCGAACGCCATGCCGCGCCACAAATTCGACGAGCTGAACCGCACGTCGGGCTCGGTGCTGGGGCACAAGAAGACGCGCAGCGAATTTGAGCCCACCCAGCGATTCGGCGGCTGATACGCCGGCAACGAGAAGTCGTACTCAGCGTGCAGCGCGGACTGCTCCAACTGCGGCAGGAGCTGCGTCAGCCACGCCGTAAATCGAGCGGGCGTGAAGGGTTCACCCTCGGCTGGCGGGTTGATTTTGCAGCCGATGCAACCGATCGGCAGCTCGCGGCGCGCGGCCTCATACTCGGCGAGTGCGACGCCAATCTGCCGCAGATTGTTCTGGCAGTGCGACCGCCGCGCCGCCTCTCGCGCCGCCTGCACGGCGGGCAGCAGCAGCGCGACGAGCACGCCAATAATCGCCATGACCACGAGCAGTTCGACCAGCGTCAAACCGCGACGTGCCGAGCCGAGCATTCTGGGGCGACGAAGCATGACCACAACATCGTCGAATCCTCAACGCCCTGCCGCGGGGACCTCGCCGAACGTGCCTAGTAAGCGCAACGTCACGGCCTAGCCACCAGCGCGCACGAGCAACCGAAGATTCGTCCAGGCACATGGCCCGTCCCGCGCAGGCGCCACATGCGGCAAGTGCGATGGTAGGTCTTCTGACTCACAGGCTCGGTCGCGACGTGCCTTCTCGCCGCACAATCACTCGTGCGGCAATGGCGTTCAAGAATTGTCCGACCGTACGCGCCTGGTCACAGCGGCGGGGCCGTCCCGGAGTTGCACCGGAGTTCCCTGTTGCGTCGGCCGCGTCTACAAATCGCCGCGACCGACCACCAACGCACGTGAACCAAACTGTGCGGGAGTCTATCGCTCCGCCGCGGCCTTGTCAAACCGACGAGAATCGGCTGTTTATTTACGCCGCGCGATCCACTCGCCGCCGGGGTAGAATGGCCCGCATGGCAACCATCACCGGCAGTGCGCCCATTCTGCTCGTGGCCGACGTCGTCGCCGCGGCCAATTACTACCGCGACCGCGTTGGGTTCGCCTACGACAAGTTCTACGGCGACCCGCCCGACTTCTGCATCCTCCGCCGCGACGGGCACAGCCTGATGGTCGCAAAGACCAGCCCCGCCGTCATTCGCCCCCACTGGCGCGTCGTCGACAAGATGTGGAACGTGTACTTCTGGGTCGACGACGCGGACGCGCTCTACGCCGAACTCCAAGCCCGCGGCGCGATCATCGACTACACGATCTACAACACGTTCTACGGCTGCCGCGAGTTCGGCATTCAGGATCTCGACGGCTACGACATCGCGTTTGGACAAGTGCTTGATCCGAAGTAAATTCGTTACTTCCCATGCAGATGGACGCAGAACGCCAAATCCTCCGCCACGCCGTCGCGACGCTGGCGTATCGCGCGGGAAAAATGCTCCGCGATGCACCGGCTGATTTTATCGGAGTGCGCGCCTGCGCGACTTGTCGGTCCGCGGGTGCAATCGTCGGCCACCTAGGCGACCTCATGGAGTGGGCGCTGCTCACCGCGCGCGGCGAGGAGGACTGGCGCGTCAAAGAGCCGCGATCCTGGGAGGAGGGCGTCGATCGATTCTTCGCCGCACTTGTGGCTCTCGATCAATTCCTTGCCAACGACCAGCCGCTCGGTTGTTCGCCGGAGCGACTCCTGCAAGGCCCGATCGCCGACGCCCTCACGCACGTTGGCCAATTGGCCACACTCCGCCGCATTGCCGGAGCGCCCGTCCATGGTGAGGACTACTCGCGGGCCGACATCGTCGCCGGCCGCGTCGGCGCCGTCCAATCGAAGCCTGCCTTCGAGTTTGATTAGGGCGCATGAAACAGCCCCGCACGAAAATCGTCGCTGGGGCTGTCCGTTGGTTCCAAGCTTAGTCCAAAAACCCGCTCAGCTCCTGGCTGCGGCTCGGCTGCTGCAGCTTGCGGACGGCCTTGGCCTCGATCTGCCGGATGCGCTCGCGGGTCACCTTGAAAATGTGTCCCACTTCCTCCAGCGTGTAGCTGTAGCCGTCGCCCAGGCCGTAGCGGAGCTTGATGATCTCCCGCTCGCGGTAGCTGAGCGTTTTGAGGACCTTCGAGATCCGCGACCGCAGCATTTCTTGGGCGGCGCCGATGGCCGGGCTCTCAGCGCCCGAGTCGGGCAGCAAGTCGCCGAAGTGGCTGTCCTCGCTGTTGCCCACGGGGCGGTCGAGGCTGATCGGGGTATCGGCTCATCGCCAACACGCGCCGCGCCTCGTCCACCGAACAGCCGGCGGCCTTGGCGGTTTCCTCGATCGTCGGCTCGCGGCCCAGCCGCTGCAAGAGCGCCCGCGACACGTTTCGCACGCGGCTCATGGTCTCGACCATGTGGACCGGGATGCGAATCGTGCGGCTCTGATCGGCCACCGTGCGGGTGATCGCCTGCCGAATCCACCACGTCGCGTAGGTGCAGAACTTGAATCCGCGGCGGTACTCGAACTTGTCGACGGCGCGCATCAGGCCGGCGTTGCCTTCCTGAATGAGGTCGAGGAACGACAGGCCGCGGTTGCGGTACTTCTTGGCGATCGACACGACCAGCCGCAGGTTGCCCTCGCTCAGGCCGCGCTTAGCCCGCTGGTATTTTGAGTACACGTCCTTGAGGTAGTTGACGCGATTGCGCAGGCTTTTGGGCGTCTCCTGCGTCACTCGCAGGATGTTGCGATACTCGATCGTCGCCGCCTCGCGCTCGGCGGCCGGACGCCGCTCCTTCTTCATCTGCTCGATCTGCGCCTTGAGCTCGCAGACCCGCTCACTGAAACTCTCGAGCGTGCTGATCATCGCCTCGATGCGCTGGGTCCGCAGGCCCAGTTCTTCGACCAGCATCACCGCCCGCCGGCGACGCTTGGCGAGGCACTGCCAGGCCGCCTTGCGACGGGCTGGCTTTTCGCTTCGCGACGTGGCGATCCGATAGTCCTCGGCATTGCGATCGAGCAGCGTTTCGAGCGTCTCCAAGTTATGCGGCAGCCGCCCGAGGATTTGCTCCTTCTCGAGTCGGTCGGTCACCGACACCTGTACCGTGCGATCGAACGGCAGCTCGCCGCGATGGACCCGCTTGAGCACCTTGAACGCGGCGCGGATCACGTAGTCGCACGCCAGCAGGCGGCGACGGAACGCCGTGCGGGTCGTCTCGATGCGGCGGGCCAGGTTAATTTCCTGCTGCCTGGTGAGCAGCGGAATCTCGCCCATCTGCGTCAAGTACATGCGCACGGGATCGTCCGACCAGGACTCGCCTTCCGGCGCCTCGTCCTCGAAGTCCAGCGCGGCCGCGGGATCTTCCTCCTTCGCGTCGTCGGGCAGTTCCAGCGACAAGCCGTCGTCGTCGATGTCGTCGTCGATGCCCTTGGCGTCGAGATCGACGTCGCCCTCAACGACGACCGCCTCATCCTCCAAATCATGATCCAATAACGTGTCGTACAAGATCAAAGCTCCTAGGAACAAGTTTTCGCGAGTGACGAAAACCGAAGATTAACAATCGCGGCCTGCCAGGCGGACGTCGCCCGCCGCTGGAGACCCCGCATGCCGTCGCGCCGCCGTCGAGTGCCTGGTCGAATGCCTTCGCGAGTCGATCCGCTTAAGAACTGCCGCCCGTCGTGACAAGCCGGCGCACTGCGCCATGCGGCGCTCGCGCTTCTGTGGCATTCCACAATTCTGGCCATAGAGACAACTAATCTTAGCACCGGTCGACCGAAAGGAACTCTCGAGCGGCAATTTGGTAAAAGATTACAACTGCAAAAACGACTCCGGCGCTCGCGCACGATTCGCCGAAGCTCAGACTTTCTGTAAGCGGCAAACCTTCGCGACATCGACTGTTTCGTCAGCATCTCGTCGAACGGCATTTCGTCGCGTCACGATTTGTCACACCGTCGTCCGCTCGGCGCCTTCGGGCCAGAGCATGTCCGCGACGCAACGAAAACTGTTCAACTCGACGCCGCGCATGCGACGAAGCCTTCGCTCGACAGCGACGATTCGCAGCTCCAGCGCTCGGGCATAACACAATCGACGCACCACCAGCCCCGACGCTACGCCCACGGAGCGCCGGTGACCGTGAAAAAGATTCGCTGCCCGAATCCCAAACGCGCGATCAAAAAGAATGTGCCGTAAAGGCGTCGGTCGCTTCGCGCTCCGGCTCGAGGGCGACGGCGGCGGGGGGACATGCCGTCTTTCAGAATCGAGCTGTACGCCGAAACTAGACCTTTCTTGTGTGTAGTGCGTCTACGTTGATCGCGCTAGGACGGTCGGGGAGGAACCTAGCCATGTCCAGCCGTATAATTTTACCCGTGTGACAACCGTCGTCTAGCGGAAAAACCGAAATATCCCCACAAACGGACGCCCTCCTTGCAGCGGTCCGCGCCGCTACCTCGCAACGCCTTAGGTTGTTGGCCCCAAAAGGATTAGGGCAAACGATCCTCTGCAGGAGACTTTAGGGAATGCGCCTCGCGCATGTGGTCTCAATGGACATTGGCCGCCTCTGCGGCGCGGCTCGTCGCCTTCGATGGGAGAAAGCCGGTCAGGAAGCAGCCCAGCATCGTCACCCAGAAGATCCAGAATTCGGGTTGCGACACGTCGTGAAAGTTCAGTCGGTGCGGGTCTTCCTTAGTGTTAAAACCCCAGTCCGCCAGCAACTTGACGCCAATCACGGCAACCAGCATGTAAGCCGCGGTCTCGAACCTGGGGAACCGCTCCAGGAGCCGGATAAAGATCACGGCCGCGAACCGCATCAGGATCACGCCGATGATGCCGCCGGTGATGATCACCCAAAGTTTGGGATGCAGAGCCTCGGGCTCATGGCCGGGCGGCGGAGGGCCGACCACGCCGATCGCCGCCAGGATCGAGTCCACGGCGAACGCAATATCGGTCAGCTCGATGACGGCCACGGTCGGCCAAAACTTCGCCGTCGGTCGCTCGGGCAGCGGTAACGGCACACGCTCCTCAATCTCCGCCTCTTCTTGCTCGACAGTGAGCGGCTCGCCGGAAGCCGCCTGCACTAGCGTGGGCTCTCCCTCATCCGAAACCATGAGACGCTCCTCATGGTGCTCGCACGCTTCGAAGAAGAGATGCTTGATGGCGATGTAAGCAAGGTATCCGCCGCCCAGCAGCTTGACCCATGTCCACTTCAGTAAAAAGGTGGCGACGGCGATCGCCAGAAAGCGAAACGCGAACGCCCCAACCAGTCCGTACGTGAGCGCCTTGGGTCGCTGGGGTTTGGGCAGCCTTTTGGCGAGCAGGCCCAACACGAGGGCGTTGTCGATGGACAACACCCCTTCCAGGACCACCAACAGGCCGACAACCCCGAAATCGCCCCAGCCGACTTCCTGACCCCACATCACAAACGCCAACATCAAGCTTTTCCTAGGGTATGGGCCACGAAGCGGGGGAGACGCCGACCGCGAAGTCGACGCCCGTCAAAGTGCGACGCCCTATCGTACCGGCACTCCATGTTGGACAGGAAGGCGCTGATGTCACCGCTTCTCGCCGGCTACTCCTGGATAAACGCCCGTGTTAAACTATTTGACCAGTCTCTTCAGGCTTGGCATTTTGGCGCCAAGTTCCATCGTCCCCACCCATCGGCGTCGCCAACATGTCATCATCCGCGCTCCGCATCGGCCTCATCTCCGCTTGTGCCTTCGCTTCGGCCCTCGTCCACCGCACTGTGCTGGGCGCCGACGCCCCCCGTCTGGGCTTCGTCAAAGGACACTCCTGGGGATGGGTCGGCTCCCGGGGCGACTACGCGGGGAGCGAAGCCGCCGCGTCGATGCAGCGGCTCGCCGCAACGGGCGCCGACTGCGTCTGCATCGCCTTTGCTACGACCATGGCGACCGTCGAGACGCCCCGCTTCACATGGAGCGATGAGAACCCGCGAATGGCGACCGACGACGAAATCCGTCACGCCGTCGATCTCGCCCGCGAGAACGGCTTAAAGGTGATCTTGAAACCGGTCGTCAACAGCGACGACGGCGTTTGGCGGGCGTGGGTGAAATTCTATCGCCCGGTGACCGCCGAAGAGCGCGCTGCAGGGGTCGCCGGCGAACTCGACACTTGGGCGGATGAGCCGGTCATGCGCGAGGGCCAGACGCGAGACCTGGCCAAGTGGGACCAGTGGTGGCAAAGTTTTCGCGGGTTTCTCCTCCACTACGCGAAGATCGCCGAGGAGGAGAATGTTGAAATGCTGTGCCTGGGGTGCGAAATGAACTCGACCGAAGAGTTCGCGGATCGTTGGCGGGAATTGATCGCCGAGATTCGCGACATTTACCACGGCGCCATCACCTACGACGTGAACCACGGCCGCGAGAACCAGGTCGCGTGGTGGGACGCCGTCGACGTCATCAGCGTCAGCGCCTATTACCAGGTTCCTCCGCCCGAAGGGCAGACGATTGAAGAGGCAATCAAATCGACCACGCCCAAGTCTGAGATTCTCGCGCAGCTCGTCAAAAACAAGCAGGAACTGGCCGACCTGAGCGCCAAGTTCGACAAGCCGATTTTATTCATCGAAACCGGCGTGACCAACGTCCGCGGCTGCGCTCGCTATCCCTGGTCGCATCCCGACGCCAAGCTCGGCGACCCCATCGACCAGCAGGAGCAAGTCAACTACTACGAAGCCATGTTCGAGGCCTTCTGGGACGAGCCTTGGTTCATGGGCTTCGCCTGGTGGGATTGGCCCGCTCAGCTTTACGAGAAGGCGGACGCGGATGAGCACCGTGGTTTTTGCATCTACGGCAAGCCGGCCGAGGAGGTCGTGCGGACATGGTACGCCAAGCCGAGGTAATTTCGCCGGCGGCCGGAGCGACGCGCGAGGGGCGCCGATTCCCGCGCTGGCTGACCGTCGTCCTGCTGGCGGTCGTCGCGTACGTGCTGTCGAGCGGGCCCGTGCTCGCGACGGCGTTCTGGCTCCGCGAGGCGATGCATTGGGATGGGTTCTACATGGCGATGTGGCTCTACTACCCACTCCATGCGGCCGGTTGTTTAAATCCCGACGGCATCATCAGCCAGTACATCGAGTGGTGGGTCGAGCTTTTCGGCACGGTGGGTCCTGGTTGAGATCCAGTCAATGCCGCCGACGCAGAGCGGCGATGGCGGCGCCGGCAATCGCTGCTCCCACCAGAGAGGCCGTCGTGGGCTCCGGGACGGCGGAATTGACCGTGGCGGCGTCCATGGGCGTCGTCAGTCCGAGATAGCGCTGAAGCAACAGGAAGTCGCGACCGTCTACCGCACCGTTGTCGTCCGCGTCGCCGGTGACCGTGCCCGGCTCGCCCGTGGCGCCGAAATTCGTTCTCCAAATGGCGACGTCGTCGGCGTCCACGTCGCCGTCACTGTCGAGGTCGCCCGTCAGCGTATTTGTCGCGATCCGAAATACGTTACCTAGAAGCGTCCCAACGTAAAGATTACCAAACGGATCCTCGGCAAACGTCGTGACGCGACTCGCCGTACCAGCGGACGGCGGCAATAGGGCCGTCACGTTGATCACCGCGCTATAGGCTCCGACTGGGTCGTCAGGGTCGAACATCCAGATTTGGTCCGACGAGTAATCGGCGAAGATGTACTTGCCTTGAAAATCGGGGTCAGGCCCGCGATATCGGTAGCCGCCGGTGACTGAATTGCCTTGAAACGCGGGATCGCCAGGGGCTCCAAGGTGGCCGTAGTCGTAAACAGGCTCGACGCTGCCTGGCAACGGGCCGCCAACGGTCGGTGTGGCAATGGAGCCCTCGCGCTTGTTCCAGCCAAAGTTCTGGCCGCCGCCCGAGCCCCCCGGCAGCATACTGACTTCTTCGCGCGTGGCCTCGCCCACATCGCCGATCCACAGATCGCCGGTCGCGCGATCGAAGCTTGCCTTCCAAGGACTCCGCAGTCCGTAAGCGAAGATTTCGTCATCTTCCGCCTGGCCGACGAACGGATTATCGGGCGGCACGGCGTAGTTCCGTAGCGGGTCGAGCGGAAAATCGTCGCCGTCGACGTCAATGCGCAGTAACTTGCCGAGTCGATTGTCGGTCAAATCCTGCGCATTGCCGGTTCCGGGCGTGTGTCCAGGCCCCGTGTCAAAGGACGCGCCGCCGTCGCCGGTGAGAACGTACAAATATCCGTCCTGCGGACCAAATCCCAGCCACCCGCCATTGTGCCAGGTCTGTGGTTGCACCCAGTCGTCCAGATTGACGAACTCAGTATTCGCGACGTTGGGATTCGACGAAACCGTGTACTCGCGAAGGTGCGAACTGAACGGGGAAACGTTCTCCTCGTCGATCGGAATGCCCCCGTTGTCGACGGTCACTTGCACGTAGAATTTGCCGTTGTGTTGATAGTCGGGGTGGAAGGCCAGGCCGAGCAGCCCGCCTTCGACTTCGGTGTCCAAGCCGCTGATCGTGAGGAACGGCGTTGGTTGGACCGTGTTCGTTGTGAGATCAAGAATGCGGATCGTTCCGCCTTTCAGACCCACGAAGAGTCGCGTCGGGTCGCCCGGCGCGAAGTCCATCGTCGTGATGACGCCAAAGCCGCTCGCGAGCCGTTCCAAGCCGCTCAGCCCCGCAAAGCCCTCGCTTGCTGATGCCAACAGGAACATGGCGGCCACGGCGTAACCACGCAGCAACGTGCGAGCGATGGCGATGGGACGAAAGCGCCGACGAGCGCGCAGATGGCGGCTAACGAATTCCATCTTGCTTCCCGTCAATCCAACGCTCCCATCAAATCTATCGGAGCGCCTGCGAAGATCGCCCCCGCCACGTCCACTTTAATGGCGGTTCATTGGCGCCGCAATTAAAATGCACGTCCCAGCGACGCCGTGAGCGGCGAACAAAGTGGGCGCATGGGGAATCGCCGATCGGACCGGCGGTTTTTCAGCGACGCGGGCGGACAGGATGGGCATTCGCACCCATGCCCGTCATTCCAGCATTTCCAGCTGCGCCGACTCGGTGACGTCGACCCACGTCGATCCCAACCGCGAAGATTCGGCCAGTCGGCACACGACCAGCGATTCCTTGTCGACGACCGCCAGAAGCCGTTTGAGCAGCTTCGTCGCTTGGACGATGTACACGGACTTCGTTTCCGAAAGCTGCCAATGGTTCCAGCGATCGAGTCCCGCGTGCTCGCCCAAGATCCACGCGATGCGCGGGTCGTCCTTGCTCACTTTCTTCAAGCCGCGGCATGCCGCACACAGCCCCTCGGTCATCACCGATCGGCTCACGCGCTGCCGGCACATCGTGCATGTGGCGAACTCGTGCCGCAACGCGGGCCGGCCCGAGACGGGGCAGATTTCCGTGAAGTCTGCCAACACGCGCTTGCCGCTCACGCTGCACTCGACCAGCTCCTGACGCAGCACGCGCCGCCCCGATTGCTGGCAGACCGCGATTTGCTCCGCCGCGTCAATCCGCCCGTCGGCGGTGGCCGCCAAATGAAATGTCGCCGTCCCCGAGTGCGGCGCGGCAAACGGCTGCGGCGCCAGCAGCTTCGCCCAACTGCTGAACGCTAGCGACGTCGTGGCTCCGCCGATCGTGAATTGCAGTCGCCCTTCCGCGTGGCGAACCCACAAAACGGCCACCGCAAGGGGATCAACCGTCGTGGCTTGCGGATCGCGCTCCGTCGATTGCTTGACCGCGATGCGCCGCCCCGCCGCCACGAGCGACCGGAGCGCCCCGGCGTCGATCCGCGGCGGCGCCTTGGCAATCGGCGATAAATCGTCGAGGCCCAGTCGTTCCGCCAACTCGGCGCTCACCGACGACCCATCTGGCGCCACGAGCACGTGCCGAATCGCGTCGCCCGGCACTTCACCGACGAACGACAGTCGCACGAACGGATGATCGGTCAGTTGGCAGCCCGCCAGGTGCATCCGCCCGTCGTCGACGCGATAGGCAGGAAACAGCGTCCCGGCCACTTCGCTCACCGTCATCGGTTGCACGCGCGGCCGCCCGTGCACGGCCGGGCCGGCTGCCTGCAGCCGCTCGACGAGCCAACGCCCGAAGCGGTCGCCCCACGCCAGCGACTCCTGACCCGCCGCCGCGGGCCCGACGAGCGGCAATCGCAGTCGCTGCTGCCCCGCGAACGCGCCGCGGTCAGCCTCCGGCAACTCGACGACCGCGTCCTGCTCGCCGCACACGACCGGAATCTGCAGCTCCGCCAACGCCCAGCGCACGAACTGCGCAGGGTCCTCGCGGTGGACCGATTCGGGAACGATCGGTCGAGCGTCGAGCGTGGTGGAACTGGTCACGAATCGCCGTCGATAGGGGACGCCGCCTGAACTCTTCCTGACTCAAAATTCCATCGGCCAGAGGCTCCTAAAGCGATCAACCAATCCATTCTCGCCATTCTTCGCGGCCCCGCGAAAGCCCCCTGGACGGAATAATCGGTAAAGGGGGAGTGAGTAGGTGAGTAAGTGAGTAGGTGGTGGGGAAACGCCCGTTCCGACCCACTCACCTACTCACTTACTCACCAAGCCGCCACCAACCTCGTTTGGGCGGCGTCTCGCCCGCGTGCCGATTCACGGCTAGCTTCTTGAGAATCTCCGACTTGAGCCGATTGAGGACCGACTGCTTGTCGGTGTTGGCGAGTATCTGTGAGACGACGTGCTTGGGCGACTGGTCGCCCCAACTGGCGCCGTGCTGAAAGTAGTACCGCGCCGCCTGCCCCACGATGTACGAGCCGAAGCCCGCCGCCGCGCCCTGCGGCACGTGGGTGACCACCGTCCCTAATCCGCCGGTGACGGCCTTGAACCCCGAGGAGATCCAGCTC
Organism: Lacipirellulaceae bacterium; assembly: GCA_044867485.1. Taxonomy (GTDB): domain Bacteria; phylum Planctomycetota; class Planctomycetia; order Pirellulales; family Lacipirellulaceae; genus Lacipirellula. The sequence goes on along the minus strand of JBIOVA010000064.1, from coordinate 26,380 downwards.
ACTAGCGCCTCGAAGACCGTGACCAACCCCGCGCTCTTGGCGATCGAGCTGGCCAATTGCCGCGCATTGTTGAGCGACATCGAAATGCCGTAGATGCGCCCCAGCGTGACGACCATCGTGGCGTCCACGGCAATGCCGCCCAGCACGTCCGCCACGGCGATCGGATTGGCCGCCACCGCCAGCGCCTTGGTGGCCGCGAACGTCCAGACGGTTGCGGCCGCCTGCTCCTCGCGAAACCGCACGCGCAGCGCCGCCATGCGATCGCTCTTATCGGCGGCGAAGATCGCGGCGTTGAGCGCCACGAGCGCCTTGCCATCAGCCGCCAGCAGCTCGACGATCCGCGCTCGCAGCTCGTCGACCTGTGGCTGGGGTTTCCGCCACTCCGACCGCTGCCGTCCGTCCGGCGACTGGAGCACATATTCGATCTCGCGCGGATCGGCCTGGGCCGTCACGATGTTTTGGGGATCGACGATTCCGACGAGCCGAGGGCCGCGGAACACGCCCAAGAGCGCCGCCAGTTGATCGGGCCGGTACAGGTCGGATTTGTTGAGCACCAACAACAGCGGCTTGTGACTGGCCGCCAGCTCGACCAGCGCTCGGTACTCGGTGTCGTTAATGTCCGAGTCGACGACGAACAACACCATGTCGGCGCGCCCCGCCGCCTGGGTCGCCATCTCCCCCCGTTCGGCGCCATCGACTTCATTGAGTCCCGGCGTATCGACGAGCACCACCTGCGAGTCGGCCAACCCCGGCACGCAGTAGCCCGCCGATTCCCACGGCACGTGCCACACGTCCTTCGTCCACCCGCCGCGGACGTCGACGCTCGCCCGCTGATCGCCCACCAGCGCGTTGATCAGCGCACTCTTCCCCGTGCTGATCTCGCCAAACACCGCGATGTCGACCCGCCCCAACGCGAGCTTCTCGGCCATCCGCCCCAAGTCCGCCAGGTCGCCGGACAGTTCCTGCAATTCCTCCTCGCGACAGCCCTGGAACTGGCCAATGGCGCGCTGAATAGCGGCCAGCGACGCCCGATACTCGGCGTCGCCGCGACCTGTCATCATTGGCTGAACTGTGGACTCAGGCATCGTTCGAATACGGTCAGGCCAAGCTAACGGCGAACAAAAAAAAGAGGATCCCCAAAATCGTCAACCTATCCGGTCCCCTCCCCTTGATGGGGAGGGTTAGGGAGGGGTGATGCCCCGCAGCGAGGCAATCGATTTGCGCGGCGCCTCCCCCCTCCCCGGCCCTCCCCGCCGAGGGGAGGGAGCAGGAGGCGTCGATGTTCTTCCTTCGTGTCTTCGTGTCTTCGTGTCTTTGTGGCTAATCTTCTCGGTCCTTGGCGTTCGTAAGATGCTCGCGGCCCAGCGAGATCAACCGCCGCAGCGATTCGGGGCTCGTGAGCCGTTGCCACTCGACGCGGGCCGCTTCGGCCAGTCCCCCGGGCGGCGGGTTCATTTCGTTGCGAAGGTACTCGACGAACACGTTGCCGATCCATCGCGTCACCAGTGCCTGCACCAGTCCCTGCACGAGCCCGCCGGCGAGCGTGCCGACGCCGGGAACCGTCTTGAGCAGCGAGCCAATGAGGCTGGCCATCGCCGGCGTCGCCGCTACTCCGCCGACCAGCGCGATGAGGTTCTTGGTGAGCTGCTCGAGCATCTTCACCGCCATGTCGGCGTCGATCGGCTGCCGGTAGACCCGCGCCAGGTCGAGAATCATCTTCAGCGTGATCGCGCTGCCGCCGGCAATGTCGAGCATGGGAATCGGATTCACGCCCGCGGCGCCGCCCGCCGCCCACATATACCGCGTGATGATTTGATCGGCCCGCTCGTCGAGGTGCTTCCGCACCTGCAGCTTGGCGTCGTCAACCAGTCCCCGCGACTGCAACAGCAAATTGGCCAGCAGCAGATCGCCGCCGTCGCGCCTGACGACTTGCAGCATCCGCTTGGCCAACGGTCGCACATCCGGCGGCACTTCGACCTCGTCGCGCTCCTCGCCGCCGCCCGGCAGCACGCGAACCCGCGGCCGCGTCGCCGCTGCTGCTCGCACGGCGACAACATCCTCGCGCGCTACGCTGGGAAGCTGGTCGGCAATTTGGCTGGCCAGGGCCCGCTCCTCATTGGCGTCGTACCAGTCTTCTTTGTTGAGGCACACAAGCAGCCGCTTCTCCATCGACAACAGCAGTTCCGCCAGTTCTACCTCATACGCCTTCAGCGGCCCGTCGACGACGAGCAGCACGAGGTCGGCGTTCTTGGCCGCTGCGGCGGAGGCGGCCGCCCGTCCCTCCCCGCGAATCTCGCCAAGCCCCGGCGTGTCGACCAGGACGACGCTGTCCGCGTCGGGCCAGGGGATTTCGCACCGCGTCGTCGTCGTGCCGCCGAGCACGTTCGTGGCGAAGGCGTCGCGCCCGGCCAATGCGTTGAGCAGCGCACTCTTGCCGCTCGAGATCGTGCCAAAGGCGACGATCTCCAGTCGCTGCCGCTCGCGTTTCTGTTCTAATGCCGTGAGCTGCGCCTTCAGAGCGTCGCGCAGCGCCTGCGAAGCGTGCTCGTCCTCGGCCAACTCACGGCTGCTCGCGAGGTTGTCGGCAAGCTCCCCTGCGCGCTGCCGGGCTGACATGTCGCTGGGATTGCGGAGCCGCGCGCCGTGCCGCTTCGACTTCGCGGCAGAGTTGCGCCACAGCCGCCAGAAGACCGCCAGCGATGCCCCGCCCAACAGCACGCAGCCGCCGATCACAGCCGCCAGATAGGCGTACGCCAGCTTCGGCTGCCGTGCGGCAACCCGTTCATATCCCTCGACCAACTGCGGCAGCCATGCGATGAGCGCGTATCCCAGCAGGGCCGCATACGCGACGAGCAGCAAGCTCAAACTACGAGGACGCCACGCCACAGCCCAAGTATAGACCCCACCGTGGGAGCCGGCAGCGCGAGCGCTGCCGCGCCGCCACGTTGCCTCTTCGCCGCCCATGCCGCTATCTTGGCAAGATCTACTCACAAACCTGCCACACCGCGACTTGCACCCCATGCGCGCCGCCTACATCGAGCAAACAGGCCCCCCCGAGGTCATTCGCGTCGGCAACCTGCCCGACCCGAGACCTGCCGCGGGCCAGGTTCTCGTGCAAGTCGCCGCCGCCTCGGTCAACCCGATCGACACATACATCCGCGGCGGCGCCGCGCCGATGGAACTGCCGCGGCCTTACGTCATCGGCAGCGATTTAGCCGGCGTGGTGAAAGCCGTCGGCCCCGAGGCCACGCGATTTCGTGCTGGCGACCGCGTGTGGGGCGCCAACCAGGGCGTGCTCGGCCGGCAGGGGACATTCTCCGAGTTGGCCGCAATCGACGAACGCTGGTTGTACAACACGCCCGACCGCGTGCCCGACGAGCAAGCCGCCGCGATGGCGCTGGTCGGCATCACGGCCCACCTCGGGCTGGTCGACGAAGCCCGGCTCGAAGCCGGCGAGACGATCCTCGTCAACGGTGGCGGCGGCGCCGTCGGCTCCACGATCATCCAAATGGCCAAAGCCCTTGGCGCTCAGGTGATCGCCGCCACGAGCAGCGCCGAGAAGGCCGACTACTGCCGCTCGCTCGGCGCCGACCATGTCATCGATTACAAAACCGAGAGCGTCCCCGAGCGCGTCAAGCATTTTGTCCCCGACGGCGCCAATGTGTGGTGGGAGACGTCCCGCGAGCCGAACTTCGATGCGGCCGTCGCGGCGCTCGCCCGCCGCGGCCGCATCATCCTCATGTCCGGCCGCGCCGCCCGACCTGAGTTTCCCGTCGGCCCGTTCTACACGAAGTGCTGCAGCCTGCACGGCTTCGCCATGTACCTGGCCAGCGCCGAGTCGCAGCGCCGCGCCGCCGAGCGCCTCAACCGCTGGTTGGTCACCGGCGCGCTCACGGCAAAGATCGACCGCGTCGGCAAACTCGACGACGCGCCAGAATTTCACCGCCTGCAGGAGCAGAGCACGCTCCACGGCGCCGGCGCTGTGCGCGGCAAGCTAGTCGTGAAATTGTGACGCGGCCGTTGTGTGGGCGTCACACCAATCCCCACCGCTTGCGCAAATACCACTCCGTCGACAGCAGCCCCACGAACGCCGCCAGCGGCGGCCAGCGATCCCACAGCGTGATCGTCTCCACGATCTCCTCCTCGAACTCCTGCGTCTTCGCCTTGAGCTGCTCGAGCAGGTCGGGAAGCTCCTCGGGCGCCAGCCCCGCGCCACCGGCCTCCGCGGTCATGCTCGCGAGCGACGCCAACAGCGCCGGCTCCGCCGCGGGTTGATCGAGCTCCACATCCTGGTCCGAGACGCTGAACCGCGCCGTCGCCGTCCCCACGGTTTCGCCGTCGGCTCGAGCCGTCACTGTGATTCGATAGTCGCCCGGCGTCGCCGTCTCGGCAAAGCTCGCCGTCGCCGCGCCGCCGCGCCGCGAGGGGACTACCGACTCCTCCGCGCCGCCGGGCTTCTCGACTCGCACTTCGAACGACGCACTCTCCAGCGCCGCGCCCTGCTCGTCCTCGGCGCCAAGCGTAAAGTCGACGCGGCTCCCCTGTTGATAGCGCCGCTGGTCGAGCCGTACCCACACGCGCTCGCCCGCCGTCTCGTCCTTCTTCGCCAGCCACAGCACAAGCTGCCGCCAGAACCGGCGATGGACGTCGCCCGATCCCTCGATCTGCCACCGCCACGTCGAGTCGGCCGCCAGCGCCGCGACGCGCCCATCGCCCCAGCCTCCCAGCACCAGCAGCGGCGACCGCCGCGCATCGTCGCCCTCGGCGACCACCTGCGCCGTGGGTTTGAGGCGCAGGCGATCGAACCGATTGGCGCCGTCGAGCGGCGGCAGCTCCCGCCACAGCGCCGCGTTCGCCGGGCCGTCCTTGATCCGCAGAATGGGATGCGCCTGCTCGCCGGGAGGCTCGATGGGCAGCATCTTCAGCGGCCCCGGCACGTGCAAGTCGGCCGCCGGCGGGTCGCCAAAATTCTGCCGCTCGGCCCGCCCCATCACCACCGGCAACACATCCTCGAGCGGCGACCCATAAAACCCGCCGGGCCCAAAGCTGTGAAACCCGCCGAGCATCGCCAGCCCCGCGCCGCGCTCCACCGCCTCGGCAATCGCCAGCCACGTGCGCCGGCTGAGGCCCGACTCGTCGACGTTCCCCAACAGGAACACGTCGAACGCCTCCTCCCGCACGCGTTCGCGGATGTCCAACTGCGGCGTGACGTACTGCAGCTTGAGTCGCTCGACATGAAAGTCGGGATTCGCCGCCAGCGCCGACTGCACGAACCGCGGCTCGACGCCGGGGGCGCCGCCGATGCGATCGGAGCCCGTGAGGTACAGAATCTTCACGCCCCCTTTGAGTACCGTGACGAACGTGCTTTGCACGTTGTTGGTGGTCACCAACTCGCCCGCGGGCGACTCCACCTGCAGCGTCACCTTGTACTCGCCGGGTTGCCGCGGCGTGTGCGTTAGCGCCACGGGGTATCGCTGCTTTCGCGGCAAGACTTTGATGGTCCGCGTGTCGACGGCCGCCATCTCGCCGTCGAGCGTCTCCCACAGAAGCTGCACCTTGAAGTCCTGATTGGCGTAGCCCACCGCGGAGACCACGCCCTCGACGGTCGTCGGCGTCTCGGCGAAGACCGCGTCCTTGGTGATCAAGTCGCTCATCCGCAGGTCCGACTGCTGCCCCAGCGACGGCTGGCCGAACGCGATCGTGTACAGCGGAATGCCGTCGGCCGCCAGGCGCCGTACAGCCGTCTGCGGCGGCTCGTCCCGCGGGGCGAACGCCCGTTGGGCGCCGTCGCTCAACAGCACCACGGCCACAATCCTCTGCTGCGCCTCGCGGGCCAGCACATCTTCCAGCGCCGCGCCGATCGCCGTTTGCACGCCCGTCGGCGTCTCGGGCAGCTTGAACTTGCCGTCGGCGATTTCCACCGGCGCCACGTCGCGGGCAAATGCGTAGCCGTGCACGTCCCACGCCTTGGCCAGTTCCGCAAACTCGTCGGCGCACGCGTCGAGGGCGCTCTTCATCGCCGTGTAGCGCGGCTGATTGAGCACCGCGTCCGCCACCTCCATGCTGCGCGACGTATCCGGCAGCACCAGTAGCGTCCCGGGCAACTTGCGCGTGGTTCGATGTTCCAACGCGGGCCGCAGCATGAACCCCACGAGCAACAGCAGCGTGAGCGCCCGCAAACCCACCAGCGTCCACCGCCGCCCGCGCGATTGCCCGTCCCGAGCCGGTCGGAGCGCCAACAGGGGCGCCAGCACCAGCGCCGCAGCCGCCGCCAGCCACCATCCGCCAACAGGATCAAGGGCCAAGCCAGTCATGATTCAATGTTGAATTGACAGGATAACAGGATGATCAGGATTGACAGGATTAGGAACCAAGAGGAAAGAGGGATGTCGCGAGAGACAATTATTATCTTGTCTTGAATCCTGTTCATCCGGCCAATCCTGTTATCCTGTCAATTCAGCTTTCGCAGGCGCGGAGCGATAGAACCGATTCGCCAGCAAATGCTCCGCCCCCCAGACTATCGCCACGAGCGCGATCGCCCATGAGTACAACTCTCGGCCAGAACGGCCGACATTCACATACGCCTCCGCCTCGTCCTGGCTCTTTGCCAACTGCACGCGGTCCTTGGGCAGCGCGTCGATAAGCGCGGCCCCATCCACGCGCGACAGGTCGCTCAGCTCCGGCGCCGCGTTCACGCTGAAGCCGCGATCCAGCCGCTCCGATTGCCCTCCGGCCGTCATGCGGTAGTTGCCCAACTCGTCCGTCACGCTCACGGCAAGTTCGTTGCCGCCCGCGGCCACACGGCTGGACGCCTGGCCGTCCGGCGACCGCAGCACGTAACTCGACACCTGTTGCCGGGCGGCGAGCCGCACGCGCGCCGTCTCCCCCGCTAAATAGTCGAGTCGCTCGTCGGCGTCCTGTGCCAGATAACCCACGAGCTGATCGCACAACGCCACGAACGGCCACGGCTCCGCCGGCAGCACGTTCCACGGCTCGCGCCCTTCGGGATTCAGCGGATCGGAAAACGGCGTCGCCACCGTGATCACGCGCCCGCGTCCGGCGCTGCGCTCCAGGATCGCCGGCTCGCCGTTGGCTAGCGCCGCCACCACGTATGCATCCCCCGCCAACTGATGGAACTGCCAATAGCGAAACACCTTGCACACGGGCCACGGCAGCTCCTCTTCGTAATTTCGCAGTCCGGCGAGCGCCGGATGATCGAGCCGTTGCGGCCGGAGGTACGTTTCATCCCGCGAATTGCGGAGCAATTCGCCCGGGAGCAATCGCTGCGGCGCCTCGGCGTTGAACGACGCCACTTCGCCGACCGCATTGTGCCCCAGGAAAATCCCCACGCCGCCCCCGCTGGCGACGTAGTCCCCCAGCCGCGTCCACAACTCCGGCGGAAGATTCCCTGGGTCGAGCAAGAGCACGGCGTGATAATCGTCGAGCCTCGCATCCGCCGCCTGGTCAAACCCCAGCGCCTCGCACTCAAACCGCGTCGACTGCTCGCCCAACGACGGCGCCAACGCCTCGCTCACGAACCGCGCATCCTGCGGCCGCGGCGCCAGGAGCAGCACCCGCGCCGGCGGCCGCACCTCGACCGTGAAGTACCGCACGTTGTCCGCAGTGAGCGGGTCGGCCGCCACCAACTGCACCGAACCTTGATGCGTCCCGAGCGGCAAGTCGACCACGTCGAACGACGTCCGGCCCTGGCCCTCGGCGTCCAGCTCCACGAGAGATTCGCGCCGCTTCTCGCTACGACCGTCCTCGTTGGTCAGGTACAACTCCACGAGCGGCGCCTTGCCGCCGGGCTTGCCGGCAACAACGGCCTCGATGTGCAACGGCTCGCCCGGCCGCAGTACCGAGCGCTGCACTGCGAGCGGGCCGAGCGACGAGTTCTGCGGCGTCGCCACGCCCACGTCGAACACATACATCCGCACGTCCGGCGCCGCTTCGAGCGCCGCGTCGATCGCCTCGACGGCGTCCTCCGGCCACGCGGCTTGGGCAAGGTCGGTGAACACGAACACTTCCTGCCGGCGCTCCTCGTGCTCGGCGACTAGGTTGATCGCCTCGACAACCACGGCCGCCAATGGCCGGGCCGCCGCGGTCGCCCGCAAGTTCCGCAGCCGCGACGCCGCCGCGCTCAGGTCGGGGGCAAAGCCGCTCGCGGCGCGTCCCAGGTCGCACACGGCCACAGTGGCGTCCTCGGGAAACCTGCTCACCAGCTCGGCCGCCGTCTCCGCCGCCTCCTCCAACCGCGTGTGGTTTTGATGCACATACTGCATTCGCAGCGAGGTATCGACGACCACGGCCGCGGCCAATGGCGCTCCTTCTTTGCCGCGGAGCCCTGAGCCCTTGAGCGTCGGCCGCGCCAGCGCCACGGCGATCCCCGCCACCAGCGCACACCGCAGCGCCAACAGCAGCCAATGCCGCAACTGCATCCGCCGCCGGTTCGACTCCCGCCGTTGCTGCACGAACCGCAGCGCTGGAAACACCAGCTCGCGCGCCTGCCGCCGCATCACCAGATGCAGCACGATCGGCACGGCGACCAGCGCCGTCCCGGCCAGCAACATTGGCGAGAGGAAACCCATGGGCGAAGAAACCAGAGAACCGCGGATTGCGCGGATCACGCGGATCAGAAATCTTGCGAGACAGGGCGGGGCGGCGTTTCAACAATCGATCGGCAGTCGTGCCGGTGCTGTCCATTCTATCCATGCGGTCGCCTTCGGAATCCCATCAGCGAAATCCGCGTCATCCGCGGTTTTCTGGCGATTCACCCCAAATTGCGGCGATTCACCAGGTATTCCATCAGCGCCCGGTCGAACGGCATGCCCGTGTCCAGCGGCACGTAGTCGATCCGGCTCTGCCGGCATTCCCGCTGAAACATCGTGCGGAACTTCTCGATTTCCTCCAGATAGTCCCGCCGATAGCCGTCCGCGTCGACCTCGACCTTCTCCCGCGTCTCGGGCTCAATCAGCTCGACCAAGCCCTCGAACGGGAACTGCACTTCCGCCTGGTCGAGAATATGGAACACGATCACGTCGTGCCCCCCGTGCCGCAGCCGCCGCAGCGCCGACAACACCGGCTCGGGCTCGGCGAGCAAGTCGCTGAACACCATGATCAGGCTGCTGTGCTTCAGCATCGCCGCCAATTGGTTAAGACTCCGGGCGATGTCGGTCTTGGCTCGCGGACGCAACTTGGCCAGCAGCGAGAGAATGTTGCCGATCTGCTGCCGCTTCGACTTGGGCGGCAAGCTGTTCATAATTTTCTCGCCGAACGTGACCAGCCCCACCGGGTCCTGCTGCATCACCATCAGATAGCACAGCGCCGCCGCCAGGCACGTGGCGTACTCGAACTTGGAAAGCTCCTGCTCGTACCGATACGCCATCGACGCGCTCAGGTCCATCGTCAAATACCCCGTGATGTTCGTCTCCGCCTCGAACTTCTTCACGTAGTACTTGTCGGTCTTGGCGTACACCAGCCAGTCGATGTCCTGCGGATTGTCGCCGGGCGTGTACTTGCGATGCTCGCTGAACTCGACGGAAAAACCATGAAACGGACTGGCGTGCAGGCCCTGCAAGAAGCCCTTCACGATGAACTGCGCGCGCAAATCCAACCGCGAAATCTGGCGGATCACCTCCGGCTTCAGATACTTCTCAACGGCGGTCATGGTGAAAGCTGAATTGACAGGATAACAGGATGAGCAGGATTCACAGGATTAAGAAGGAGTGAGGGAAGGGCGACACAAGCTCAGTTTCATATCCTGTTCATCCTGCCAATCCTGTTATCCTGTCAATTCAACATGGCGTCTCAAAAAAGCTATCCCCCGTACTTCGGGATCTCCGGCGTCGGAATCTCCTTCATCAGTCGCGAGATGACGTCCTCGGTGGTCACGCCTTCCGCCTGGGCTTGAAAGTTCGTGCTGATCCGGTGCCGCAGCACGGCCACCGCCACTTTCTGCACGTCCTCGATCGCCACGGCGAACCGCCCGTCCATCGCCGCCAGCGCCTTGCCGCCGTGGATGAGAAACTGTCCGGCCCGCGGCCCGGCTCCCCAGTCAACCCATTCGCGGATGTACTTCGGCGCCTTCTTGTCCTTCGGCCGCGTGGCCCGCACTAGCGTCGCCACATACTTGATGATGTACTCGCTCACCGCCACCGAGCCGACAAGCTTCTGCAGGTTGAGCACCGCCCGGGCCGAAAGCACTTTGCGGACCTCCGGCTTGTCCTGGCGCGTGGTCGTCGCCAGGATGCGCTCCTCCTCCTCGGCGGTCGGGTAGTCCACCTTGATGTTAAACATGAATCGGTCGAGCTGCGCCTCTGGCAGCGGATAGGTGCCTTCCTGCTCGATCGGGTTCTGCGTGGCGATCGTGAAGAACGGATCGGGCAGCGCGTAGGTCGTCTGCCCCACCGTGACCTCGCGTTCTTGCATCGCCTGGAGCAGTGCCGCTTGCGTCTTCGGGGGCGTCCGATTGATCTCATCCGCGAGCAGGATGTTCGTGAACACCGGCCCTTCGACGAACCGAAAGCTCCGCCGCCCGTGCTCGTCCTCGTCGAGTACATTGGTGCCGGTAATGTCGCTCGGCATGAGGTCGGGCGTGAACTGGATCCGCTTAAACCCCAGGTCGAGAATCCGCGCCAGCGTCGACACCATGAGCGTCTTTGCCAGTCCCGGCACGCCTTCCAGCAAGCAATGCCCGCGGGTGAAGATCGCCGCAAAGATTTGCTCGATCACGTCGTCCTGCCCGATGATGATCTTCTGCAGCTCCTGCTGCATCACGTGCCGATGCTGCCGAAATTCCTGCAAGATGTCGCCAAGATTGCGTCCGGGGCTCGACAAGGGAGGGCCTTTCGCGGGAGGTTAACGGCGCGCAGGTCCGTCTGATGGGACGTTCAATTGACAGGATAACGGGATGGGCAGGATGAACAGGATCGAAGACCAATTCCAATTCTCATCCTGTTTATCCTGCAAATCCTGTCATCCTGTCTATTCAGCTCTCTTCCTGCAGACGTGCACCGGATTCTATAACCCGTCCAACCGCCGGACAATGCAAGACGCCCGCGCGGCTTCCGCGCATTGTTTGCGTAACCAGCGCAGTCTACGATGAACAGTGCAGTCATCGAACGCCCCCTCGCTCGGCGTGGAAGGAATCGTCCGTGCGAATCGTCACGCCGCCACTCATCGTCGCCGCACTGCTGCACGCGTTGGCGGGACCGGCCAACCAGGTCGCCGCGCAACAGCCCGCCGGCGTCACCGCCGAGCAGGTCCGCAACGCCATCACGCGCGGCTGCGAGTACCTCCTCAACGAACAAGGCGCCCGCGGCCAGTGGGACGAGATGGCGCAGTACGAAGGCGGCGTCACGTCGCTGTGCACACTCGCGCTGCTGAACTCCGGGATCGAGCCCGGCCACCCCAAGATTCAGAAAGCCCTCGACTTCCTCCGCGGCCGCAAGTTCGACAAGACGTACACCGTCTCGCTGCAGACGATGGCCTTGGCCGCCGGCGAGCCGCGCCGCGACCTGCCGCTCATCCAAGAGAACGCCCGTTGGCTGGAGCGCGTGCAGATCAAGGCCGGCCAGCGCGCCGGCTCGTGGTCGTACGGCGACATGATCGGCGGCGACAACAGCAACACGCAATTCGCCGTGCTCGCGCTGCACGAAGCCGAGCGCGTCGGCGCCCAGGTTGACCCGCAAACGTGGCGGCTCGCCGCCGACTACTGGAAGCGAATTCAGGAACCCAACGGCTCGTGGGGCTACCAGCCGGGGCTCCCCAGCACCGGCAGCATGACCGCCGCGGGGATTGGCGCGTGGGTGATCGCCGCGGGGCACGTCGCCCAGCCGTCGGCGCGCGTCGAGAACGGCGCCGCCCAATGCTGCCTCCCGCCCAGTGCCGACGACGTGCTCCAACGAGCCGTCGGTTGGATGGGCCGCAACTTCTCCGTCACCCGCAACCCGGGGCAGGGCGGCGTCGGCATGTGGCACCTCTACTACCTCTACGGCCTGGAGCGCGTCGGCCGCCTCACCGCCCACCGTATGATTGGCGACCACGACTGGTATCGCGAGGGCGCCGAGTTCCTCGTCAGCCACCAGGATCCGTTCAGCCACCATTGGCAAGGCCGCGGCCACGCCGAGGACCAGCCGCACATCGCCACAGCGTTGGCGCTCTTGTTTCTCTCGAAGGGGCGCTGGCCCGTGCTCGTGGCCAAGCTACAGCACGGACCCGACGAAGACTGGAACAACCACCGCAATGACATGGCGAGCATCACCGCGCTGGCCGAACGCGAGTGGGGGCTCAACCTCACCTGGCAGATCATGGACCCGCAAGCCGCCAGCGTCGAGGATCTGTTGCAGGCCCCCGTGCTGTTCCTCACGGGCAGCCAGCGCCCCGAGCTCGATGGCCTGGACGGCAAGGTGCGCGACTACCTCGATCGCGGCGGTTTCCTATTTGCTGAGGCCTGCTGTCTCGACGGCAGCCAATTCGACGCCGGCTTCCGCGAGTTCCTCGACCGTGTCTTTCCCGAAGGCGAGTACAAGCTGCGCCGCGCCGGCCCCGAGCACCCGATCTGGCGGATCGACCGGCTTGTGCGGCCCGAGTCGCCGTATGTCGGCCGCCTGTGGACCGTCGAGTACGGTTGTCGCACGTGCGTGGTCTTCTCGGAAGTCGACCTGTCGTGCTACTGGGAGCTGTCCGCCCAAGGCCGCCGCGCGACGCTTCCTAAGCCGATCCAAGAACGCATCGACGACGCCGACGCGATCGGCCTCAACGTGCTGGCCTACGCCACCAATCGCGAGCCCCAGGGCAAAGAGGCGGCGTTCATCGCGACCGACGCGCTGAATCTCGACGCACTCGCCGCCCGCAACCTCATCCGCGTCGCCAAGCTCACGCACGGCGGCGGCTGCAACGACGCCCCAGGCGCGTTGGTCAACCTGCTCCGCGCAGCCTCGCAGGGCGAGCTGAAGCTCAGCGTCAGCACCACCCAGTTCGAGATCCTGCCGAGCGACCCGGCGCTGGCGCAGTTTCATCTGGTGTTCATGCACGGCCGACACGACTTCCGCTTCACGCCCGCCGAGCGCGAGAACTTGCGCGAGTACCTGGAAAACGACGGCATCCTGTTCGCCGACGCCATCTGCGCCAGCAAGGAATTCGCCGCAGCCTTCCGCCGCGAGATGGCCCTGGTGCTGCCCGACCACAAGTTGCAGCGCATCCCGGCCGACCATCCGCTGTTCACGCCCGCCGCCGGTGGGTTCGACATTCGCGAAGTCAATCGCCGCGAGCCCGCCGCCGCGCAGGCCGGCCAGCCGCTTCGCTCACGCGTCCAACGCGTGGCGCCGGAGCTCGAGGGGATCGAGATCAACGGCCACCTCAACGTCATCTTTTCGCCCTACGACATTAGCTGCGCCCTGGAGCAGCACGAGGCCCTCCAATGCCGCGGCTACACGCGCGAAGACGCCGCGCGGATCGGCCTCAACGTGCTGATGTACTCGCTCGAACCCGACGCCGGAACCGCCGCGGCTGCGGCGGCAGCAGCGCCGACGGCGCCGTAGCATGCGAGCACAGAACTGCGGTCATTGTGTTGGCGTCCCAAACCAGCGACACTAAACTTAAGCTATGGACACTGCACGTCATTTGCTGCCGGTTGAGATTGAATCCGCCGTCGCCCTGCACCACGGAGGCCCGGTCACTGTCGCAGGGAAGCATGGCGATCATGTCGTCATGTCGGCCGCCATTTTTCGCGAGATCATGGGCGTCGGCAGCGACGAGGAGTTCGCAGCGTCCGTGGATGCCCTCAAAGAAAGTCTTGCCCAGGCCGCGGCTGGCCAATCGATGACGCTCGACGAAGTCGCGCAGAGGCTCACCGAGAAGTATGGCGCATAGCGTCCAGGTCACTCCCCGGGCCTACGACGAAATCGATGGCATTGTCGGTTACATCGCTCAGGACTCGCTGACCGCGGCGCTTCGCTGGCGGGCGTCTATTCTGAAGAAAATCGACTCGCTGAAACATTTTCCGCTTCGACATGGGTTGGCGCCCGAAGCGGAAGCGATCGGCGTCGATGTTCGCCAAACGATTCACGGAGCGTACCGGATCCTTTACGTCGTAGAAGGGATGCGGTGACCGTTCACGGCGTGCGACACGGTGCTCGTCGGCCGTTGCGACCTGACGAACTTCCAGGGCAGGCTTAATGCTCCGCCCTACTTCGTCGACAGGTCGTAATCCTGTCGTGTCTCCCCCGGCGTCACTTCCAGCCGCAGCTCGGAGCGGTCGTTGTATTTCGCGGGGAGCGTCTCGGCCATGAGCTGCCGGACGCGGCTGTCGGGCGTGTCGTAGAGCGCCGCCTCGCCGACCACTTTCGGCACGCGAATCTCGACCTTGACCTCGCCGAGCGCCGCCTCGACGGCGTACTGCCCGTCGGCAATCGCTCCGCCCGCCGTGATGCCGCGCCCGCCGACGGGAATGAACGCGATCGACCCCGTCTTGGCCGGCTGGCCGTCGACGGAGACGGCGCCGATGACCTGCCCCGTCGTAGGCTCGGCACAACCGGCCAGGACAAGGGCCAGCCCCAGCGCGCCCAGCGGCGCCCAGGCTACGTCGCGACGACCGGCCTTCATAGCTCGTTGGTCTCCGACTCCGCGCCGTCCATCGAGCCGAAGGCCTGCCACACGACCAGCGCCACGTCGTTGCTAAAGAACCGCACCGACGCGTCGCACATCGAGGCGTTGACGCCCCCCGTGTGACGGCTGCGAGCGGCGGCCATCTGCTGGTTCCCTGCGCCCACAGTCGCCGGCATCAACGGGTCGCCCGTCGGCGTGAACCAGCCGCTTTCAATCAGGTCCGCCGCCGAGGTGTTCGGCGTCAACAGCGTGTGGAAGCGAAACACGCCGTCGTCGTTCATGATATCGCCCCGCCAGTCGTCGTCCGTGGCAATCCACCCCTTGAGCAACTCCGACATCATGAGCGTCGTCGACGTGCCGTCCGTGATGTGCGTGAAACTCGTCTTGCGCGGCCGGCGTCGGTCGCCGTCAATGTGCGAGAACGGCGCCTTGCCCTCCGGTTCCGGCCGCTGCCCGTAGCGCGAATTGCCCCAGTTCACCACGTAGCTGCCCCGACGCCGCTGGTATCGATCCGCGGTCTGGTCCCCCCCCAACGGGTCGCTGGGACAGGAGTAGAGCGCCAGTGCATACCCAGTCAGTCCCTTGAGCGACCGGCCGTCGTCCAGGGTTCCAGGCGGCACAAAGAAGTCCTTCTTGAGGTCGTTGCTTTGCGCGAGCGGGCCCTGCTCGATGTATGCCCACAGGTACATCACCCACGTTTGCCGCGGTCCCGATCGCGAACCAAGCGGCAACTGCTTCTTCGCATCGTGGTACAAGTGCATCGCCGTGCCCCACTGCTTGAGCATGTTGACGCATTGGGCCCGCCGCGCCGACTCGCGCGCCGCCTGCACCGCCGGCAACAAGAGCCCCACGAGCACGCCGATGATGGCGATCACCACGAGCAATTCGACCAAGGTAAAACCATGGAGTAGGCACGCTCCGCGTGCCGTAACCTGAGCCCTCGTGGGACAACGGTTCTTGGCGAGATAAGCGGGCGGCACACGGAGTGTGCCTGCTACAGAGCTGAAACCGGCGTTGCGGCGCCCACCACGGCTGCGCAACATGGCATGACCTCCCACGGTACGCGCGCGTCAATCGCGCCGCCGCACCGCTCGCAAGTAGAGACAAGAAAGTGACTGCAGTCGTCGGCCGTCGAAAAGGGCGCCGCACGCTGCTTTCGCTGTCAGCGACGCCATTGCATCTTACCCCGAATCGCCCACTGTCGCGAAGACCCGTCCTTGCAATCGCGACCCAGAAAAACGCACTTGCCCCAGCACGCCACCTCACTTAGCCCCCGGTCGCGTCGGCCAAAGAGGCGACCGGGGGCGAAATGCCCGCGGGCAGTGCGATCCGCTGCCGCCATTGGCGCCCAAGCCCGATTTCACTACTCTCCCCGCGTTCCCGCTTGGCGCGTTCCCACGTGTCCTCCCCCGTCCATGACCCACGAGGCCCGCATGCCCAATCGCCTCCTCGCCGCGTCGCTCGCCCTTGCCGCCGGCTTCGTGTTTCTTCCCACTCCAACCGCCCAAGCCGAACTCCCCGCCACGCTCAAAGCCGAAGGCGCCATGCTCACGCTCAACGGCTCCGGCGCCCGCACCAAGTACCTGATGCAGATGTACGTCGCCGGCCTCTACCTCGCCGAGCCCAGCCGCGACGCTGCCGCCATCATCGCTGCCAACAACCCAATGGCCATCCGCCTGGAGATCACCTCCGGCCTGGTCAGTCAGGAGAAACTCGTCGAGTCGCTCAACGAAGGCTTCGAGAATGCGACCGCCGGCAACTCGGCGCCGCTCCGCCGCGAGATCGAGGCGTTCCGCAAATGCTTCGCCGACGAGATTAACAAAGGCGACGTCTTCGACCTCGTCTACCAACCGTCGCGCGGCGTCGCCGTCCTCAAGAACGGCAAGCCGCAGGGCGCCGTCCGCGGCCTCGCCTTCAAACAAGCCCTCTTCGGCATCTGGCTCTCGAACAAACCCGCCGACGAAGACCTCAAGCTCGCACTGCTGAGCAAGTGACATTTAGCCCCCGGTCAGTGACCGGGGGGTTACGTCGAGACGACGAATCGCAATTTACGGCGCCTCCGCGCTCAGCTTCTCAATCGGCGTCAGCTCCAGCTTCCGGAACTCGACCTCGGACCCCTCCGCCTGCACGGCGATCTGCCCCTTCGTGGTCGTGCACTTCGACCCGTGATTCACCAGGTCGCCGTTGACCCACACCTTAATCTCGTCGCCCACGCACTCGACGACCATCCGGTTCCACTCGCCCAACGGCTTCTCGGAATCGTCCGTCAGATTCTTGATTCGCCGCAGCTTGTCGCCGTCGACGCCCCAGTTCTTCTTCGGCCCGCGCCGCTCCTCCATGTCGGGCACCGCGATGTCCTCGCAGATGCACCAGAAGTCGCCGGCGTTCTCGTGGTGCATCTGCACCTCGAGCGACTGCGGGAACATCTCGTACAGCGCCCGCGGCTTCGACGCGTGCACCAGCACGCCGCAGTTCCCCGGCTTGCCCGCGAACCGGTACTCAGCCACAAGCCGATAATTCTCGAACACTTCGTCCGTGATGAGATGCCCGCCGGGCGACCCCAGGCTCACGAGCATCCCGTCGCGCACGATAAACGGCTTCGCGCCGTCGGGATCGTCGTCGAGTTTGGGCACGTCCATGTGCCAACCGCTCAGGTCCTTGCCGTTGAACAGACTCCGCGGCTCCGCCGCCGTGGTTTCGTTAAGTTGGCCTAGAGTCAAACCGGTCATCAGCATCGTGGTCAAGAATGCGAATCGCGTCATGGTCGTGACTCCCAAGAGTGAAGAGCTATGCGGCAACCCAGGCAGATTATCGCGCACGTCGCGGCGCGCCGTCTAGCGGTGCTCGCGGAGCGGCGCCGCAATCTTGGGAGCGGGTGCGAGCCGCGCGCCCGTCGTGGCGGCCCCGCGCCCGTCACGCGATCAGTCCGCTCGCAGCCAGGCATACGTCCATAACGGATTGCCGCAGTTGCGGCATCCCGCGCCGTTGAGCAGCACGCGCCCCCGGCAATCTCGGCAATCGCCAATGGCTGGCAGCAACTCGACTTGCTCCGCCCGCACTTGCTGAGCGCGCGCGGCGTCGCCAAACGCCATCGCCGCCGCGATCCGTACGGCCTGGGGAAACAAGAGCAACATCACCCCCGGCATTTTCACGCTTTCCGGCACAGCTTCTTGAAGCAGCGATGCAAATCTGAGGCGGCGCACCCGGTCGGACTGCCCGCGGTAAGCGTCGGCATGCTGCTGACGAACGAGCGGCCCGTCGTCGCCAAACCGCAGTTGCAGGAGCCAGTCGAGAAACCACGCGCCCGGTTCGGTCACATAGCCGCCGCGCGTCACTTCCTCGTCGACGATCACCG
This sequence comes from Lacipirellulaceae bacterium, assembly GCA_044867485.1. GTDB lineage: Bacteria > Planctomycetota > Planctomycetia > Pirellulales > Lacipirellulaceae > Lacipirellula. The sequence continues at coordinate 8,418 of JBIOVA010000064.1, read as the reverse complement.
CGGCCAGCGCGTCGATCTCAACGCCGGCCTGCCGCAACTGCTTGCCCGCTTGCGACAGCGATGTCGGCGCTACCATCGAATCGACGCCGAACTCGAGCTCCACGTCGTCATGCAGGCGCGAAGCCAGCAGGTTCGCAAGTTGCGTCAGCCCCGCCGACAGGGCATCGACGACGTCGGCCGGATGGAATTGGGACACGCGCGGCGCGAGCTCCGCCGCGGCCCGTTCCCGTCGCTGGGATGGACTTTGCATCGCTGTTCGCCCAAGCGATTAAGAAAAGCAGTCCGCCGGCAATTGATGGCGGGATTGTGCAAATCATACCATAAACCGTCGATTGCTGATTGCGGTCAAAACCGCCTTCCGGCTAAGCGTAAACCCGCCGATCCAGCCGGCGGATCAGCATCGGCTGCACCAGGATGTTGCCGACCAGCCCGCCGATCATCGACAGGCTCACCAAGGCGCCGAAGTAGATCGTCGGAATGAAGTCGCTCACGCACAGCGTGGCGAAGCCCACGATCAGCGCGAGCGTCGACAGCGTCGCCGCCCGCCCCGCGGAATCCTGGGCGTGGGCCAGCGCCTCGTCCATCGTCATCCCCCGCCGGCGGTGGAATTGGTACAACAGCACGTAGTGGATCGAGCTGTCGATCGACAGGCCCACCGACACGGCCGCGATCATCGCGGCGCCCATATTCGTCTTGATCCCCAGCCACCCCATGCCGCCGAAGAGCGCCATCACCGGCAGGGCATTGGGAATCATGGTCGCCACCGCCAGCGGCACGTTGCGAAACGCCACGATCGTCATCGCCAGCACCGCGAGCGACGCCACCGCGAACGTCTTCCACTGGTCGTCCAGCACGCTTTCGATCAGGTCGGCCAGCAGCACGTAGTAACCGGTCGCCTCGGCCTCGGGAAACTCCGCTTTCGCCGTTGTCTTGACCCGCTCGATGAGCGCCAGTTTGTTCTCCGCCGGCAGCCGTTCCGGCGATCGCAGCAGCACGTGGAGCCACCATCGACCGTCGTCGGGATCTGGCGCGTACCAGGCGTCGACGAACTCCGGCATCTTCGCCCGCATCCCGCCGAGGGCCAAGCGCAACCCGAACGCAGGCGTGCGAATGATCGAATTCGGCCCGCCAACCATCGCTGCCAGCGCGTCGGCGAGCGAAATTGCCTTGTTCAACTCGCCCGGCGACTGTTCGAGCAGCTTGGTTTGCAGCGCGACGACGCGGCCCAGGAACTTGCCGTCGAGCGTCGCCGGCGCCGGCAGCAGTAAGTCCCACACGCCCGCGCCACCGAACTGGTCCTCGACGAAGTTGTACGCCTGCACTACGGGCGTCCCGCGGCGAAAATTGTTCGTGAACGCCGTTTCCCGCTCTAGCCGTTGCGCCCCCGTGAGCGACAGCGCTGCGATGATGGCCGCCCCAATGGCGAGCGTCCCCGCGTGCGTGTTCGACCAGCCGAGCATCCGCATCAGCACGGCGGTCATCGCGCCGTGCTTTTCAGGCGGCGGCAGTTCGCCGTGGTCGCCCACGAAGGTGAGCGCCGGCACGAGCAGGGCGCACGCCGGCAGCGTCATCGCCGCGCCGATCGCCATCATCAGGCCAAAGTCCTGGATCGGGCCAACGCGAGAAACCATCAGCGCGCCAAACCCTGCCGCGTCTGTCAGGATCGCGAACGTGACCGGGACCTTCAATTCGTCGATCGTCTGGGCGAGCGCCGCGCGGCGGCCCGCGCCGCTGCGTCGCACGTCGAGGTAGTGGACCATCACGTGCACGACCGTCGCCACGCCGCACACGGTGATGATCGCCGCGAGCATCGAGCTGACCATCGTGAGCTGCAGTCCCGACGCCACGAGCAACCCCTTGGTCGCATGCAACGAGAGCTGCACCACCGCCAGCGGCAGCACAATCCACCGCAGACTGCGAAAGCAGCCGACGATCACCGCGAGCACAAGTAGCGTCGACCACGTGGCCAGCCGCCGGCCGTCGGCGTCAAGCAAGTCGAACGCCTCCTCGATGAGGACCGGTTCTCCCACCAGCGCCCCCTGCGGATACGGCGCGATGATCGTCCGCATCGCGGCGAGGATGTCCCGTCGCCGATGGTTCCCGGCGCCCGGCCGCTCGACCAGGCACAGCACGCCCGCGGCGGTGAAATCCTTGTTGTGCGTGTAGCCGGCGAACACTTCGCGCATTCGTCGGCCGACCGTGTCGTTGTCGAAGTCGGCCGCCGCCGGCAGGTCGACCAGCGACACCACCGCGACGACGCCCGGCACGTTGCGCAGTTGATCGCGGAGCTTGGTCACGCGTGAGATGCCCGCGGGGGACTTGAGCTCCGCGTCGGCGTACACCGCCAGCACGATGTCGTGCCGGCCAAACGTGCGTTGTAGTCGCCGGTAGGGGACGAGGATGGGATCGTCCGCGGCGAACATGGTTTCGATCGACCGATCGAGCGCCAGCCGCCGCCCGGCCACGGCGCCCGCCACGCCCAAAATCGCCGCCACAGCAAACAGCCACCAACGGTGGTCGATCACCCACTCGATCCACCGCTTCGTCCCCGGATTCTCCATGAAAATCTGCCCGTTCGAGGGATCGTGCTCCGCCACTTGCGGCTTCGCGCGCCAGCATCACGCCACAACTTGCGATTCTCAAACAACTTGCGACGTTGCACGCCGCGCCCAAGGCCGCTTGACCCCCCACAAACGGGGCCCCTATAATCCGCCGCCTTTCTCTCCAGCGATTTTCGTAAGCCATTGTAACGACTTGTCTTGGGAATCGCTGCGGCGAACCGACCGGGTCGGTTCTGCGCGAAAAGTCTGCCCTAGGAGTTCGTGCCTGACGCCTCGCCACGGAGGGCGAAGTCCGCTGATCCCTGCGCGCAACGATGACTGCCGCCGACGCTCGCACACCGCGAGCTGCGCTCGCCGCGCGCGCAAAACAGGTGCCACTGCTGGCTTGTCCAGCAGTGCGAAGCGGGTACACGGCGCCCACTGCTGGGCAAGCCAGCAGTGGCACACGCTCTTAGTTCTCATTCTTGCGACCGGATTCGCGCTGTGCGCCCTCGCCGCCAACGCCACGCGCGCCGACGACATCCAGCTCGCCGCCTCCACGGCCCACGAGCCCATCACCGTCGCCGCCGATTGGTGTGCCCAGTGGAAGGAGGGCGCCTACGACGTGTGGCACCTGCGCGGCAACTGTTACGTTAACCAGGGGCTCACCTACGCCCGAGGTCCCGAAGCCGTGCTGTGGGTCGACGCCCGCAACTATCCGCAACAACCAATTCGCGTCGTGGCGTACATCGAGGGCGGAGCCGGCGAGCAGGTCGCCGTCGACTTCGGAAACGTCGCGGGCGACGCCGCGAAGCACGGCGTACTCGGCCAGCAGCGCGGGTCGACGTGGTTCCAGCGGATGGAGACGGCCAGTCCGCTCAAGTGGAAGCTGCCGCCCGCGGCCTCGGCGCCGGCCGTGACGCCAGCGATCTACACCCGTGGCGTCGAGCAATTCAACCCCGATCGCCGTCGGCAGCTTCTGCTCGCGCAGTACAACGAGTTCGCGCCAACCCCCGCCGACGGCCAGGCCCTGCCGCCCGGTGTGCGCAAGTTCCAGTGGTTCCCGCGCAGCGACGCGCCCAACGAGGTGCAGTGGAAGCAATTGCCAAGCGGCGAAACGGCCGCCGTCGTTTCCGGCGGCATCCGTGTGCTGATCGAGGGCCTGCCGACGACCGGTTTGCCCGCACAGTTTGGCCCGTTGGGCGTCGTCGACATCTCGACCGATCGGGCCGTCATCTGGGCCTCCGGCGTCAACACGGGCGCCGGCGGCGAGGGCCTGCAGGCGCACGACGCCCCGCTGGAAATCTACATGGAGGGCAACATCGAGTTCCGCCAGGGCGATCGCGTCGTCTATGCCGATCGCATGTTCTACGATGTGCGGCGGCAGATCGGCGTCATCCTCAACGCCGAGCTGCTCACGCCGCTCCCCGCGATCGAGGGCTACCAATACCAGGGCCTCGTGCGACTCAAAGCCGACGCCATCCGCCAACTCGACGACACGCATTTCTCCGCCACCAACGCCCTGGTGACGACCAGTCGGTTGGAAGAGCCCGCGTACGACTTCTCCGCCCGCGAGCTGGCGTTCACCGACGTGCAGCAACCCGTGTTCGATCCGCTCACCGGCGCCCCGCTCATCAACCCGGCTGACGGCAGCCTCCCGATCCAGCACCGACAGCTTGCCGAGGCCCGCGGCAATGTCATCCACGTCCGCGGCATACCGGTGTTCTACTGGCCCACGATCGCCACCGACCTTGAAAAGCCGTCGTTCATCATCGACCGCGTCCGCGTCGGCAACGACAGCGTCCTGGGCACCCAGGTGATGGTCGACTGGGACGCCTACCAGCTCTTCGGCATCCGCAATGCTCCCGCCGGAACCGACTGGCACTTGAGCACCGACTACTTCACCGAGCGCGGCCTCGGCTTCGGAACGGACTTCGAGTACGACCGCCCCGAAGTGTTCGGATTCGTCGGACCTGCGAAAGGCGCCTTCGACTTCTGGGCGATCAGCGACGACGGCCTCGATAACCTCGGCCTGGGCCGCCGCACGATCACGCCCGAAGAAGATTTCCGCTACCGCCTCTCCGGGCAGCATCGCCAGCGGCTGGACAGCGGCTGGGAAGTCACCGCCGAGAGCGGACTGCTCAGCGACCGCACGTTCCTCGAACAGTACTACGAGCGCGAGTGGGACGAGCTGAAGAGCCCGCGCACCGGCGTGCGGCTCAAGCGGCTCAACAACAACCGGGCCCTGTCGATCGAGGCCAACGGCCAGGTCAACGAATTCTTCAGCGAGACCGAAGAACTGCCGCGACTCGATCATTACTGGCTGGGCGAGTCGCTGCTCGGAGATCGGCTCACGTTTTTCGAGCACACGCAGCTCAGCTACTCGCGGTTCAACGTGGGCACGACGCCCACCGAGCCGACGCTCGCCGCCCAGTGGGTCCAGTTGCCGTGGGAATCGAACTCCGAAGGCGAGCGATTCATCACAGCGCTGGACCTCGATGCCCCGATCCAGGCCGGCCCCGTGAAGTTCGTGCCGTACGGACTAGCGCAGCTCGGCCGTTGGGGCGAAGACCTCGACGGCAACGTTTTGGAGCGGGTCTTTGGCCAGGCCGGCGTGCGGGCGAGCATGCCGATGTACGCGATCTACCCGAACGTTCGTGATCCGCTGTTCAACCTCAACGGCCTGGCGCACAAAGTCGTGTTCGACGCCGAGTTCTCGTACTCCGACGCGGACGAGAACTTCGACGAACTGCCGCTGTACGATCCGCTGGACGACACGTCGATCATCGAATTCCGCCGCCGCTTGGCGAGCGGCGCGCTGCCGCCGACGATCACGGATGCAAAGTTCGACCCGCGGCGATTCGCCATCCGCTCCGGCCTGCAAAGCTGGGTGACTTCGCCCTCGGCCGAGATCGCGGAAGACCTGATGGCGCTGCGGATGGGCGTCCGCCAACGTTGGCAAACCAAGCGCGGCCCGCTGGGCGATCAACACATTGTCGATTGGCTCACGCTCGACATGAACGCCACGTACTTCCCCGACGCCGATCGCGACAACTTCGGTCAGGAGATTGGGCTGATCGACTACGACCTGCGGTGGCACCTGGGCGACCGCTTCACGGTGCTCTCCGATGGCTTCGCCGACGTGTTCGGCGATGGCCTGAAGACTGTCGCCGGCGGCGTGCTGCTCAACCGCCCGACAGTCGGAAATGCGTACCTCGGCGTCCGTTCCATCGCTGGGCCCGTGACCAGCAACGCCCTGATCAGCAGTTTCAATTACCGGCTCGGCGAGAAGTGGATCGCATCCGCGGGCGCCGCATTCGACTTCGCGGACGTGGGCAACATCGGTCAAACCTTCGGCATCACGCGGATCGGCGAGTCGTTCAACGTGTCGGCCGGGTTCAACGTCGACACGTCGAAAGACAACGTCGGCGTCGGCCTGCAGATCGAACCGCGGTTCCTGCCGAAGTCGCGACTCGCACGGACGACCGGCATCGACGTGCTGCCGGCGGGAGCTTTGGGACTCGAATGAACGAACATCCATCCAACGTCGGGCAGGGGCCGCCGGAGAAGAGTCGCGCGTGGGCGCGCCGTTTCGGCTACGCCCTTCGCGGCGTGACCGTGGCTGTGCTGACGGAGTCCAACTTTCTCATCTCCCTGTTCTGTGCCGTCGCCGTCGCGGCGACGGGCGCCTGGATCGGTCTCTCGGCGGAGCGGTGGTCGCTGGTCGCGCTGGCAACGGCGTTCGTGCTCGTCGCCGAGATGTTCAACTCGTCGATCGAACACCTGGCGCGAGCGATTACCAGCGAAACGCACCCTGAAATCCGCGACGCCCTCGACGTCGCCAGCGGCGCGGTGCTGGTAGCTGCGATCGGGGCCGCGACAGTAGGCGCGATTACGATCTTGCCGTCCTTGGCGGAATATCTGATGTGACGAGCACTTCTCGTCAAAATTTTCCCGCCTGAAATATCGCAGCAACTTCGATCTCGAAACCGTCAAGCAACTTCGACGTTGCCTGTCCGGAGGCTTGAAGCACGTTGTGCTCGCTGTACTCAGCGCCGTCAAGTGCGAGGACCGTGACGCGCTGCTGTTGCGGGTCGACAATCCAGTACTCTCGAATGCCGGCCTTGGCATAATCTTGGCGTTTGATCTCGTAGTCGCGAGTTTGCGAGCGGTCGTCACTGCTAACGATTTCCATGACGAGATCGGCGCCTTCGTAATATTTTCGGTTGCTTGCGATGTGGCTATCGCCAAAGTTGAAGATCAGGTCCGGCTCGCGATATTCTTTCGGCATCAGCCAAACGGGCAGCGGAGCAAATAGCACCGTGCCCAAGTTTCGCGGTTCCGTGAAAGCTTCGAGCGCCTTCAGCAGGAACTTGACGATCAGCTGGTGTTCGATCGTCGGCATGGGTAATACCTCAATGCAGCCGTCGGAGTACTCGATGAGCCAGTTTTGCGAGAGGGTGATATCCAGGTAGGCTTCCTCCGACCAGCCGCCCTGCAGCGGGTAAAGCAGGGCCACGTCCCAGGCGGGTTCGCCCACAACGGGTGCAAATTGCGGCGTTGGAAAAACGTCGGTCGACATGGCTCGCTGCCGGCGGGGCGCTATCTGCTGAGGGGTTTCGAGAAGTCCATTATACGTCGGCCGCGGTCCCGCTCAATCTAGCCAATCCTGCTCCCGCAGCCGCGCCGGCACGTACTCCTCGGTCACGTAGCTGATGTCCTTTTTGATGAGTGATTCGACTTCTAGCTTGAAGTCGTTTGCCAACATCTTCTGAAACTCCTTCTGCCACTCTCGCTTTTTTTCAAACCACGGGTACTTTGCAACTTGTTTGAGTCGCTTTCTGTCGTTGTCCGAGAGCGAGATCTTGACGCTGTTGGGGAGCTGGCAACGTTCTAGGTCAATGCTTCGGAGGCCCAAGTACTTCGCCTCCGGTATGGCCATTCGCTGGCTTTCAAATGCCAGGTTGATAGAACCTTGTTTGATGACGCTGTAGATGTAGTACCCCCATGGATCGTTATCCAGAAGGCAATAGATAGGAAGTTTCAATTCGTGGTGCAAACGATAAAGCAACCGACGCACGCCGCGAGGCGGTTGCCCTCCGCCGTGAGTGAGGATGCAATTATTGGTTCGCCAGAACTTATCCTCGTTGAATCGTTGCCAGACTGTGCCTTTTTCAACGTGGAGGACAAATCGCGCCGCACATTTCTTGGGGTCGAGTTCAATCACTTCCGGCTCAACGATTGATGGAATCGAATAACCTCCAGACCCCATGCGGCTGCAATCGATCTCGTCTCCACGGTCGGTGATGACGATGTTGCCAACCATTGAGCCCTTGTTTTCTGCGAAGATATGTAGCTCTTCTCGTATTGAACTGAGCAAGACCTCGACGTCTTCGACAATGGGATCGCATTCAGACTGGTCGTCAAATGTTGTTTCTTTCGTGCCTTCGATGTCACCTTTGAGCGAATAAAACAGTCCCCGCAAACTTGTCGACTTGCCTTGGTCAATTAGCTCTTTGCAGCCTTTTGCGACAAGCATGGTGCGCATGTACGCCTTGGCTTGCGACAGGTCAAAGAGCTGCCGGCGATTCTTGGCATTGCCCATCTCGATGATGCGCTTGCGGGCCGAGTACCGCACATTGGCGAGCGTGCGCGACGGGATTTCGACGTACGGATCGCGCCGCCCCTTGGCGGCCGTCACCACGCGGTCGGCGAGCCCGACAAGCGACTCGTTGGTCTTCTTGTCCCGCGGCGTGAGCTTCACCGGCGGTTTCTTGGCGACGGCGGCGGCAGGTTTCTTCTTGGCCATGGTTTTTGCCATTACACTCATGATGGTCTCACGCAAAGGCGCGAAGGCGCAAAGAAGTGCGCAAAGCAT
>JBIOVA010000063.1:0-4243 GCA_044867485.1 Lacipirellulaceae bacterium | reverse complement strand
GACGCCGCAACAAAAAAACGCTCGCCGTGCGTCCATCGCACGGCGAGCGTTTCGTTGATTTCGTCTTGCGTCAGGCGTTGCCAGCCAGTCGCTCGATTACCACTTCCCGCGACCGCCGCCGCCCCCTCCGCGTCCGCCGCCCCCGCCGCCGTAGCCGCCGCCGCCGCCACCGCCGCCGCGATCGGTCTTCGGACGCGCTTCATTTACCGTGACCGTGCGGCCGTCGACCTCAGCGCCGTTGATCGCTTCGATCGCCGCGCGCGCCTCCTGGTCGTTGTTCATCGTCACGAACGCGAAGCCGCGGGGACGACCCGTTTCGCGATCGGTAATGACGGCCACTTCCTCCACGCTGCCATGCGCTCCAAACTCGTTGTAGAGCGTGTCCTGCGTGGTGGAATACGAAAGGTTACCCACGTACAGCTTCATCAAACTCACTCCAAGCGGCGCCGTTTCCGCGAAAGCCTGGAGTCCTGCGAGGGCAACCGGTCAGTCGAGGAAGGCGCGATACCTAGGGCCAGTCGGGAGGAAACGGCGCGGCGCCTTTTTTAGAAGAAACGAATCGCCGCGAGAGTAGCCGACTCACCCAAACCTGAATGCAAACTCCCTAATCCTCGTGCAGACCAGACGAGCGATAGGCCGCCGCTGCGAACGCACAGACCCCGCTTGTCGTGGATCATTGTAGCTGATCTTGACAGTTTGTCGAGATCAATGTTCACAACGGCGCCTGGCCGCCCCCCGCGACGCCGCCTCGCAGCGCGCAGTGCCGGCAGGTCGAGCTAACCCGCAGATTCTCGCCAGGGTCGTCAACCCCCCAAAAGCAGGGCTTCGGCAACCCGGCGCCCCAGCCCGCCGCCATCTGCCGAATCCGTTCCCGCCGGGAAAGAACTTTTTCCGGAGCGCGGGGTACAAAAACGCGGCGGACTGTGTTGCAATTGCGTCTTGTCGGCGGCCGGCATGCCGCAGATTGGCCGACCGCCTGGCCGTTGGCGGCCCGCATCGTTCTCCTCTCCGTTCTGTTCTCGGTTTTCGAAAGGGGTCCCGTATGAACCGCTGCTTACGTCGCGTCGCGTGCGTCGTCATCGGACTAAGCCTCGTGGCACTCCATGCCGAGTCCGCATGGGCCCAAGGCGGCGGACGCGGGGGCGGCCGCCGCGGAGGCTTCGGCCGCGGCTTTCGCAACAATCACCAAGTCGAGCTCGCCACGCTCCCCGAAGTCCAGGCCGATCTCAAACTCACTGACGAGCAAAAAACGAAGGTCGCCGATCTCAACGACGAGTATCGCGACGAACGCCGCGCCCAGCGTGGCGGCGGAGGCGGCGGCTTCGGCGGCGGATTCAGCCCCGAAGCCCGCGAGGCCCAAGCCAAACTCGACGCCGACTTCGCCTCCCGGCTCAACGAAATCCTCGATGACGCTCAGGACGCCCGCATCCTCGGCATCTTCGCCCAGGTCAATGGCACGGCCACCCTCAACAATGCCGCCATCGCCGACGCCCTCGAACTGAGCGACGACGAGAGAGCGAAGCTCGCTGAAGTCGCCGACGAGCAACGCCAGGCCATGTTCGATTCGTTCCAGGACTTTCAGGACATGACTGACGACGAGCGTCGTGAAAAGCTTGACGAGCTCGCCAAAGCCCGCGACGCCGCCCTGCTTGCCGCGCTGACCGACGCGCAGCGGGCGAAATTCGACGAGCTGAAGGGCGAGGCGCTCGAAGTCGACCTTGAGCCGCTCCAGCGCGGCCGCGGCGGACGCGGCGGCGGCTTTGGCGGAGGAGGCGGCGGCCGACGCGGCGGCGACGATGCGGGCGGCGACGATGCGGGCGGCGCTGGCAGTGGCCGCCCCGCGGTTGAAGAATAGCCCGGCGGCAGCGCCGACGCCCGGCAAGACGACGCGTTGATCCAGCAATCAACGCCGCGTCCCTGTGTCGCTGGGGCGCGGCGTTTTTCCGTTTTTGCGTCTTCCCGATCCGCGCCGCGACCTCCCGCCGCCGACGTGGTATAACGACGCTCCTGTCGACGGCGCCCGCCCGCGAGGCGCCGCTTCTCGCCCCCTCATTACTTCGTCGCGTCGTGGACGCAGAACAGGGCCTGCCATGAAACTCATGTACCGCCCCTTGTGGATCCTGCCCGCCGTCGCCGTCATTGTCGCCGCCCTCGCGCCATCGACTCACGCGCAGCGCGCCGGATTTATTCGCCTGTTTCGCCCCTATCATCAGGTGGCTCTCGCCCAGCTCACGGAAGTCGAGAAGGATCTCAAACTGACCGACGAGCAGAAGGACAAGATGCTCGACCTGTACGACACGCTGAACGAAGAGCGCGGCGCCCTGTGGCAAGAGGCCGCCGGCGACTTCGAGAGCATTCGCGACGACATGGCCGAACTCAATAACGACATTGCCGCCCAGTTCAATGAAGCCCTTGACGAAACACAGCAAGCGCGGCTGCAGCAGATTTACGCCCAGGCCAACGGTCCAACCGCTCTCTTCGACGAAAAGATCGCTGAGACTCTCAAAATCACTGCGGAGCAAGCGACCAAACTGGCCGACGTGCGAACCAAGATTTTTGACGAGTTCCGCAATGCCGGCGTTGACTGGCAAAGCCTCAGCGACGAGGAAGCCACGAAGAAAATCGACGAAATGATCGCCAGTCAGAATGACCTGTACGCCGCCGTCATGACCGACGAACAACGGGCCGAGTTTGAGAAGTTGCAGGGCGAAAAGCTCGAGATCGATCTCGGCAACCTGCCCAATCCCTTCGGCGGCTAGGCGCAAGACCCGCCCAGGCGCAGGCGGGTGCTCTTTCACTCCATGGCGTGCTAAGTTGGCGTACAGGCAGCGGACGACGCGGTCCCCGATGTGGGGACTGCCCCCGCTGCGGCTGTGCCCAGAAGTCTAGCCGGATGAAGCACGCGCCCGCCAAGCAACGCCGCCAGACGCCTCCCACCGCGTCGCCGGAGCCGCCGCAAAATGCCGGCCTGAATGGGGCGCTGGCCGCCACCACGCTTGTCAGCGCCTGGTTGCTCTTCCAAGTCCAGCCGATGGTCGCCAAACGGATCCTCCCTTGGTTTGGCGGGGGCACGGCCGTCTGGACGACCACGATGCTCTTCTTCCAGACCGCGCTCTTTGCCGGCTACGCCTACGCCCATCTCGCCACGCGACTGCTCCGCCCCGCGCGGCAAGTGTTCCTTCACGTCGCGTTGCTCGCCGCGGCCGTGGCCCTCGTCGCCGTCGCGTCCGTCGTGCCCGGCGACGTGTGGAAGCCGGACTCGCCAAATCAGCCCGCCCTGCGAATCCTCGGCATGCTCGCCGGCTGCGTGGGGCTGCCCTACCTCATGCTCTCGGCGACCGCGCCGCTGGTGCAAGTTTGGTTCGCCCGGGCTAACCCCGGCCGCACGCCCTACCGACTCTACGCACTGTCGAACTTTGGCTCGCTCGCCGCACTGGTGACCTATCCGCTGGCGGTCGAGCCGAACCTCGGCGTCGCCCGTCAAGGCGTCGTTTGGTCCGTCCTGTTCGCGGCGTTCGCACTCATGTGCGCCGTCAGCGGCTTCCAGTCGCTCCGCGTCGCGGCGCCAAGGGAAGCGGAGCCCGATTCCGCCGACCAGGAGCCCGACGATGGCCGAAGCCCCTGGCTCACGACATTCTTCTGGATCGCCCTCCCGGCCTGCGCCTCGGTTGTGCTGCTGAGCGTCACCACCTACATCTGCCAGGACGTCGCCTCGATCCCCCTGCTGTGGATCGCCCCGATGGTCGTCTACCTGGTAAGCTTCATCCTCACCTTCGAGAGCAGCCGTTGGTACAGCCGCCGCGTGTGGCTCCCGGCGATGTCTTTTCTCGCGCTCGGCGTCGCGTCGTCCTGGCACTACGGCAACTCGATGAGTTACCCCGTGCAAGTCGCCCTGAATTTGGCGTTGCTGCTCGCGTTGACGATGGTCTGCCACGGCGAGCTGGCCGCCATGCGCCCGCCGCCGCGCCGACTCACCGCCTACTTCCTGTGCATTGCCGGCGGCGGGGCCATTGGCGGATTCCTCGCGGGAATTGTCGCCCCGCTCGTGCTGGCCGACTACTACGAACTCCCCATGGGCATCCTCGCCGCGTGGGCCCTGGCGGTGGCGGTGCTGGTGACTGACCGCCAGAGTGCATTCTACGACGGACGATCGTTCCTTCGACTTGCCGCGTGGGTTGTGCTGGGACTCGCGACGGCTGTGACGATGGGCATGTTCGTCTACAACAAACGCACCTACCTGGTC
>JBIOVA010000062.1:0-5949 GCA_044867485.1 Lacipirellulaceae bacterium | reverse complement strand
CCCGCTGAAGCGGGGCGCGCCGTCGCGGATCCTGCGATTGTGGATTCCTCGTCGCCCTCTTCGGGCGTCGAGGCGTGGCCCTCCAGCAGGTAGAACCCTTCGATGTTGATGAACACCGCCCGGTCGTTGGCGGTGCCGGTGGGCGCGAGGACGCCCACCACTTCGAATTCGTCGTGCTTGTCCCCCTCGGCGCTGATGCCGTGCGTGGGGCGGAACTTCGACCCCACCTTCAGGCCGCTACGGTTGGCGGCCACGGAGCCGACCACCGCGGTGAAGAATTCGTCGGAATTGAAGTTGCGGCCCGACGAAAACTTGTAATTCTTTTCCGTACCGTCGTCGTCCGCGCCGTAGGCGAGCTTGTCGAACATGTCGGGCGTCGTGCCGACGACGCGGAACAGTTGGCCGCTGGGCGTGGCGAAACTGTCGCCCAGACACACCGGCACGGCCGCGTCGGCGAGCTGGGCGTACTCGCCGTCGACGAACTTGCGATAGTAGCTGTAGGGAAATGGGTAGAGCGGCTTGCCGAGGTGGAATACGGTGGTGAGCACCACTTCATATTGGCTGCCTTTGGCCGAGCCAATGATGAAGTTGTAGCCCTGGGCGTCGTTGGAGAGCTGCCCGACGACGACCTCATGGATCACCAGCACGAGAACCAGCAGCGCCACGCCGAGGGCCATCGACAAGCCTGTGAGCGACGAGGCGAGGGCCCGTTGCTCGATGTTTCGCCAGGCGATCTTGCCGTAGTTCTTGCCGAGCGACAGCACGTTGCCGACGACGCTCGAATTGTGCCGCGAGTCGCTCATGCCATCACCGCCGCCCGGTTGACCTGCTCCAAGTGCTCGACGCGTTCGAATTGATCGGCGACTTCCGTGGCGTGCGTGACCAGCAGCATCGCAATCTTTTCGCGGCGGCAGGCTTCGCGCAGCAGGTCGATCACCTGTTGCTGGTGCGCGGGATCGACGTTGGCGGTGGGTTCGTCCGCCAACAGGAGCACGGGGCGATTGGCCAACGCTCGGGCCACGGCGACGCGCTGCTGCTCGCCGACGCTCAAGGCCCGCGGCTTGTGGGTGAGCCGGTGCGAAAGGCCGACGTCGGCCAGGAGTTGCCGGGCCCGATCGGCGTCGGGTCGCATGCCGGTGAACGTCATGCCAAGCATGACGTTCTCCAGCGCCGAGAACCCTGGAAGCAGGTTGAACGTCTGGAACACGAAGCCAATGTGTCGAGCGCGAAAGCGGTCGCGAACCGCCTCAGGAAGTCGGGTCACGTCGTGGCCGTGGATCTCGATCTTGCCGGAATCGACCGTGGTGAGGCCGGCGATGCAGTTGAGCAGCGTCGTCTTGCCGCAGCCGCTGCGACCACGGAGGACCACCTGCTCGCCGGGTCCAATGGCCAGCCGCGGCACGTCGAGGATGGGCAATGGCTCGCCCGTGGGCTCGATGTAGCTCTTGCGGACGTGTTCGAGGGCCAGCATGGCAAGCGGCGCGGGGAGCGGAGGGGTGGGAGAAGGGCGGATGATAGCCGGGTCGGCGCGAAGCGGTAGCCCAGACGGGGACAACAACCCCTGTACGGCGGGGATGCTGGCAGGTTCGGGGCAGTTTCGGAGTTGTCAGGTGGCGGGGTGGGTAAGGCTTACAACGCAGATTGCCAGAATTTACAAGATGGGGGATGGGGCGTCGTGAAGATGCAAGCAGATTTGACGTTTCTTTCGAGACGCAAACCTCTATGGCGCAATCGCTTGCGGCGGAGAGGGGATGGCTGGCCGGGATGGGAAGGAGAAGTGGCGCCTTTTTAGCTTTTGGCTCCCGTGTCGTGTCAGCCGCGAAGTGAGCCGTTACGGCAGTCCACGCGGCATGACAAAAATGTCCGAGTCTCCCCCTCCGAGGGTCGACGAGGTTTCCCGCACCTCGTCGGCCCTTTTTTTGTTGCGCGTGGCACGCCCTAAGGTCTTCCGCAGGGCGTGGTCGTGCGTGATCTAACCACGCCCTGCGGCGGACCTTAGGGCGTGCCATCCGGACGCGTCCCTTGCGGGCGTTGCTTTGCGCGGGATAACGTGGGTTGTTGCCACGTATCCTCACTCCGTCCGAGCCGCGCGATGTCCAGCGTTGAAATCTCGCCGCACGACGCGGCCATCTCTTACCTCTTCGGGCGGATCAACTACGAGCGGGTGGCCGTGCTGCCGTACGGCGACCGGACGCTCAAGCTCGACCGGATGCGCACGCTGCTCAACCGGCTCGGCAATCCCGACGCGGGGCTGCCGATTGTGCATATCGCGGGGACCAAGGGAAAAGGGTCCACGTCCACGCTCGTGGCGGCGATGCTGCACGCGGCAGGGTACGACGTGGGATTGTACAGTTCGCCGCACCTGGAGCGGCTCGAAGAGCGCTTCGCGGTGAACGGGCAGCCGTGCTCGGCGGACGAACTGGTCGGGTTGGTCGATCGCGTGCGGCCCGTCGTCGAGCAGATGGATGCCGGGGCCGCGGCGAGCGGCGACCCGTCGCAGCGGCCGACGTTTTTTGAAATCACCACGGCAATGTCGCTCATGCACTTCGCCGACCGGCAGGTGGACGCGGCCGTGTTGGAGGTGGGGCTGGGGGGGCGGCTGGATTCGACCAACGTGTGCCAGCCGGTCGTCACCGCGATCACCAGCATTAGCCTTGACCACACGCGGCAACTGGGTGACACGACGGCGAAGATTGCCGCGGAGAAGGGCGGGATCATCAAGCCCGGCGTGCCCGTGCTTATCGGGCCGATGGACGAGCAGGCCCGCGGCGCGATTGCCGAGATGGCGCGGCAGCGCGGGTCGCGGTTGATCGAGGCGGGGCGGGACTTCGAATTCGATTACCGGCCGCCGCGCGAGGTCGACGAGCGGGCCGCGGCCGGGCGGCTCGATTTTGCGTCGCATAGCGCCGACGCGCCGCGGGAGCTGCAGGACGCCGAGCTGCGGATGCTGGGCCGGCATCAGGCGGCCAACGCAGCGCTGGCCTTGGCGATTGTCGGCGAGTTGCGGCGGCAAGGGTGGCTCGTCTCGACCGACGCGCTGCGCTCTGGCCTGGCGACTGCGGCGCTGGCCGGGCGGATCGAGGTCGTGCGGCGCCATCCGACTGTGGTGCTCGACGTGGCGCACAATGTGGCGTCGGTCGAAGCGTTGGTCGAATGCCTGCGGGAGAGCTTTGCCTGCGGGCGGCGCGTGCTGGTGTTCGCCTCGTCGCGCGACAAGGACGCGGCCGGGATGCTGCGCGTGCTCGCGCCGTACTTTGCACGGATTGTGGTCACGCAGTACCTGGAGAACCCGCGGGCCGTGCCGGCGGCTCAACTCATGGCGCTCTGCGGCGAGGAACTCGCGCGGCTCGGGCGGCCGACCGGCGGCGACCATTTGCGGCAATGCGCGACGCCGGCCGAGGCGTGGCGGCTGGCGCGGAGTTCTGTCGCCGACGACGAGCTCGTGTGCATCGCCGGGTCGGTGTTCATTGCGGCGGAGCTGCGAGCTCTGGCGGCCGCCGACGCCACGGACGCATCAGGGCTTGAATCATGGGGCCCCGCATGAGCGGGCGATCCAGCCACCGGCGACGACCGGCGCGCACCAAGCACGCCGCGAGGAATGTGAGCATGGCGAATCCTTTCGCAGTTTTCGCAAAAAAATGCCCCTCCCTGGTGAGAGGAGGGGCGCTTAGCGGAACGGACCTTTTCGGACGGGAAGGGCCGTGCTTACAGGTTTGGCTCCCTCTCCCTGCGGGATTGGGTCGGGTTTTTTTCACTCCGTCGGCTCGTCGTCGATGTGCCAACGGGGTTGATCCCAGGCGTCCCAATCGGGCTCGAATGACGGGGTGGGCGGCTCCAGGTCAGCGTGCGGGGCGACGGCCAGCGGCTCGGCCACGGCGGCGCGCTCGAAGCGCACCTCGCTTTGCAGCCGACGCACAAGGCCGGCGATATACGGGTCGGCCCAGGGGACCAGGGCGCTGGGCTTGAAGGCCAGGCGGTTGCCGCGCGACACGCCGGGTTCGTCGATGCGGACGGCGGTGCAGACGATGCGCTGGCTGGTGGAAAGCGGCGCGACCATGTTGAAATTCCTTTCTCTTCTCTGTGGCGGCCGCATCCCTCGCGGCCGCGGTTTTGGACATGAGATGTGGTGACGAGGGCGACGCAATCGGTCGTCGCTTGACGGCGAAGACCAAAAGCACGCGGCGTGCCAAATCGGAGCGCGGGGCGGCGAACGCGGGATTTGCCGCATTTTCGTGGCGTCCGCGACGGCTGTCGGCTCGGCGGCGCCGGCGCCGGCGCGAGAAGAAAGTTCAAACTGCCTTGCAAGCAGTCAGCGAGTGGGCCGACGGGGCAAGATTTGCGGGTTGCTCGCCGCCCGTCACGCCGAGGTCTGCCGAGGCGTCCGACCGCAAGGTGTGCCGACCGGACCCCTCGGCGGACCTCGGGGTGACGAGTAGGACGCGACCAGGGGCCTACCGCGCCGCGCGTGCTTGCAGAGAGTCGATGGCCCGCTCGAGGGTGCGATCGACGAAATCGTTGGGCGCAGCGCCGCCCGCAAGGTCTAGCGCGGTGGCGAGTTCCGAGTCGACTGCGTCGCCGATCAGATCGCGGCGGATGCGGTAGAGCCGCCAGGCGTCGTACTCGGCGTCGTTCAAGGGGACGGCCAACTCGGGATCGGGCGAGACGCCCCATTGGGCGTCGGCGCCGGCGTCGGGCATCTTGTGAATGTTCTTGCCGCTGGGGCGCCAGTAGGTGGCGCTGGTGAGCTTGAGCAGGCTGCGGCCCGATTCGATCCGCATCAGCCGTTGGACGGTGCCCTTGCCGTAGGACCGCTCGCCGACGACGGCCGCGCGGCCGTGATCCTGCATGCAGGCGGCGAGGATTTCGCTGGCGCTGGCGCTGTTGCGGTCGATGAGGATGGCCAGCGGCAGCTTGTCGTCGCCGGCGCCGGTGGAGAGGTAGCGGTCCCGGACTTCTTCGTCGCGGCCGCGGGTGGTGACGATCGTCTGGCCGGCGCGGAGGAACAGGTCGCTGATGGCGACGGCCGCGTCGAGGGCGCCGCCGCCGTCGTCGCGCACGTCGAGGATCATGCCGTCGAGCCGGGCGTCGCCCTCGTTGAGCTCTTGCAGGATCGCGGCGATCTCGGCAGCCGTTTTGTCGCCGAACTTGGTAATGCGAGCGTAGGCGATGCGCGGTTGCTCGCTGATCAAGTAATTCCACTTGCCGTCGGGCCCGCGGAGGTCGCCCAGCACGGACTCGACGGTGATGACGCCGCGCTGGATCTTCGCGTCGCGCGTCGGTGCTTCGCCGGGCGGCCGGAGCGTGAGCGTGACGGAGGTGTCGACGGGGCCGCGGATCAAGTCGGTGACTTGCTCGAGCGTCATGCCGGCGGTGCCTTTGCCGTCGACGGCCTGCACGCGATCGCCGAGGCGCACCCCGGCCTCCGCGGCAGGCGTGCCGGGCTCGGGCAGTCCGATGACGGTGGGGAGCTTGGGGTCGCCCAGCATCCAGAGTCGCAATCCGACGCCGCCGAACTCCTGTTGGAAATCCTCGCGGAAGGCTTCCTGGCGTTCGGCGTCGATGAACTCGGAGTGCTCGTCGTGGTACTTGTGGAGCACGCCGACCATGCCGTCCATGGCGGCGTTGAACAGCTCCTGGTCGGGGACATTCTCCAGCGCCCAGCGGTCGATGATCGAGAACCCCGCGGCAACGTAGCGCGCGTAGGGGTTCTGTTCGGCCCGGGCGTAGCAAGCGTAGGAGACGAGCAGGGCTCCCAGCAGGAGGAGCAGATTGCGGTGAGACATGGCGGCGGGCGGGCGTCGGAGGTGATGGCGAGCGCTAATTACCAATTCTCAAACGGCAGGTCCGCGGCGTCAACGTGATGGGTAGCACGCCCAAGGTCTTCCGCAGGGCGTGGACCGGCGATGATTCACCACGCCCTGCGGCGGACCTTGGGCGTGCCACCCAGAC
>JBIOVA010000061.1:0-16551 GCA_044867485.1 Lacipirellulaceae bacterium | reverse complement strand
GCCTGACGGCGTCGCTGGTGGCCGAAGTCGACGGCGCGGTCGTCGGCCATGTGGCGTTCAGCCCGGTGATGGCGGCAACCGGTGCGATTGGCGCGGGCCTGGCGCCGGTCGGGGTGATCCAGTCGCATCGCTGTCGCGGCATTGCGGCCGAGTTGATTCGCGCCGGGTTGGACGCCTGCCGATCCGCGGACTTCAAGTGGGCGGTCGTGTTAGGCGAGCCGGGATACTATGGGCGGTTCGGGTTCCGCGCTGCGTCCGAGTTCGGACTGAGCGACGAGTACGGCGGCGGGCCGGCGTTTCAGGCGCTGGAGTTGGCGCCGGACGGGCTGCCGGTGGGCGCGGGCCTGGTGCGGTACGCGCCGGAGTTTGCGTCGGTGGCGTGATGGGCGTAAGCAGCCAACGAGTCAGAGGAGGGGATCGTGACAGAACTTGCCATCGAAACGCAGCGCCTGCGACTGCTGCCGCAAACTCCCGCGGGAGTGCTCGCGATGCTCGATGGGCCGCGGGCGCTTGAGGCGCACCTAGGAATGCCCGTGGCCGAAGAGCTCGTCGAGCCCGCCGACCTCGACCAGGTTTCGCCGGCATGGTTGGAGATGGTGAAGGCGTCGACCGCCGCCGACCCGTGGCTGCATGGGTTTGCCATCGTTGACCGGGAGTCGAGCATCGTGATTGGGAGCTTGGGCTTCAAGGGGCCGCCGGACGAGGCGGGGATGGTTGAGATCGCCTACGGCGTCGCACCCGCCTATCGGTGTCGCGGATACGCCACGGAGGCGACGGCCGCGGGCGTGGAGTTTGCGCTGGGCAGCGAGCAGGTGAAGTTCGTGCGAGCTCACACGCTGCCGGAGAACAATGCGTCGTGCCGAGTGCTGACGAAGTGCGGATTCGAGCTGCTCGGCGAGGTGACGGACCCCGAAGATGGCCGCGTTTGGCGATGGGAGCGGAGACCATGAGACCGCAACCGATGATCGCCGTGCACGACGTCGAAGCGAGCAGCCGGTGGTATCAGCGGCTGCTGGGGTGTCGTAGCGACCACGGCGGCCGGGAGTATGAGCGGCTGGTCGACCGCGACGGCAAGCTGATCATGCAATTGCACCACTTCGAGGTGGAGCATCATCACGGGCGGATCGGCGATCCCGACAACCGGCCCTACGGCAACGGCGTGCTGCTGTGGTTTGAAGTCGAGGACTTCGACGCGGCCGTCGCCCGCGCGGTGGAGCTGAACGCCGAGGTCGTGCTGCCGCGTCACCGCAATCCGCCAGACGGCGACGGGGGACCGAATCACTGGGAGATTTGGTTGCGCGACCCGGAGGGTTATGCGGTGGTGCTGGCAAGTCCGGACGGTTCGGCGGGGTGAGTGAGTCCGCGGACATGGGGCGTGCGCTCAGCATCGCTCGCGACGCCGGCTCACAGCAGCGGGCCGAGCTGCGATGTGACGGCGGGTTCTGGATGCATGGAGGACTTGCGCGCCGCGTATGAGGAGTTTCTTCGTCAAGACTCACCTGCGAACCGCCAATTCTGTGTGACCGGCTTCAATGTGGCGTTGTCTCGTCTCGACGGATGGCGCATGCGGCGGAGAACGATGAAGCGGCGAAAATCGTCGACGCAGTCCATGCAGGCTTCTTCGCCACACAGGGCGCAACGCAAGAACCACAAGCGCGCGTGTTCCGCCGAGCAATTTTTGCGGGGATTAGTGATAAACATTGCTTCCGGCTCCGGAGGTTAGTAGGTTCACATCGTGTGGGGAGTCTCGCGACTTGGCAGCATTTCTTAGCCTACATGCACGAACGGCCAGCGCCCGTCAATCGGTCGTGTGCTGCTGGCGGTGTGTCTAAGGCGATCTTAGGCACACGATGTGTGTCGAATTCTCTGTTTGACGGTGCGACAACGCCGTATTGTTGTCGCCGTTCTCAAACCGCTGTTGACGATTGGAGGGAGCTATGGCACTCGGAGATGGCATCCGTCGTAACATCGCCTCCGTAGACCCAACCGAGCGGGCGCTGCTTCGCGACGCGCTGATCGCATTGAACCGCCAGTTTTTCCCCGGGAGCAGAACGGATCCGATTCCGGGCGGAGTCAGTTGGTGGTTCAAACAAGATGAAATCCACGCAGCGACGCACGTCCACGGCGGCCCCGAATTCCTGCCGTGGCACCGGGAGCTCGTCAATCGAATGGAGGCGATGCTTCGGGCCGTTAATCCGCAACTTTCCCTGCACTACTGGGATTGGACGCAAGACCCGCGCGCCATCCCCAACGCGAACCTGGGCGGGGGGGCGACCGGGACGTTAAATCTCTTCACGGCGAGCTTCATGGGATACGGCGGATCGATCAGCGCCGCGATTAGCGAACCCTGGCTGAGCGCCGGATATTACGTACCGGGCGCCAATCCCCATCGGGATGGGGCGGGTGGCAACGCCGCCGACCCACCGCAAACCGTCGTTCGATTCGTGTCTGGATCCCCCGCATCGGTTTCTGAGGACACGGCGATCGTGAACGCGCCGGATTACCCGTCGATGCGAGGGCTGTTGGAAGGCGTCCACAACCGCATGCACGGCTTCGTAAGCATGGGGAGCGCGCATGTGTCTTTCAGGGATCCCTTCGTGTTCCTGCTGCATTCAAATGTCGATCGACTCTTCGCATTGTGGCAGACCGTGCCCGGCCACTCCGAAAGACTTAACCCGACTACGGTCTATGGATCCGAAAGCGGCAATCCGGGGCTGAACAGCGATATCAGACCGTGGTCGGGCGTGCCGCCCACCGTTCGGCCTTGGGCTCCGCCGGAAAACCAACAGGTGGCGAAAAACTACAAGCACCCCTCTGTGGTTGCCCCGCCGCGCTACGATACGCGACATCCTCAAATGGTCGTCGGGAATTTCGGTTATACCGCCGGCGGCTGGCGTGTTGACATGCACCCGCGCTTCCTTGCCGACCTCACAGGCGACCGTCGGGCGGACATCGTCGGCTTCGGAAACGCCGGGGTCTGGGTTTCGCTCAACAATGGCGACGGCACCTTCCAAGCTCCACAGCTGGTCGTCGGGAACTTCGGCTACAACGCCGGCGGCTGGCGGGTCGAGCAGCACCCGCGTTTCCTTGCCGACGTAACGGGCGACCGTCGGGCGGACATCGTCGGCTTCGGAAACGCCGGGGTCTGGGTCTCGCTCAACAACGGCAACGGCACTTTCCAAGCGCCACAGTTGGTCGTCGGGAACTTCGGTTACAATGCCGGCGGCTGGCGAGTCGACCGGCACCCGCGCTTCCTCGCCGACTTGACCGGCGACGGCCGCGCAGACATCGTCGGCTTCGGCAATGCCGGTGTCTGGGTCTCGCTCAACAACGGCAACGGCACTTTCCAGGCGCCACAGCTGGTCGTCGGGAACTTCGGCTATTCCGCCGGCGGCTGGCGGGTGGACCAGCACCCGCGCTTCCTCGCGGACGTGACCGGCGACGGCCGCACGGACATCGTCGGCTTCGGAGGCGCCGGGGTCTGGGTTTCGCTCAACAACGGCAACGGCACCTTCCAAGCGCCACAGTTGGTCGTCGGGAATTTCGGCTATAACGCCGGCGGCTGGCGTGTTGACATGCACCCGCGCTTCCTCGCCGACTTGACCGGCGATGGCCGCGCAGACATCGTCGGCTTCGGCAATGCCGGGGTCTGGGTCTCGCTCAACAACGGCAACGGCACTTTCCAGGGGCCACAGATGGTCGTCGGGAACTTCGGATACAATGCCGGCGGCTGGCGAGTCGAATACCACCCGCGCTTCCTCGCCGACCTAACGGGCGACCGCCGTGAGGACATCGTCGGCTTCGGAAATGCCGGAGTCTGGATCTGGACCGCCTAACCCCCAAATGGCCGTCAGCATCAAGTCGTCGAACCGGTGCCGCAGCCGTCGCTGGGATGTTTGATCCGGCGGAGTTGTTGGGACGTAGCGGGTTGCGGTCGCGGGGCGCTGCGCCGGCAGGCGTGGTGCTTTGTGAGCGAAGGCCCGTCCGATGGCGACGGGGGACCGAATCACCGGGAGATTTGGTTGCGCGATCCGGATGGTTATGCGATGGTGCTGGCGAGTCCGAACGGCTCGGTGGGTTAGTGAGTCAGCGGACAGAGGGCGTGCGCTCGGCATCGCGCGCGATGCCGGCCAACAGAATCGGACGGAGCTGCGCGGTAACGGCGGATTGATGTTGAGTGGAGGCGGTCATGCGGCAATTCTTGACGACGGCGGCGATCGCCATCGCGATCTTGGCAGCCGTGGCTGTCCTTTGGCGGCAGGATGATCCGGCAGTGCTTCACTCCATGCTCTCGATTCCCTCGCGTGAACAGCTCTACCCGCCGGCTCCGCCGATGCCAATCGCGGTAAGCGGGCCCGTGGAGGACCTGCTCGCGACCTACGAAAACTCTCTTCGTGGGGACGCTCCCGCCGTACTTGCGGCGCTGCAGCCGGGCTTGAGCGACGCCGAGATTGACCAGCTGGAACAGGAACACGGCGTCAAGCTGACCGCCGATCTACGGGCGCTCTATCGCTGGCGAAACGGCACGCCGCGTTTTCCTGGAATCGCCGCGTTTCCGAATCATGAATTTGTCCCGCTGGAAGATGCGCTCGCGCGTCGTGACGCGAAACGGCGCGAAGCGGCGGCCCAAAGCCCCGAACAACGAGCGCTTACCGAGGCGCTGGTCGGGCATGAGAAGGCGTGGATCGAGATCATCATCGACCTGGCCGGCGATGGATACTATTTCGATCCGGGCAGGTCGGAGGCGGAGGGCTCGTTCTTCTTTCATTTCCGCGAGACGGGCAGCTACGTGTTCTATCCGCGATTTACGAATTTCCTGGCGGCGGTCGTCGAGGGGCAAAACGCGGGGATCTTCGTTGCGAGACCGCACGGGGTCGATACGAGCGACTTCGAGAAGGCGCATCGGCTCATGCTCCGGTTCGGCGCCGAGCCGCCGCGGTAAGGTTGCCATGCCACACAAGTTGATGCTGAACAAGGACCATGACGAGCAAGTCCACGAGTTCGAGACCATCGAAGCGGCGTTTGATGCGGCGGAGCCGTGGATCATGCAGGGGTACATTGCCAGGATCACTGACAAGGAGGGCGTCGTCCAGTACACGCAGACGCTGGGCGACGGGCAGATCGTCGTCTATCGCGGCGACGCGACCACCGCGGGGCTGCCGGCGAACCGCAACGACGGCGGGCCATTGTCGGGCTCCGTGACGCGGAAGCCGTGGTGGAAGTTTTGGTGAAGACGGGGCGGGCCATCAATTTTGCGGCCGGCGTGCGAAGGTTGCTGCAGTTGATCGGCGGCAAATGCTCGGATAGGCTGGCATCGGGGTCATCGATCATTGGTCCCGTTGGTGTCTCATCGCTGGCAAAGGCGGCCCATGACGTCGTCCAACTCGGGGAGGAAACCGGCGGCGGTGTCGGCGTGGTGCGTCGTCGCGGCGTTTGGCGCCTACTTCTGCATGTACGGCTTTCGCAAGCCGTTTACCGTCGCCGGGTATGACGACGCGCTGGCTTGGGGGCTGGCGTACAAGCCGATCGCGATCGTCGCCCAGGTACTCGGGTACATGGCGTCGAAGTTCATCGGCATCAAGGTGATTGCCGAGCTCGATCCACGGCGGCGCGTGGGACTGTTTCTGGTGCTGATTGGCGCGGCCGAAGCGGCGCTTGTCGGGTTTGCGCTGACGCCGGCGCCGTGGAATATTGTGTGGCTGTTCTTCAACGGATTGCCGTTGGGCATGGTGTTCGGATTGGTGCTGGGCTTTCTCGAGGGGCGCCGGCACACCGAGGCGCTGGCGGCGGGGCTGTGCACAAGTTTTATCTTGGCGGACGGCGTGACAAAGTCCGTGGGCGCCGAGCTGCTGAGGGCGGGAGTGAGCGAGTTCTGGATGCCGGCGGCCGCAGGGCTATTGTTCGCCGCGCCGCTGGGGCTATTCGCGTGGATGCTGTCGCGGATTCCGCCGCCGTCGGCGGACGACGTCGCGGCGCGCAGCGCGCGGGCGCCGATGATGCAGGCCGATCGGCGGGCGTTCTTCCGTCGCTATGGCGTCGGGTTGACATTGCTGGTGGCGATGTTCGTGATGGTCACGATCCTGCGGAGCGTGCGGTCGGATTTCGCGCCGGAGATTTGGCAGGGGTTGGGCGTGGAGGTGAACCCCAGCGCGTACGCATGGACGGAACTTGTCGTGGCGCTCGGGGTGTTGGTGCTCAACGGGTCGGCCGTGCTGATCGCCGACAATCGCCGGGCGTTTTTCTTTGCGATGGGGTTGGCGATCGTCGGGCCCGTGATCTCGCTGGCGGCGCCGGCGGCGCTGCGCACCGGGATGTCGCCGTTTGGGTTCATGGTGCTCCAGGGGCTGGGGCTGTATCTGCCGTACATCGCGGTGCACACGACGATTTTCGAGCGGCTGATCGCGATGACGCGCGACCGGGCGAACATCGGCTACTTGATGTATCTGGCCGACGCGTGCGGATACCTCGGCTACGTGGCGGTGCTGTTGGTGCGAAACGTGGCGCGGCCGGGGGGCGACTTCTTCGCCTTCTACGAGACGTTGACCTGGGCGATTTCGATCGCGTGCATCGTAGCGCTCGTTCCGTGTTGGCGGTACTTCGCCACGCATGGGGCCACGCAGCGCGCAGTCGCGGCGGCGGAACCGGCGCTGGCGCCCACGGGCGGCGAGTGGGTCGACGCGGAGGGCGGGGCATGACGGGCCGCGCGGTCGTGTTCCATGGGCCGGGGCGACCGTTGGAACTTGTGCGTGCGGCGGTTGGCGAACCGCGCGCGGGCGAGCTGCTGGTGCGGGTGTTGACGTGCAGCTTGTGCCGCAGCGATCTGCACAGTCACGCCGGTCGGCGGAGCGTCGCCACGCCGACAATTCTCGGGCACGAGATCGTGGGGCGGATCGAAGCGTTCGGGCCGGGGACGGCCTACGTCGATCTGGCCGGCCACGCGGCAGCGACGGGCGATCGCATCACGTGGTCGATTGTCGTCGGCTGCGGCGCCTGTTTTTTCTGCCGGCGCGATCTGCCGCAGAAGTGCGAGCGACTGTTCAAGTATGGGCACGAGGCGATGGCGCCCGACCGTGGGTGGGAAGGCGGGCTGGCCGACTTCGCGGTGCTGCGGCCGGGGACGGCCTGGCTGCGGTTGCCGGAGGGGATTCCGGATGCGGTGGCGTCGCTGGCCAATTGCTCGGCGGCGACGACGGCGGCGGTGCTGCGAGCGGCGGGGCCGGTTGCGGACCAGCGCGTCTTGGTGCTGGGCGCGGGAGTGCTCGGGGTGATGGCATGTGCGATGGCGCGGTCAATGGGGGCGCTTCAGGTCATCGCCGTCGACCCGCAGCCGGCGTGCCGGGAGCGCGCGCTCGCGTTTGGCGCCACGCAGACGTTTGATCCGGCTGACAAGGGCTTGAATGTCGGCGTGTTGCGTGCGACCGACGGCGTTGGCGCCGATGTGGCGCTTGAGTTGTCGGGAAGCACGATATCGGCGGCGACTGGACTGGCGCTGGTTTGCACGGGAGGCACAGTCGTGCTGGCCGGCGCGGTGGCGGCGAGCGAGCCGCTCGCCGTCGATCCCGAGGCGATCGTGCGACGGATGATCACGCTGCGCGGCGTGCACAACTACCATCCGCGCGACCTGCAGGCGGCGGTGGCGTTTCTGGCGGGGCCGGGCGCCGCGTTTCCCTTCGCGTCGCTAGTGGCCGAGCAGGCTCCGCTGGAGCGCGCCGAAGAGGCGTTTGCCCGCGCGCATGCTTCGCCGGGCTTGCGGGTGGTTGTGGCGCCGAGCTTGGTTTGAGCGCAGCGCGTGTTGGTGCGCTCCCTCACCCCAGCCCTCTCCCGGAGGGAGAGGGAATCAAGCCGAGAGCGTGCTTTCGTAGGTGATGCCTTCGACGTGGTCGGAAACGCTGGCGGCGAAGGCGGCGGCTTCGCGGTGGACGGGGTGGGCGAAGTAGGCGTCGTAGTCGGCGACCGACTCGAACTCCGCGACGACGACCAGGTCGACGGCCCAAGGCGCGGGTTGCGCGGCGATTTGTTGGCCGGCTTCGACGCGCTTGTTCACGGGGATTTCCAGTCGCAGCCGGTCGACGTTGGCGACGATCTGGCGGCGGTTCTCGTCCTTTGATTTGCCAGCGGCCTGGTCCTTCAGGTTGAACAGGGCGATGTGACGGATCATGGGTTGGTCCTTGTGGGACTTGGTAGACGTGGGGTTAACGAAGTGAAGACGCAAGCGGAGGGACGGCCTTTGCAGAGGGGCGGGCCTCCGCTTGAGAAAGAATTTCGATGATCTTGGCGGCGAACAGGTGAGCGTGGCCGCCGGTGCGGCCGGTCACGAGGTCGCCGTCGACGACGACGTCCTGGTTCGTGTAGAGGGCGCCCATGTTCACGGCATCGCCGTAGAGGTTGTTGTGGCAGGTGAGCCTGCGGCCGCGGACCAGTTCGGGCGCCGAGGCGACCAGCCACAGGCCGTGGCAGATGATGCCCTTGAGGACCGTCTCCTCGGCGAAGGCCCGTTGGAGGAACTCTGTGGCGGGCGGCAGGATGGCGACGTTGTCGGTGTAGCGGAGCCGGTCGGAGACCATGCCGCTGGGGACGATGATCGCGTCGTAGCTGCGGAGCTCGTCGTCACTCATGTCCTCGAACGACTCGTGGCACTCGAACGGGGCGTGGTACTCGTGTCCCTTGAACTCGATGGACTTCTGGCCCCACATCCGCGAAAGGAAGTGCAGGTCGGCGCCCTCCTCGGCGAAGCGGTAGTGGTAGTACCAGATCTCGTGCTCGTAGAAGTCGCTTTCGAGGAGCACGCCGATTTTCTTGCCTTGGAGCTTCACGGTTTGTTCCTTGCGGGCGGGTGGAATGCGATGGAAATGGGCGCGTGTCAGGCGCCCACGGTTTCGAAGGCGAGGGCCGCGGCCGCGGGATCGTCGCAGTAGCCTTGGCTGATTTCGACGATGCGGCCGTCGGGGTCGGCGATCCAGGCGGTGCGCCAGCCAGGGATGAAGCTGTCGAAGTCGAGCGGCGACTGGGTCACTCTGGCATCGGCGCCGATGTCGGCGAGCAGTCCGTCGACGTCGTCCACCTGGAACGCCAGGTGTCGGACGCCGGGATACTCGGGCCCGGCGCCCGTGGCGGGCGGCGCCGGCGAGTTTCCCTTGGCGTGGAACAGCTCGAGCATCGTCGCGCAGTATTCCATCTTGAGGAACACCACCTCATCGTCGCCCGAGCCGACCGCGCGGGCGCGGTGGAAGCCGAAGTGGCGGGTGTAAAACTCCTCGGTGGCGTGCAGGTCGCGGCAGCACAGGGCCACGTGGGAGAAGATCATCAGTCGCATGGGCTGGATTCCCTTTTTCCAATACTTGGGATTCACCACAGAGGGCACGGAGGGCACAGAGAGGAAGAATTGATTTGAAGAAACTTCATATCCTCTGTGTCCTCTGTGGTAAAAGTCCGGATAATGGATGATCGAGTTGCTTATGGCGTGGCGGCGGTGATTGGGTTAGACGGCGGCAAGCGCCGGGAAGCGTTGGTTGACGCCGGAGACGGAGTTGAGGATTTCGAGGACGTTGTGCTCTTCCAGCGGACGGTAGGCTCCGATGGGGCCGAAGCGGACGGCCTGCCGTGCGGCGCGGGGGATGACGTTGGCGTTGACGCCCGCTTCGGCAAGCGTCGTGGGGATGCCCATCGACGACCAGAACTCCTGCGTGCGGTCGATCGCTTCGTGGCCGACGTCGAGGTCGCTGCGGCCGCGGCGGTCGATGCCCCAGACGCGCTCGCCGTACTGGGCGAACTTCTCGGGGCCGGCTTCGATGACGTGCCGCATCCACCCGGGGTAAACCACCGCCATGCCCAGGCCATGGTTCACGTCGGTCAGCGCCGACAGCTCGTGCTCGATGAGGTGCGAGGCCCAGTCGTTGACCACGCCGACCTGAGCGAGCTGGCTGCAGGCCCAGCTGGCGCAGTACAGCAGGTTGGCTCGGGCGGCGTAGTTGGTCGGCTCGGCGATCGCTGTGGGGCCGCACTCGATCATCGTCTTGAGCAGGCCCTCCTTGATGCGATCCTGGGTCGGCGATTCAGACGTGTGCGAGAAGTACTGCTCGAACACGTGGGTCATCATGTCGGCCGTGCCGTAGGCGGTCTGGTCGGCGCCGAGTGTGAAGGTGAGCTCGGGGTTGCACACCGTGAACCGCGGGAACAGCGGCTCGGCAATGACCATGAGCTTCTCGTGCGTGTCCCAGTTGGTCATCACGCTCGTGCAGTCGAAGTCGGAGCCCGTGCCGGCTTTGGTCATGACGACGCCGAAGGGCAGCGCTTCGCGGACGACGTACTTCTTCTCGCTGTTGGGGATGCGCGTGTGAAAGTCCTCGTAGGCGCCCCAAATGTCACCCTTGAGTTTCACGCCGGCGGCGATCGCCTTGGCGGTGTCACTCGCGCTGCCGCCGCCGACGCCGAGGACGAAGTCGACGCCCTGGTCGAGGCACAGGCCAATGCCGCGGCGGACCAGTTCGACGCGGGGGTTCGAGTGAACACCGGGCAACTCGGCACAGGCGATGCCGTTTTTGCGGAGCAGCGACGTGATTTGGTCGTAGACGCCGGACGCCTTGAGATGCTGCTGGCCGTAGACCAGCAGGATGCGGCGCGACGGACTGTACTTGGCGATTTGCGCTGGCAGCGCGTCGAGCTGGCCGCGGCCGAAGAACATGCGGCCGGGTTTTTCGTATTCGAAATTGTCCATGGTTTGGTCCTCGGTGGCCTCAGGCGTTTTCGAGCGAGTTGACGTTGTAGCTGAGGATGACGGGGAGGTTGTCGGGGCCGGCGCGGCCGATGGTCCAGGTTTGGCTGGCACGCATGGCGAGCTGCTTGTTGTCGGATTTCTGGCGGGCTTTCCACACAACGGTCACGAAGACCAGCATGCCGTTCTCGCTGGGTTGCGTGGCGAGCGACTCGACGATGTGTTGCTGTTGATCGAAGTTCTCGCCGACTTTGGCGTACCAGGCGCGGAAGTCGGCATGGTTGCGCAGGCGGGCGTCGGGGAAGCGGACGTCGAGGCCGTTGTCGGCGAGCATGGTGAGCAGCAACTCGACCGGAGCGCGGTTGCTGAGCTCGTCGTACCAGACCTTGGCGAACCGTTGGACCATGGCGTCGGTCAGTCCGGCGCAGAGGATTTCGCCAACCTGGTCGAGTTGTTCGGCGACGGGATCGGCGGCCAGGCAGGGGACGAACGCGGCCCACACGTCGACGCCCTTGGCCTTATGGGCGTTGAGCGCGGCGTCGCTCGTCCACCGCTCGTGCATGGTGAAGCGGGTGGGGTCGTCCTTGTGGCGGAACCAGGTGAACGACAGGCACCCTTCGTCGAGCCGGGCGGCCCGTTGGATGGCGGTGAGCGTTTGCAGCGCCTGGGCCTGGCACTCGGGCTTCACCTGCAGGTGAAAAAGGAAGCTAGGCATGGGTCTGGTCCTTATGTGACGCAGCGTCGCGGCGTCATTGGCCGCATTTGACGCCTACGAGTTCGGGGTGAACGTCGCCTTCGAGTTCGACTTCCAACAGGAACGGCCCGTGGTGCTCCAGCATGCGGCGAATCGCCGGGGCGATCTCGTCGGCCGTGCTGATGCGGGCTGAGCCGATGCCGTAGGAGGTCGCCATCGCGGCGAACTGCAGAGGCGGGTTCGACAGGTCGAACGGCAGCGGTTGGTCGTGGGGGGCGATGCCGCGCTCGTCCCAAAAGGCGGTCATGTTGAGTTGCAGCAACCGGTAGCTGCGGTTGTTGCAGATGATCGCCTTGACATCGAGGTTATGGCGGGCGGCGGTCCAGAGGGCCTGGATCGTGTACATGGCGCCGCCGTCGCCGACGACGGCGACCACGGTCTTGTCGGGATGGGCGGCCTTGGCGCCGATGGCCCCGGGGATGCCGACGCCGAGCGATCCGCCGCGCGTGCAGAAGTAGTGGCGGGGCAGTCGCGGCGGGAAGTACCGGACGAGCGGCGGTGAGTTGGTGAGGGCTTCGTCGAAGATGATCGCTTCGTCTGGCAAGGCCGCCGCGAGGGCCTTGGCGACGGGGGCGAAGGTCAATGGGCCAGGGGTCTGAGTGCGGGCGTCGTCGGCGTCGCGGGCTTGGATGTCGGCGGCTTCTTTTTGGGCCGTCAGACGGATGCCGCGCTCGTGGGCGGCCTTCATCTGGGCGGGTGTGATGACCTGCTCGATCCGCTCGGCAAGCGCCGCGAGAGCCAGCTTCGGGTCGCACACTGCAGCGATATCGGCCGGGTGGTTCTTGGCGATCTCGAAAGCGTTAAGGTCGAAGTGGATTGTCGTGGCGTCGGGGGCCAGCACGTCGCCCAGCTCCGGAAACACCTCGGGGAGCAGGTACGTGCCGACGACGAGGTTGGCGTCGCCGCGCGAGAGGATCGGTTGGCTATGGGCGCCGAACATGTGTCCCGTGGCGCCCTGGTAAAGCGGGTGATCGTAGGGGAGGTTGACGTCCCCGCCATCGACGTCCCACACCTCGGCGCCGAGCAACTCGGCGACGCGGGCGACTTCGCTTTGCGCATCGGCCGCGGCGACGCCGTTGCCGATGTAGAGCATCGGCGTGCGTGCGGCGACGAGCGCACGGGCGGCTTCGTCGATGAGCGCCGACTCTGGCTCCACGCGCGTCGACGGTATGGTCGTCGGACGCACGGGCTCCGTCGCGGGCGCGTCGAGAATGTCGAGCGGCAGGCAGACGTACACCGGACCTTGCGGCGCTGTGGTGGCGATCTTCACAGCGCGGCGTAGCGTGCGGAGCAGCGACGAGGGGTGCTGCACCATCGTCGCGTATTTGGTGACGGGGCGGGCCATGGCCACGAGGTCGCCGGCCATCTGCGCGTCGAGCCCCTGGTAGCGGATCCCTGCATCGCCGCCGATGACCACCAGCGGGGCATGGCCGCGGTGGGCTTGGTAGAGGGCGCCGATGGCGTTGCCCAGGCCCGGCGTGCTGTGGATTTGCACCAGCGCTGGCTTGCCCGTGGCGCGGGCATAACCGTCGGCGGCGAGCACGGCAATCGACTCTTGCAGCGTGAGGATGTACTTCATCTGCGGGTAGAGCCGCAGGGCGTCGAGGAAGCCCTCCTCGACCGTGCCGGGGTTGCCGAACATGTGGTCGAGGCCGTCGGCGAGCAGTTGCGCGATGACGGCTTCGTGACCCGTCTTCGTAGCGGTCGATTGCGTCGATTGGGTCGCGTCGCAGACGGGCATTTGCTGGCGTCCTTAATCCCGCCCCTACAGGGCTAGAAATTGCTTTTGCATCGTGAACCCAGGGCTGCGCCCTGGGCTGTCATAGCGCCGGCCTTTCAGGCCTCAAGGCATGAGAGGGGCGAATCTCATTTCAAGTGGTTTGACTTGTCTTGCGTCACCAGCCATAGCGGCGGACGCCGTGTTCGAGGACTTGGATCAGCAGCTTGCCGCACTCGACGCTTGACGCCGTCGAGCGGCTGGTGATGAACGGGTAGTCAACGACGACCGACGTCTTGTGGCCGACGTTGCCGATGAACTGTCCCTCGGGGCCCACGGCGTCGCGCATGATGTATTCCAATGGGTAAAACGGCGGGCCGAAGTTGATGAAACCTTCGCCGAAGCCGAGGTTGCTGCCATCGACGGCGTGCGGGCCTTCGAAGCCCGTGCAATCGGTGTAGTCGTAATCGATCGGGTGGCCGGTAACGTGCTTGCCGGCGATGATGCTGCGCTTCTCGCGCAAGTCGCGGGCAAACGCCAGGCACGCCACGCCGTAGCACTCCACGGCGATCGGTTTGTCGAGCTTGACGAAGCCGAGGATCACCTGGTGGAGGCGGGAGTTGTTCGCCAGGTCGACCATGGCGCCGCTGCCGCCGGCGATCACCAGGGCGTCATACTGGCGGAGCTCCTTGTCGACGATGCGGTCGATCTGCTCGTAGTAGGCCTC
This sequence comes from Lacipirellulaceae bacterium, assembly GCA_044867485.1. GTDB lineage: Bacteria > Planctomycetota > Planctomycetia > Pirellulales > Lacipirellulaceae > Lacipirellula. The sequence goes on along the minus strand of JBIOVA010000061.1, from coordinate 2,642 downwards.
CATGTCGCGCAGGTACGTGGGCGAGCTGGGATAGGCCCGCTGGGGGAACCAGTCGGCGAGACTGCGCGGGTTGTTGAGGCGCGTTGAGGCGTCGAGCGCGCCGGTCTTGGCGGCCATCTGCTGGTTGGTCACCGAGCGGCCCAGCGGCGGGTCGATATAGGTTGGGTTCATGCTCACGCGGAGCGGCGTGGGCTTCTTGCCGGTGGGGGTGAGGAAGTCGACCTGGTAGCCCGCGGCGTCGCACGCCTCCAGCGGGCCGACGACTTCTTCGCCCCAGTAGCCCCATTCGGAGATGACGAAGAGGATTTTCATGGCGGTTGCCCCGCGCGTTGGTGGGAATTGCAGGAGTGGATGGCTTCAGCCCCCTCTCCCGGAGGGAGAGGGAGTTGGAGCTACGCGAGGATAATCTCCTCGTTGAACTCGCTTTGTTGGATCGCCTGGCGCACCGCGTCGTTCGTGCCGGTGATCGACATCTGCACATCAGCGCCCAGCCGCTGCTTGGTGAACACCAGATAGCGAATCGCTTCGCTGGAGATGTTCTTCAAGTCGTTGGCGACGAACACGAAGCTGTTGGCGCGTTGGGCCAGCGCGGCGTCAATTTCTTCCTCGACGATCCGCGTGACCTTCGGCTCGAACGACCCGGCCAGCGCAATTCGCGCCACGCCGCCGTTGACCTCCAGCAGATCGGCGTCGAGGGCCGCTTCGGCCGGTTCCAGACGGACGCGAACCTTCATCTCGGCGACGCCCTCGGGGAGCTTCACCGTGAGGGCGTTCTCGTCGTAGTCGCGGTGCTCCTGGCCGTTGATCCACACGCTGCCGATGCGGACGCTGCCCGCGGGGAGCAGGTCGGGGGCGACGCGGAGGATGTTGTCCTTGAAGCCGCCTTGCTTCGGCTTGAAGTACAGCTCCAGCGGCTCCTTGGTGATCAGCAGGTTGGTGTACACCGCCGCGAGGTAGCACAGCTCGAACGAGTGGTAGCCGGCCATCGAGTGGGAGCCCTTGCCGCGCTCGGTGCCCAGCGCGTAGGGCTGGCCGTTGGCGAGCACGTTGAAGTACACGCCGCCGGCGTCGGTGTCGAGGAACCAGGCGTTGTAGAACGCCGCGGCCTCGCGGGCGTGCTTGCGGTACTGGTCGTCCTTGGTCACGCCATTGAGGATCAGGTAGGCGAGGATCGCCTGTTCCTGCTGCCACCAGGCCTTGCGGTCGTGCCACACGTAGCGGTGGAACTTCTCTCCCGGCTGCGTGACGCGCTCGACGACGTCGTACCAGCCGCCGCGTTGGCGGTCGCTGCCGGCCGCGGGCATCACCTCGGCGATGTGCTTCGCGAGATTGAGGTAGCCCTCCTTGCTCCGCAGGCTGTTCATGCGGGTGAGATTCCACGCGATCTTGAGGTTGTGCCCCACGACCGCGCGGTTCTGCTGCCAGCCCCACGATTGGTCCTTCGACCAGTCGTCGTGGAATCGCTCCTGAACGAACGGGCTTTCCTGGTAGTCCGGGAAGTGGGCCGCAATCGTGTCGAAGGTGAGTTCCAGGAAGTCGGCGTACTCGGGGTTGCCGGTGGCCAGATACAGGTTGATCAGATACGCCGGGGCGTGGTCGCCCACTGAGTTCCAGTTCTTGCGCGCTCGATTCTTGCCGAGCGACTCGGCGTAGGGGCTGAGCGTGATCGGATCGATGTGCGAGTAGAAGCCGCCCTTGGGACTCTTGTCCTTGAAGCACCGGTTGAACAGCCGAATGGTCGCCTGGGCGTCGTCGAGGATCGCCGGGTCGCCCGTGATGCGGTAGGTCTGCGTCGGGCCGGCCAGCGCGTAAATCTGCTCGTAGCAGGGGATCGCCTGATAGTCGTCGCCGAACTCGCTGGCGAACACTTTCTGCTCGCCGCCGTCGGCTTTCACGTCGACGCCGTGATACCAGTAGCAGATTCCCTCGCTGGGGTCCTTGAACCGCATGTGCTCGCGGAGATAGGCGGTGCCCTTTTCGGCAGCTTCGAGGTACCGCTCGTCGCCAGTGAGCATGTAGGCCGACGCGAAGCCGTAGACCAGCCGGGAGATTGTGTCGGTCTCCTGGCGGCCGGACTTCTGCTTGGCTCCGGTGTCGGTCAGGTTGGTACGGTACTCTCGGTAGTCGACTTGGTCGCCGGGGAACTCGGCGTCGAGATAAAAGTCGGCCAACTGCTTCACCTGCTTGAGCCACCAGTCTTGCGACTCGAAGCGGAACTCATTCTCCGTGCGGCCGAGGAAGACGATGTGCTTGGCCTCGAACGAGCACTGTTGCTCGGGATAAAAGACGCCATAGACGTAGAGGTAGCGGCCCGGGACGAGCATGTCCCAAATCTGGCCGGTGGCGTCCTGGTAGGCCTCGTTGAGGTTGCGGACCAGCTCGGCGTAAACCGTGGGCGTGAGCCGCACGGCGTACTCGCGGTCGTCAGACGTCTTGAGCCAGAAGGAATTCTGGTTGCGATCGACGCCGGACACATAGCCGGCAATGAGGTCGGAGAAGGTGAAGTTGAGATCGTTCATGTTCGCGGATTCCTTGCGTTAAGTGTGGCGAGTCGCAGGACTCGGGGTTGTTTTGAACGTTGTTGGCAGTGGGTGAGTGAACACGCACAAGTCATTTAGCCCCGCCGCAAGCGGCGGGGCGGC
>JBIOVA010000060.1:0-4584 GCA_044867485.1 Lacipirellulaceae bacterium | reverse complement strand
GCTCCGCGGCTAAATAGCGTTGAATCGGCGGCTTATTTTGAGATCAAGACGACGACGCTGCGGTCGTTCGCTCGGTAGGTGGCTCCGTCGATCAACGGTTCCTGGCCGGGGTCGGCGGCGTCTTGTGGGGCGGCGAGCGAGGTGTCAATCACGCGGTGCCAGCGGCGACCCTTCACGGCTGGCAGAGCAAACTCCAGAGGCTCCCAATACATGTTGAGGATGACGTGGACGTCGTCCTCGCCGGTTGCGCCGCCAAGGGTGAACGCCAAGGCGCGAGCGTTGGGATCGTCCCAGCCGGGCGCGTTGAGCTCCGTCCCGTGCCACGCGAGGTCGGCCAGTCCGCGGTCGTTCACCACGCCGGTGAAATACCGGGCGCGGTGGATCACAGGATGGTGCCGGCGGAAGGCGATCAACCGTTGCCAGAAGCGGAGCAGGTCGGCGTGTCGCTCGACCAGCGACCAGTCGAACCAACTGATCGCGTTGTCCTGGCAGTAGGCGTTGTTGTTGCCTTGCTGCGTGCGGCGCACCTCGTCGCCCATGACGAACATCGGGATGCCTTGCGACATCATGAGGATCGTCGCAAAGTTGCGCACCTGGCGATTGCGGAGGGCCTCGACGGCGGGGTCGTCCGTGGCGCCCTCGACGCCGCAGTTCCAACTGAGGTTGTCGTCGTTGCCGTCGCGGTTCTGCTCGCCGTTGGCGTCGTTGTGCTTGCCGTCGTACGACACGAGGTCGTTGAGCGTGAATCCGTCATGGCAGTTGATGAAGTTGACGCTGTTGATCGGCTGTCGGCCGCGGCTTTGGTACAGGTCGGCGCTGCCGGCAATGCGGGCGGCGACGGCGCCGACCAGGCCGGAGTCGCCGCGGACGAAGCGGCGCACGTCGTCGCGATACCGGCCGTTCCACTCGCCCCAGCGATAGCCGGGGAAGTAGCCGATCTGGTAGAGCCCCGCGGCGTCCCATGCTTCGGCGAATAGCTTCGCGTCGGCGAGCGTTTCGGAAAGCTCCGTTGACCAGATGACGGGCGGATGTTGCAGCGGGGCGCCGTCTTCGCCGCGAGTGAGCACCGAGCCTTCGTCGAAGCGGAACCCGTCGACGTGCATCTCGCGGACCCAATACTCCAGGCAGTCGACGATCAGCTTCTCGGGGATCGGGTGGTTGCAGTGGAACGTGTTCCCGCAGCCCGTGTAGTCGTAATAGAACTGCTTGTTCTCACGAACCAGGTAGTAGTAAATGAGGTTGTCGAGGCCCTTGAAGCAGTAGTTGGGACCCTGGTGGTTGCCCTCGTCGGTGTGGTTGAAGACGACGTCGAGAATCACCTCGATGCCCGCCTTGTGGAAGGCCTTGACCATGTCGCGAAACTCGCGAATCTGCTGGCCGCAATGCGGCGTCATGCAGTATCCGGAGTGCGGGGCGAAGTACGCCATCGTGCTGTAGCCCCAGTAGTTCCGCAGCGGCTCGTCGCCGACGGTGCGTAGCACCTCGACGTCGTCGAAGTCGAACACGGGGAGCAGCTCGACGGCGGTGACGCCGAGCGACTTGAGGTAGGGAATCTTTTCGGTGACGCCGGCGAACGTGCCGGGGTGCGCGACGCCGGACGTGCCGGAGCGCGTGAAGCCGCCGACGTGCAGCTCGTAGATGACCGTCTCACACAGCGGGCGTTTGAGGGGTTCGTCGCCCTCCCAGTCGTACTCGACGCCGATGACCGACGAACGGAGCGACGTGGCGAGGTTGCTGCCCGGGCGGCAGGCGTCGCAGCGTTTCCACAGCGACTTGACGATGCCCTTAGCGTAGGGGTCGATCAGGAGCTTATCGGGATCGAAACGGTGGCCCTGGTCGAAATGGCGCGGGCCGTCGACGCGGTAGGCGTAGTGGGCGCCCGGCTTGAGGCCGACCACGTAGCAGTGCCAGAAATGAAAGGTGTGATGGTAGTCGTAGTCGAGCTCGACGATTTGAACGGGTTCGGCGTCGTCATGATTGTCGAACAGCAGGAGTTCGACGCGCGTGGCGTGCTCGGAGAAGACCGAGAAGTTGACGCCGCGAGCGTCGACCGTGGCGCCGATTGGATGGGCACGGCCTTGCTCGACGGCGTAGCGTGACGCCGTGGCGCAGGGGGCCATCATGATGGTCTCGCGGCTGGTTTTCGGCGTGGTGGCGGCTGAGGACATGGGCGGGGGGCCTTGGGGGGTTCAGTGTTTGGTTGGGCGCCGCGCTCCGCTGCGCGGACTTCGCGTCGCGGCTAACAAATGTTTGCAACTGAGCGTTAGCCGCGACGCGGTAGCGGAGCGCGGTGCGCCACAACTACGCCAGGTAATCAACGACGCCTGCCACGGTGACGCAGAGTCCTCCGCATGCGAACATGCCGCTGGGAACCAACAGGTGATGCGTCTTGGTGATGCCGACGGTGGCCGCCAGGGCGGTGGCCACCTGCAGGAGAGTGATCCCCACGGCCAACACGTAGTGGGCCTTGAGGGTGTGCTCCGCCTTGCGTTCGAGCGTCTGGCTCTCAAAGTCAATGTTTGCGAGCTGGCGTCCCACGTCGGTGATCGCCGGCTGCATATCGGCGAGAGATTCCCGCCCCGAGATCTGGGCGAGGTCCCTCTGGATTTCGTGGTAACGCAGTTCCACCCTTAGGCCGTTGCGTTCGATGACGTCGCCGAGGTTGGCCAGCGAGTCATCCATGCTCTGGTCGGCGGCCAGAGCGGTGAGTAGCGCCGCCACGGCGACGACCATCGAGATCGCGGCGATGTAGAACGACAGATACTGGAGAAAGTGGCCGCGACTCGACGCCTCGCCGGCGGCCTCGGCCTGCTCGACGATTTCCTCCTCGGCCAGCAGCGCCCCTTCGACGGCGTTTTCGTACTCGGCCATGGCGATCAAACCGGGAACGGCTTTCTGGGGGCAGGAAATTCGTCGTTCAACGGTAGGTCGCTCGGCGCGGAAGGTGCGGAACGGGGGGTAGGAACGGCGCCTCCGCATCCAGAATGTCGGCCGTTCGTCTTGCCTAGCCGGTGCGACCCGTCCCACGCGACCACCCGGCCCTCGGGCCGGCGAACGAATCTCCAGGGGCGTCGACCGGCCGTCCGACATAGTGTGTTGCGGGCGGGCGTCCAGGCCGACGTATCGCCAAGCGAGCGGGCGCCGACGTGCGCCAGGGAGGGCGATGATGGCCAAGGGGCGTTGGCGGTGGGCCGCGATGGCGGGAGTGTGGATGTCCGCAGCGGCGACCGCCTGCGCGGTGGAGTGCGGCGACGCGGTTCCGTCGTATGGCTGTGGCGTCGGCGTCGCGGAGGCGCCCGCCGCGTTTACGCTCGACAAGTGGCTCGGACTGGCCGAGAGCGAGTACTTCATCCAGGGCCACATTCAACAGGGCCTGAACTCCAACAGTCGCAACCCGGGCAATCCGCCGGGCGGGTTTGGCAACTCGCCGGCCGCGGGGCTGGTTTACCGGGCCGACGACTACCTGCTCAATCAGGTCTATCTCTCCGTCGGCAACGCGGTCGACACGACGAAGCGGGCGCTGGATTTCGGCTACCAGATGGACTTGCTCTACGGCACGGACTACGTGTTCCTGCAGTCGCTGGGCCTGGAGCGAGAGCGCGACGGCACGAATCGCTGGAACGGCGACACGGGCTCAGGCTTCGGCGGCGTGCAGCGGTACGGGCTGGCGATGCCGCAGTTGTTCGCCGTGATGGCCTACGAGGAGACGCGGCTGATCGTCGGCCACTTCTACAACATGCTGGGGCACGAGGCGCTGATTCCCACGGAGAATTTTTACTACACGTCGAACTACCCGCTGTTCTTCAACGGATACGGCGAGAGCGTTCCCGTGATGGGCGCGCTGGTGCAGACGCAGCTCACCGACCATTGGCTTGTGGGCGGCGGCGTTCACCGCGGGCAGGGCAAGTGGGAGGACAACAACAATCGCGTCAACGGCGTGGGCATGGTCGAGTGGTCTAACCTGGCGAAGACCGCGATCGTCACCTACACGTTCGACGTGGGATCGGAGGACGACGCCGGCGACAACACGGTCTACGCGCAGTGCGTCATCTTCGAGTGGCAGGTCAGTAAGAAGTGGGGTTACGCGATGAACTCCTCGTATGGTTTCGAGGAGAACGTGGGGCTCGGGGGCGACACGGCGCAGTGGTACGGGTTCGCCAACTACCTGGCGCACACGATCCACGAGAAGCTGGTACTGGGCGTGCGGTACGACCTGTTCGACGACGTCGACGGCTCGCGCGTCTTCCCCCGCGCCGGGGCGCCGGCCAATGCGCCGGGCGTGTACCAGGGGCTCACTCTGGGAGCCAACTACTTCGCAACGCCGAATGTGACGCTGCGGCCGGAGGCGCGCTGGGACTGGTTCTCGCCGGACGGCGCGCTGCCGCCGGGGCCGTTTGACAACCTCACGGAGCGGGACCAGTTCATCGCCGCGGTGGATTTGCTCGTGACGTATTGATCCGGACGAGCCGCAGCGGAAAAGCGTGACAACGCCCGCCGTCATCCGGAGCGCAGCGAAGAATCTTGTTGGCCATCAAGATTCTTCGCTGCGCTCAGAATGACCGCTGCGAGCGGAGAGGACAGGAT
>JBIOVA010000059.1:0-15431 GCA_044867485.1 Lacipirellulaceae bacterium | reverse complement strand
GTTCGATCCCGGCACGGCCACTGTGCTGAGCTGGTTGCTGCTTTTGCCCTGGTTTGGCTCGCTGCTGCACATGGCGCTCAACGGCCGAAAGCGGTTCACGCCGAACGAGATCGGCGAATTCCATTTTGGCGAGGGCAGCGAACTAACGGATCGCACGGGACTGCGGTTCCGCACCACGTACCGTGACGTGCTGGAGACGATTCTCACATTCGGCGGCGGCGATCTGTTGGCGGTCGACAACCATCAGAACGTCATCAAGAGGTGGGACAACATCATCGGGTTGTTCTTTTTCTGGAACGACCTGGACCGCGTGCTGCATCAGCGCGCGGTGATGGAAACGGGCGATGAGGAGGAAAAGTAACGGCCCTCGCGCATCGAACCGCGATGACGATGCACGCCCCAACCGCGACGGCGACTCCATACACCCATGTTTGAAACTCGCCGTCTCGGTTCCGAACAGGCCGGCAACGCCTGGCCGCTGGTCTTGTGCCTCGTGGGCGTCGACTATTTCAGCACGCTCGCGTATCTGCCGTCGATCGCCGTGGAGGCGGCCGGCGCCTGGGCGCCGGTCGCCGCGGCCGCCGTCGTGCTCGTCACGTTTCTGCTCGCCCTGCCAGTGTACTGGTACATCGTGAAACGATCGCCCGACGGCCGCGGCGCCACGGGATTGCTCGAGGAACTGATTCCCGGCTGGCGCGGAAAATTCGTGGTGCTCACGCTGCTGGGATTCGCCGCGGCCGACTTCGTGATCACGCGCAGCCTGTCGCTGGCCGACGCGGGAGTGCATCTCCTCCACAATTCGCATGGGCGGCGCTGGCTCGCACGACTGCCGGAAATTTTGCCGAGCGAGGAGCATCCCTGGTGGCCGCCGCTCGACAGTCTCCTACAACGACTGGCCGATCCGCAAGTGGCCGTCACGTTGGGACTTTCGGTCGTGTCCTTCGGCGTCCTCTATCTGTTCAGACGGGGCGTCACGCGGCAAATCTTGGTTCTGGCGGTCGTCGCCGTGGCGTGCTACCTCGCGCTGACGGCGTTGGTCATCGGCAGCGCCGTCGCCTATGTGGTGCGGCGTCCCGAAATCTGGGACGGTTGGCTCGGCGAGACCTTTGCCGCGCAACAGTCTGATGGCGCCGCAGCGCCGTCGCACGCCTGGCTGTGGGGATGCCTGGGGGCGTCGCTGTGGTCGTTTCCGCAAGTCGTGCTCGGGCTGAGCGGCTTTGAGATGATCATGACCGTCGTCCCGCAGGTGAGCGGCGGCAATGGCGGCATCCCGTGCCGCGTGCGCAACACCCGCAAGCTCATGGTCGCCGCCGCGTTGATCATGGCCGTCTATCTGGTGAGCGCGGTCGGCGCCACCACGCTGCTCGTGCCGCGAGCGGCTCTGGAGCCCAATGGACCGGCCGAGCACCGGGCCCTCGCCTATCTGGCTCACGGCTCGGCGCTGGCCGACGGCGACAACAGCGCTGATCTCAACCCGTTGTTCGGCGACCGATTTGGCGCCCTGTACGATGCGTCGACCATCGTCATCCTCTGCCTGGCCGGCGCGAGCGTGACGATGGGCCTGAAGAATCTGCTGCCTCATTACCTCAACCGGCTTGGCATGGAAGTGAGCTGGGCCGGCAAGGTGGGCGTCATCCTGCATCTGCTCAACGTGATCGTGTTGGTCATCACTGTTGTCTTTCGGGCGAGTCCCTCGTCCCAACAGTGGGCCTACGCCACGAGCGTCTTGGTGCTGTTGGCGGGGGCGGCGCTCGCCGCCGCCATGGACGTGACGCGCGGCGCCCCGCGAGGTTTCGGTCGCAAGCTCGCGGCGACGCTGTTCACCGGCGCCGGCGCGTTCTTCTTGGCGATGACCGCACTGACCGTCTTGCGAAACCAGTCGGGACTGACGATTGCACTGTCGTTCGTGGCGGCGATCCTCACCAGTTCGATCATTTCGCGGTGGATTCGCAGCACGGAGCTGCGGTTCGAGGGCTTCGACTTTGCCGACGACGCCGCGCGGCGGCGGTGGGACGAGCTGGGCCGCTCGGGCGCCAAGGTGCTCGCGCCGCATCGCCCGGGGCTCGTTCCGCTGGCCGAAAAGAGTCGCGTCCTGCAGCGCGACTATCGCCTCGATCCGGCGACGCCCGTCATTTTCATCGAAGCGGAGCTGGGCGATCCCAGCAATTTCTACCAGAAGCCGCTCATGAAGATCGAACGCGAAGGCGGCCTCGAGGTGATTCGCGTCTCGCGCTGCGTGAGCGTCTCGCACGTGCTCGCCGCGATCTGTTTGGAGCTGTGCGCCGCGGGCGGCGAGCCGCCCGAAATCGTGTTTGGCTGGTCGAACGAGTCGCCGCTGGCGGCGAACCTGAATTTCCTGTTGCTGGGCGAAGGCAATATCCCGTGGATGGTCAAGGCGCTTGTCCGCAAGGCGCTCCGCGACGCGCCCCGGCAACCGCGAATTCTCATTGGATGACGCCGCTCCCGCGGCGAGGAAACCTGTCCCATGAACGACTCTGGCATGTTCCTCATTGTGATCGCGGTCGTCGCGCTCTTGATGCTCGTGTGGTTCATCGCGAACTTCAACCGCTTCGTCCGCCTGCGGCAGCACCTGCGCGAAAGCTGGTCGGGCATCGACGTCGAGCTCAAGCGGCGCTACGACCTCATCCCCAACCTCGTCGAAACGGTGAAGGGCTACGCCGCCCACGAACGGTCGGTGCTGGAAGACGTGGTGAAGCTCCGCAACCAGGCCGCCGCCAGCACCGGCCCGGCCGCCGAGCAAGCAGTCGACGAGTCGGCGCTCGCCCTGGGGATGAAGCGGCTATTCGCCGTCGTGGAAAACTACCCGCAGCTCAAAAGCGACGCCCACTTCCGCGCCCTGCAGGAGGAGCTCGCCAACACCGAAGATCGCCTGGCCGCCGCCCGCCGGTTCTACAATGGCAACGTCCGCGAGCTGAACCAGATGTGCGACCAGTTTCCCTCGAACCTGCTGGCCGGCCTGTTCGGCTTCGAGCGGGCCACCTACTTCGAACTCGCCAGCGACGCCGAACGCGTCGTGCCCCGCGTCGCGGAATAGGATGCGATCACGCCATGATACCTCGCAAAACGCTGGAAAAGATTCTGGCCGGATCGAAGAACATTCCCTTCGCCGACATGTGCCGACTGGTCGAAGCCTTTGGATTCCGCTTGTCCCGCGTCAAGGGCAGTCATCATATCTTTGCCCATCCCAACCTGTCGGAGCTCGTCAATCTCCAAGAAGTGAACGGGCAAGCGAAACCGTACCAAGTTCGGCAGTTCCTCAAGCTCGTCGAAGAGTATAATCTCACTCTGGAGGACGATGCGCCGTGAAAGACTATCACATCAATATCTTCTACAGCGACGACGACGGCGGTTACATCGCCGACATTCCCGATCTGCGCTCCTGTTCGGCATTTGGGGCAACGCCCGAAGAAGCCCTGCGTGAAGTCGAACTGGCCAAGGCGGCGTGGCTCGAGGCCGCGGCCGCCACAGGTAAGGCGATTCCCCAACCGACCTACCGTCCGCTGATCTATCAAGTTGATTAGCTGTGCGACGTTCGCGCCTGTTGCGAGAGGCTGGTGGAAGCTCGCTCCGCAACTCGACGCACAGCGGCTTCACGGACTTCGACGCATGTCCTTCCGCCTCACGACCGTTCTCTGGGCCTTTGCTCTGTTGGCCGCGGCGCTCGCGACCTTCGGCCCGTGGGGAATTTTCGCGGCACTCGCCGTCATCCTGCTCTGGGCACGGCGATTCTCCATTATTCTGTGGTGCCTCGTCCTCCTCGTCGCTATAGCGTTGTTCCTTCCGGCCATTCAATCGGCGCGAGAAGCTTCGCGTCGAAATTCATGCATGAACAATTTCCGGCAGGTAAGCCTCGCCCTCGAGAATTACGAAGCCAATCGCGGCGCCTTGCCCCCCGCAGCAGGTTCAGCGCACCCTCAAGGACCGCCGCGATCGTGGCGTCTGCTCATCTTGCCAAATCTTGAACATCAGAAACTCTACGGCGTCTATCGCCACGATGAGCCGTGGGACAGCCCCAACAATCTCGTCGTTGGACAAGCGTCGATCGACGTTTTGGCATGCCCCAGCAATTCCGCCGCCGATGCCGCCGATCCCGAGACAACCTATTTCGCCGTTGTGGGACCGCACGCCGCCTTTCTCCCGAACCGCGGCCGCGCTTGGAGCGAGTTCAAAGACGCCCGCTCGCAAACGATACTCGTCATCGAAGCGGCAGAGCGCAAAACCCCTTGGCTCAAGCCCGAGGACCTGAGCTTCGACGAAGCCGTGACGCTGCTCACCGCTCCGCGGGACGACGACGCCGTCCATTTTGCATTGGCAAACGGCGGACTCTTCCACAGAGACAACCAGGGACCCCTTGTTAATGTCCTCTTCGCCGACGGGAGGGTGGGCGCGATCTCGTTGCCAATCTCCAAAGAGCTGGCGACCGCGCTGCTAACGATCGACGGCGGCGAGACGATCGATGAGCGCGAACTCAGCCGTGCCATCGAGCGGCAGTTGGACTATGGCAAGTGTTATGCCTTCGCCATGTTCGTCGCTCTGTCGGTTGCCCCTGCCCTGCGTTGGTTCAGAATCCCCTCGCTGAAGACTCAGCTTGCCGAATGACGGCCGCGCACCCGCCGCAACCAATGCCATGCCAATCCCATCGCCAGCACGGCGAGGCCGATCTTCCACGTTCGCCGATCCACCGCAAACGCGAGCGACAAACACGTCACCAGGCCGATTCGGGCCCACAGCGGCGCGTAGAGCCGCTCACCGAACGACAGGCGCAGCGCCGCGAGATTGGTGATCGCGTAGTACACGAGCACCGTGAACGCGCTGAACGACCAGGCGGTCTTCACGTCGCCCACGGCCGCGAGCGCCGCAATGGCAACGCCGACCGCGATGACGGCGACCGGCAGCCGCTCCGTCGAGCGCGGCATATCGCCGCGACGGCCCATCGCCAAGACCACGCGCGACAGGCCCAGAATCAGATTCAACAGGACGCCCAGCATCGCTGTCATCGCGCCCACGGCCACCACGCCGGCCACCGGCAGTGGAAACTTGCGGGCGACGATTTCCAGCGGCGCCGCTTTGGCCGTCGCCGCCCGGCTGAGCGCCTCGGCCCCCGCCGCGCCGACGCCCACCGTCGCCACCGCGATGTAAATAAACGCCGACGCGATGAGCGTCACTATGATCGCCCGCGGAATCGTCCGCCGCGGCTCGACCACCTCCTCGCCCAGCGTGGCGATCCGGCCGTAACCGGTGAACGCGACGAACATGAGCGCGGTGGCGTGCAGCAACGGACGTGGCGCGAAGTCGAGTTGCAGGTTCTCTCTCGACACGGCTGGGAGCCCGCCGATCACGAACGCCGCCAGCGCCGCGAGCGTCACCAACACAATCGCCGTATTCACGCGGCTCGACAACCGCAGGCCCGACAACACGACTGCAGTAAGTACGATCACCACGCCGACGGCGAGATAGGGAATCCACCGTGCATCGTGCCCAAAGGCGTTGAGAAAGTAGCCGGCAAAACCCAGCGCCGCCGTCGCGGCCGACGCGACCTTCGCACACAAGAACATCCACCCCGCGGCGAACCCCAACCACGGCGCGAGGTAGCGATAGCCGTACTCATATGTGCCGCCGCTCACCGGATGATTCGCGGCAAGCTGGGCGCTGCTCAGCGCATTGCACGTCGCCACCGCGGCGGCCAGGGCGATGGCGACGACCACGTCGGCCCCCGCCACGCCCGCCGCAACGCCCACGCTCACAAACACGCCCGTGCCGATGATCGACCCCAGGCCCATCATCACGGCGCCGAACAGGCCGAGCTCGCGCTGAAGGCTCATTGCGGCCATGTGGCCTGCGGATCGAAATTGATGATCGGCGTCTCGGGCTCCTCCGGAACCTGCGGCCGAATGAACGGCTTTTCCGCGGATTTGTGGCAGGAATAGCAAATCTCGAGCGTGTAGCGGTAGGCCTTTTCAAACGCCGGCTTGTCCTCGGCGGCGATGGCGTCCTGCACCTGCTTCCATGGCGTGTTCTCAAACGCCTGCAAGATAGGGCCCAAGTCGACGTCCTTCCCTAGGCTGTCCTTGCGCACGGGAATAATCCGCACCGCCCATTTCAGATGCGACAGCGTTTCCTGATTGTAGAACGCGGCGAGCGGCCAATTCTGCGCCTGGCCGGCGAACCACAAGTTCGAAAAATGGTAGCCCACGTCCTGCATCGCATGAGCCTGATCAGGCAGCTTGCCCTTGAGCAGCTCGATCTCCGCCCGCAACGCGTCCGCGGCGGATGGCCCCGCAGCCTCGGCCTGCGCGGAAGCCCGTGGCTGAAGTTGTGACAACGAAGCCAACGCCAGGGCGCCCAGCGCGGCGCCCGCCGCCAGCACCGCCGCCGTCCGAGTGCGCTTCTGCGTCATAGGATTCTCCTCCGCGCGAGTGCGTGGGCAACTTAGCATGGGATTGTATGCCAGATTGATATCGTCTTACAATATCGACGAGCGATAACATGAGCGACGACTTTCTACGACCGTTGTACCTCGGCTTCATCCGCCTGCACGTCCTGTATCACGCCGGCAAGGAACCGATTTGCGGCGTCGAGCTCATGGAAGAGTTGCGCGAGCATGGCTACGAGATCGGCCCGGGCACGCTCTACCCGATGCTCCACCAGATGCAAGTCGCGGGATTGCTCACCAGCCGCGACGAAGTCGTGGCCGGCAAGCAGCGCAAAAACCTGCGCAGCACGGCCGCAGGTCGCGCGGTGCTCAAACAAGCCCGAATGAAGCTCAAGGAACTCGCCGCCGAAGTACTCGACGACAAGGACGCCCGGCAATTGCGGAGCCGAAGATGACGCTACGCCCGGCGACTGACTCCGCCGTGAGCCGAGTTTCTAGAAACGACGGCGCCGCGGGTCCCTTGCCCGCGGGCGTGAAGCTGCTCGGCGCCGCGAGCCTGCTGAACGACATTGCCAGCGAGATGGTGTACCCGCTCCTGCCGCAATTTCTCATCGGCGCGTTGGGCGGCAACCGCTTTGCCTTGGGCGTCATCGAAGGCATCGCCGATTCGACGGCCAGTTTGCTGAAGCTATTCTCCGGCGCCTGGTCCGATCGGACCGGCGCGCGGAAGGGCTTCGTCGTCGTGGGCTACGCCCTGGCAGCCGTGGCCCGTCCGCTCATCGCGCTCGCCGTCGCGCCCTGGCACTTGCTGGCCGCGCGTGCCGCAGACCGCGTCGGCAAGGGCCTCCGCACGGCCCCCCGGGACGCCCTCATCGCAGAGCTCGCGGCGCCCTCCGTCCGCGGGCGAGCGTTCGGCTTTCACCGTGCCATGGATCACCTTGGCGCTGCCGTGGGACCGCTCCTGGCCGCTGGCTTTCTTTGGGCCTGGCCTGACGGCTTGCGGCCTCTGTTCCTATTGACCGCCGTCCCTGGCCTTGCCGTCGTCGCCTTGCTCGTCGTGGGACTGCGCGAGCCGCGCAGCAACGTTGTGGAAAAATCCACGGCGACGTTCACGCTCACGCTTGCGCCGTTCCCACGGAATTTCCGGCTGTACCTTGTGGCATTGGTGGTCTTTACTTTGGGCAATGCGAGCGACGCCTTTCTGCTGGTCCGCGCCGGCGAACTCGGCGTACCCACCGCTCTGCTGCCCCTGTTGTGGTGTGCGTTTCATGTGATCAAGAGCGTCGGCAATCTACTGGCAGGTCGCGCCGTCGATCGCCTCGGCCCGCGCCCGCTCATCTTCGCCGGCTGGCTGATTTACGCGGCCGTCTATCTCGCCTTTGCCCTGGCCACGGCCGCCTGGCACGCGTGGGCGCTCTTTCTCGCCTACGGTCTGTTCTTTGCTTTGACTGAACCAGCCGAAAAAACGCTCGTCACTCGGCTGACCAGCGGCGAGAACAAGGGACTCGCCTTCGGCTGGTTCAACTTCGCCATCGGCGTCGCCGCACTGCCGTCGAGCTTGCTGTTCGGGGGAATATATGAACGATTCGGCGCGACCGCAGCCTTCGGCTGGGGCGCCGCACTTTCGCTTCTGGCCGGACTTCTACTGGCCGCAACGGCCATCACGCCAACTTCGCGGAGGAAATCATGAACCGACTGCTAGCCACGCACGCCCCGGCCGCCGTCGTCATCATCCGGCTGATGGTCGGCGCCGTGTTCGTCTCCGAGGGCATCCAGAAATTTCTCTTCCCCGCGGACGTCGGCGCCGGTCGATTCGCGAAAATCGGCTTCGCCTCGCCGGAGCTGACCGCTCAGTTCGTCGCGTGCTGCGAAATCGCCTGCGGCGCGCTGGTACTGCTGGGTTTGGCGACGCGGCTGGCCGTCGTGCCGCTGATCGTGATCATGCTCACGGCCATCGCGACGACCAAAATCCCCATCCTCCGCGAAAGCGGCTTCTGGAAGATGGCCCACGAGGCCCGCACAGACTGGTTGATGCTGCTCGGCTCGCTGTTTCTTTTGATCGTCGGCGCGGGGCGCTGGTCGCTCGACGCCCGTATTGCCCGGCAGCACGAGTTGCCGTCGAGCTAGAGTTGCCCGAACGGCCGTCCCCGACCCCATCTTCGCACGACGCCGTCGCCGCGCCCGCTCGACGGCGCCATCTCCGATGTTCGGCGAATACCTTGGCGGAATTCGCTTGACGCCGTCCGTCGTCGATTGTATTATTGAATTAATACAAGTGGCTCCGCCGCCCGCGGCGCGCCGCCGGTAGTTCCGCCATGCACATTCACATCGCCACTAACGACGGCATCCCCATCTACCTGCAGATCGTCAACCAGGTCAAATACCTGGTTGCCTCCGGCCGGCTCGCGCCCGGTGAGGAGTTGCCCCCCATCCGCGTGCTGGCCGAGCGGCTCTTGATCAACCCCAACACCGTCGCCCGCGCCTACCGCGAGCTCGAAGCGGCCGGCGTCGTCGAGAAACACCGCACCGCCGGCACCTACGTTTCCGAGCAAGGCTCCCCGCTCGCCCGCCGCGAACGCATGAAGATTCTGACCGAGCGAGTCGACGCCCTGCTGGCCGAGGCGCGGCAAATGGATGTCGCCTTTGACGACGTGCTCAAACTTATCGAACGCCGCCACGCGGCCCTGCCATCGACCGTCACCGAGGACTAATCGCATGTACGAACCTTTTCCCTCGTCGGCGCCGCCGATCATCGACGTTCGCCGACTCACCCGTCGTTTCGGCGCCACCACGGCCCTCGACGACGTCTCGCTCACCATCAACCGCGGCGGCGTCTTCGGCCTGATCGGCGCGAACGGCGCCGGCAAAACGACGCTCATCAAGCACCTGCTGGGAATGCTCAAGGTCGAGGCCGGCTCCGTGCAGGTCTTCGGCCTCGACCCCGTGCAAGATCCCGTCGGCGTGCTCGGCCGCATCGGATACCTGTCGGAAGACCGCGACTTGCCCGACTGGATGCGCGTCAGCGAACTGATGAGCTACACGCAGGCGTTCTACCCCGATTGGGATCCGGCGTACGCCGAAGAACTCCGCGAGGCGTTCGACCTCGACCCCAACGCCCGCATCCGAACGCTGTCGCGCGGCCAGCGGGCCCGCGCCGGGCTGCTGGCAGCTCTGGCCCATCGGCCGCCGCTGTTGGTGCTCGACGAACCCTCATCGGGTCTCGATCCCGTCGTCCGCCGCGACATCCTCGGCGCCATTATCCGCACGATTGCCGAGGAAGGCCGCACCGTGCTGTTCTCCTCGCACTTGTTGGACGAAGTCGAGCGCGTGGCCGACCGCGTCGCCATTATCCACCAGGGACGCATCCTGCTGACGGCGTCGATGGACGAAATCAAGGAAAACCACCGCCGCGTGACGCTGCGGTTCGGCCATCCCGTCGACCAACCGCCGTCGCTGGTCGGCACGCTCTCCTGCGCCGGCGCGGGCGCCGAGTGGACCTACGTGTGCAACGGCGAGAGTCAGCAACTGCGCCGCGCCGCCGAGGCAATCGGCGCCACGGTGGTCGACGACGATGCCCTCACGCTCGATGAAATCTTCGTCTCCCACGTGGGATGAACTGATTGTGAATCGGCAAGTTGGCGACCGCTGCTCCCCATCACACACCTACTCACTCCTCCCATGAAATCCCTCCCTGCCGCTATGACGTGGGAGATCCTCGAGCGCGGCCGCTGGGCATTGCCCGCCGCAGCGCTTGGGGCGCTCGCCTTCCCTGTCCTCATCCTCTCGGCGCTCGAATTCGAAGGGCCGTTCGATCCGCGCGATCCCAGCATGCACATCATGCACAACATTCTGGTGCAGATGAACGTCTTGATGTTCGGCAGCGCGCTCACCGCGGCTTACTGGAAAATGTCGTTGCTCTACGCGTATCCCGCCACGACGGCCTCGCTGGTGACCTGGCGGCTGGCCCCGGCAATGATCGCCATGGCGGTCGAAACTGTCGTGTGGACCGCGGCGCTCAACGACCTCTTCCATCTCCGCTGGCCGCTGTGGGGACCGGCGTTGTTCTCGGCCGTGGCGCTCGCCGCCATCGCGGCGGCGGTGTGGCTCACGGAGCGCTCGCGTTGGGTCTTCGTTGCACTCGCCGTCGTCGCCGTCGTGCTCGGCATGTGGTTCAAAGGACGCTACGGCGGCATGTTCTCCCAGCCGGTACATCCGTGGAACGCCGTCACGCCGACCGAAGGGTTGACGCTGTTGGCGTTCGCGGCCGTCGTGTTTTGGATCGCCGTCGTGGGCGTCGCGCGCAATCGCCGCGGCGAGCCGCCGTTCTCGGTAGGTCTGATCGCCTGGCTGGATCGCGTCCTCGATCGAGCTCCGACGGCCCGCGTCCCCTTTCGCACGCCGTCGGCCGCCCAGCTCTGGTTTGTCCGACGCAACGGCGTCCTGATGCCGGTCCTCGTCGTTCTCGCCTTGCCCATTGGTCTGATCATCTGGCTGTTTTCGAACCGAGATCCCCAGGATCTCGTCGAAGGCTGGTGGGTTTTCAGCAGGGCCTTGATGTGCATTGCCCTTGTCGGCGGAGCGACGCTCGGCAACGTCAATTCCGCCGGCGACGTGGCGATGGGCCAGTTCCTGGCGACGCGGCCGATGACGACGCCCGACATGGCTCGAACGGTGTTGCGCACCTCTGCCACGAGCTTGCTCTTGGCGTGGGCGATCTGGGCCGTGGCCTTGCTACTCGTCTACGGCATGTTGGCGCTCGTGGGCGCCGTGCCGGACCCGTGGTTTCCCCCGGCGATCGATGGGCGCGAGATCCCTGCGTCGTTCATTGGCTCATGGGCCATCCTGGGAGGATTCGTCTCGATCCTGCTCACCGGCCGCTCGCAGCCGTTCATTCGCTTGTTCGCCCAGCTATTCGCCGCGTACATCGTCCTCGTCGTGATTGCCAAGTTCGCGCTGACGCAGGAAGCACAAGACTTGACGATGCGCATCGTCGCGACTGCAGTCGGCGTCGTGATCTTGTTGGGCACGGCGTGGGCGTTTGTCGCGGCTCGCCGTCGCGGACTTGTCGATGCCCCCACGGCGTGGGCCGCGCTCTCCGTCGGAGCAGCCCTGGTGATTGGCGCGGTGCTCGTGTTCCCGCCTGGCGACCCCGTGCCGCGCTCCGCCTACGCGCTCCTGATCGGCGTCGTGGCGCTCGCTATTGCCCCGCTGGCTGCAGCGCCGTTGGCGCTGGCGTGGAACAGGCATCGTTGACCCGCGATGTCGCTGAACAATC
Organism: Lacipirellulaceae bacterium; assembly: GCA_044867485.1. Classification (GTDB taxonomy): domain Bacteria; phylum Planctomycetota; class Planctomycetia; order Pirellulales; family Lacipirellulaceae; genus Lacipirellula. The sequence goes on along the minus strand of JBIOVA010000059.1, from coordinate 3,762 downwards.
TTTGGCAGCCGCGGCATCTATCCTTCAGCCCCCGGCTCTGCCAGGGGTTCCGCAAACAATCGACCGTCACAGCCTCAAGCGACCCCCGGGCAAAGCCCGGAGCTAAATCACATTTCTGACGGGTGAGCTTCCATGCAACGCAAAACTGTCCTCCTCAGTGCGATATCGGCCCTCGTCTTGATTGGACCGCGCATGACCAGCGCAGCCAACATCGCCGATTTTATCGACTACTCGCTGCGCAATCCGCGCGGCCAGGTCGTGCTGCCAGGCCGATTGTTCGTTCCACCTGAGGCGACGGGCGTTCCGACGGCGTCGCGGCCGTTGATGGTCTATCTGCACGGCGGCGGCGCCATCGGGACGAACAACGTGACTCAGATCGAGCAAACGCCCGACTACCTGGCGGACGAGGCCAAGCGCCGCGGCGCGTATCTCTATGTGCCACAAACGCCCACCGGCTGGGCGACGCTGTCGTCGGTCGACGCCGCCATGACGATGATCGACCGCACAATCGCCGAACGAAACGTCGACGCCGATCGCCTCTACGCCACCGGCTACTCCAACGGCGGCGGCGGGACCTGGAACCTCCTCAGCCGCAATCGCGGACGCTTCGCCGCCGCCGTGACGGTCAGCGCCGTCGCTCCCGCCGCTGGCTTTAACGCCGCCAACCTGCTGGACACGGCGATCTTCGCACTCCACGCCCGCGACGACGCCACCGTCCCCGTCGCCCGCACTCGCACCGTCGTCAATAGCATCCTGACGGCGGCCGCCGCACCGCGGCCCGTCTATCCCGAGGCAGGAAATTCGCTGGACTTCATCGTTGCCAATCCTCGTCAGCCCCTCGGCGCCGCCCTGCTCACTGCGCCGCCCGACTTGGCGACGACGTTTGCCATTTCCGGCAGCGGCGTCGATCTGGCCTACTACGAATCAGCCGCCGGCGGTCATACCGGGCTCCTGGGGATCTTTTACTACCCGCTCATCTACGACTGGATGTTCGATCACTCACTCGCCATCCCGGAGCCAGGCGCGGCGACTCTCGCGGCGATTACGTGCGTTCCATTCTCGCTGCGCCGGCGGCGGAGCCAACTTGCATCGCGCGATGCCCGCGCGGATTGATACGGGACGGCAAACTCCCCTCACTCTCGCACGTCATAGCACCACAGCGTACACCAGTCGAACTTCTCCGCCGAATGAAATGCACGGGCCTGCGGAGCGACTGACAATGGCCGGGGCGTCTCGCGACGAAGAATGTTTTTCGGCGCGCGCAAGTCGGGGACGCATTCGGGCCCTCTTGGGATAGGCAGGCGTCCGTTTTCGCCGTCGGCCGGCCTGCCGAGACCCGCCTTCGAGTTCGGCATTTTTTTGGAGGCGCCGTGCGCTCCCGCCGCGCAACCTTGACGCAATCAGCTCGTTTCGGCCTCGCGCGGCAGCTGCCGCCTGGCGCCGCCGCGGAGCCGCCGGGCGTTGTGGTGAACGACGTACAATCCCAGATGAACGCCACGCGCGTTGGCCAGATTGTCGAGCCCGCCTCGCTGGACGAGACGGCGGCGGCCATCGCCGACGCCGCACGGCGACAGCGCGTCGTGTGCGTCTCCGGCGGCCGGCACGCCATGGGAGGACAGCAGTTTGGCCACGACGCCGTCCTGCTCGATATGCGCCGACTCAACCGCGTCGTCGTCTTCGACCGCGCCCGCGGCTTGATCAGCGTCGAGGCCGGCATTCAATGGCCCGATCTCATCGACTACCTGCATCGTGAGCAATCCGGCGACGACAGCCCGTGGGCGATTCGTCAAAAGCAATCGGGCGTCGATCGAGTGACCTTGGGCGGCTCGCTGGCGTCCAACATCCACGGTCGCGGATTGCAACTGCCGCCCATCATCGGCGACGTCGAATCCTTCGTCCTCGTCGACGCCGACGGTCGCATGCACACGTGCAGCCGTCGAGAAAACGCCGAGCTGTTCGCTCTTGCCATTGGCGGATACGGGCTGTTCGGCGTCATCGCCCAAGTAACGCTGCGGCTCGCTCCCCGCACGAAAGTCGAACGCGTCGTCGAAATCATCGCGGTGAAGGACCTGTTGGCGAAAGTTGACGAGCGGATCAGTCAGGGCTTCCTCGACGGCGATTGCCAGTACGCCGTTGATCTGTGCGCCGACGCCGAATCGCACGCCGGCGTGTTCTCCTGCTACCGCCCCACCGGCGGCGACGGCCCTCCCCCCGACGGCCAGCGCAGCCTTTCCGAGGACGAGTGGGCCCAGCTCTATCGTCTGGTCCGCACCGACAAGCAGCGCGCCTTCGAGATTTACTCGCGGTACTACCTGGCGACCTCCGGGCAAGTGTATTGGTCGGACAAGCATCAACTGGCAGGCGCCTTCGACGCCTACCGCAAGGCCGTCGACGTCCGGCAGGGCACGGAGATGATCACCGAAGTCTATGTGACCAGAGACGCGCTGCTGCCGTTTCTCGCGCAAGTGCGCGAAGACTTCTTGAAACACGAGGTCGACATGAGTTACGGCACGATTCGCTTCATTGAACAGGACCGCGAGAGCTTTCTCCCCTGGGCCACGGAAGCGAGCGTCTGCATCGTCTGCAATCTGCACGTGACCCACGACGCGGCGGGAATGCATAAGGCGGTCCAGGATTTTCGCCGAATCATCGACCGCGTGATCGAGCACGGCGGGCGTTTCTACTTGACCTACCATCGCTGGGCCGAGCGACGCCAGGTCGAGACGTGCTACCCGCAGTTCGTGGAATTTCTCCGCCTGAAGCAGAAATACGATCCGCACGAGCGCTGGCAGAGCGACTGGTTCCGCCACTATCGAACGATGTTCGCCGACGCAATTTGACCGCGAGGGCGATGCCTTACTGAACCTTACAAAACCAACTGAACAATGCGGGGGCGCCACCGCCGAGTCGTGCAGCCGTGCGGCGGCCGTTGCGGGGCAAGCCGCCCGTGGCGTCCGCGTTCATCCCGAAGAGATGCCAGTCATTAGCTCACCGGCTGAGCGAAGCGACGACGCCGGTTTCGTGCGGCGTCGATGATCTCCGATCCCGGAGAGATCGCAGCGCGGCGGCGGCCAACGCACCCGCCATAGGCTCTGAGGAGACTTCGCTTAACGGCGACTAAGCCGCAGCCCATAGTGCCACGGCGGCAGATCGACGACGGCGCCCTGCGGCGTCAGCCCGGCTTCCGCCGCCCAAGCAACGATCTTTGCCGGCGACGGCCGGATCTCGGCGCTGGGCCCGCGAGGCGTCGGCACGTCGTGCCGCCAGTGGATCGCCAGCACGCGGCCGCCGGGATTGAGCGCCTCGGCCGCGTACCGCAGCAGCCGCACGGGCTCTTCGCAATGCAGGATGTTGAACAGCAGCACGGCGTCGACGCGCACGCCAAACCCATACTCCATGATATCGCGTCGCTCGCAAACGACGCGTAAGCCTGCCGTCCGCTCGCGCGTGCGGTCGACCATGGTTGGATCCACGTCGAACGTAAAGAGCATGCCGCCGATTGCCTGCGCGACGGGTATCGTAAACGTCCCGTACCCGCAGCCGAGTTCCGCCGCGTCGCCCACGGAGCCGTCGAGCCCGAGTCTCGATAAGATGAGCGGCGCGTCGAAGAGCGACTCCCAATACGCCTCGTCCGGCATGCCACTGTCGCGGATTCGCATGGAGAGATTCTAGCACCCCGGCGGCTCGCCATCGCGGGCGGCGCGTTGCTCACGACGCACGTCGTTCCAAAGAAACGGCCGCGCCCGAAATCGGGCGCGGCCG
>JBIOVA010000058.1:0-11282 GCA_044867485.1 Lacipirellulaceae bacterium | reverse complement strand
TCGAGCAGCAGGCGCGGCGCAACGCGGCGGCGCTCGAACGGATGACCACGGAGGCGCAGCGACTCGTCGACGGCGAGCGCAACGATGAGTTCTTCGTGGCCAACCATCTGCTCAACGTCGCGGCGTCGATCGCCGACGCCAACGAGCAGCTCCGGCTGCTCGACGCCCTGCGGCCGACGTTTGTCGATCAGCCGCAGCACGCCGGCGCCCTGATTTCGTGGATGGAGCGGCGCGTGGCTCTCCTCTCGTCGCTGGAGCGGACCGAAGAATCGCTCGTCCAGCATCGCGAGCTGGCCGGCGCCGTGCCGTGGGACGCGGCGCGGCAGATCGCTTACGCCAACGACTTGTCCAGCGCCGGCGAGCGCGACCCGGCGTACGCCTGGCTGCAAGAGCAGCTCGATCGCCATCCGCGCCGCTCCGAGGGCGACAAGGATCAACTCGTCATCGCGTACGCCGACCTGCTGTACTGGGAAGGCCGGTACGCCGAGGCGGCCGACTACCTGAAGCGGCGCGTCGACCAGCAGCCCGATGAATCGCAAGTGTACGAGTTCTGGCTCAGCGCGCTGGTGTTTGCCGATCGCCTCGCTGAGGCCGAGGCGACAGCCGACCAGTGGCTGCAATGGGGAGCCGAGCGCCGCGGCGAAGGCGAGCTTTCGCCGAGCGAGCTGGCGCGCTTGCGGGCGGCGGTGGAATACGCCTGCGGCGAGCGGCGGCGGATCAGCGTCTACCGCGTCGAGGAAAAGTGGCGCGCGAAGCTGGCGCCGGTCGTGTTGCGATTGGCGACCGATGAGCAGTATTCGTCGATCACAGCCCGCATCATGGGCAGCGGGCAGTTCTCCGACAGCGACGAAGGCGACGCGGTTTGCCGTGAACTGTTCGCGCGCCTGAAGAATGAGGTCGACTCGCTGCCGCCGGCGCATGTGGCGTCGCTGGTGAGTTGGACGCTGGGCGGCGCGCCGGAAGCGAGCGACGACGAGTGGCGGGCGATTGCCGACGTGATTCGCCGCCGCTGGTCGGAGGCGGCCGATCCGCAGGACAAGAACTCGCTCGACCAGGCGCTGGTGACCATCTACCCGGCACGCTTGGCCGACAGCGAGTACCTGCCGTTCCTCCGCGCGCGGGTCGCGGCCGCGACGGACATGCGGGCCGAGTACGCGCGGCAATTGCTGCAGGCCATCGTCGCCCGGCCGTGGAGCGCGGAGCTGGAGACGGAGGCGTTCGGGCTGCTGGCGAAGGTGTCCGAGGCCGAGGAGCCCGTCGACAAGCTGGCGATCCAACTGCCGGCGCTCTACCAGTTGGTCGACCGCATGACCGGCGCGCGCGTCGAGCACGATCGTCGCGAGCTGCAGGCCAGCGCGGAGTTCGACAAACTGACGCGGGCCGAGGTTGCAGCCAAGAATGCGGAGTTTCTCCAGGCGGCGCGCGAAGGCGTGGCGGCGCGGCTCGACGCGGCGGCCGACGGCGCCGCGGAGCCGTTGGCGAAGTGGCTGCGCATCGAGCGGTTCACCTTGGATGTGCAACTGGAGCGCGAGCTCGACGGCGCCGCGGCGGCGTGCTGGGAGATTCTTGGCGACGCGCCGCCGGCAAGTCCGGCTCTGCCCGACGCGGAGAGCATCGACGACCTCGCGGCGACGGAGCGCACGTACCGGGCGGCGCTGGTCGACGGGATCTACCGCCAGCGCGCGTTGGCGATTGTGACGTACCTCGCCGTGCGCCGTGACGCGGACGCAGCGCTGGTTGAGCGCCTCCTGAAGTACCTGGACGCGGGCATCGCCGCGGGCGGCGACCCCGCTCAGGCATGGCGGAGCGCGAAGCACGACGTATTGATCGCCCTTGATCGGGCGGACGACCTCCAGCCCGAGCTGCGCGAGTGGATCGCCGCCGACGGGCCGGTCTCGCCATGGCGCCCCTCGCTGGGCCGGCTGCTCGCCGAGCGCGGGCAACTCCAAGAAGCGATCGGCGTCTTTGAGGCGATCCGCGCCAATGATGCGCTGCCGCCCGGCGATCTCATGGCCCTGGCCAACTGGTACCTGGCCGTTGACCGCCGCTCCGACTACGAGCGCGCAACCGTCGACGCCTACATGATGGCCGACGAAGGCACGCTGCGCAGTTCGATCGACAACAGCTTCGAGCGGTGGCGCCGGACGGACCTGCCCCTGCCGTCGGAGCTCGACGAGCATGTGCTGCTCGTGTTCGAGGCGCTCTTCCGCAAGTCGACGTCGCCCAGCGATTATGCGGGGCTGCTGCGGGAGTACTACCAGGCATGCCGCGACTTCCGGCTGTTGCGGATGGTCCCCGGCGCGGCGCTGGGCCGCACGCCGCAGCAGATTTACCCGTTTTTGGAATCGCTCCAGTCGCAACTGCTCGCTGAGGTGCGCGACGAAGCCGTCGCCGACGAGATCTTGGCCCGCATCGGCGAGCTGCGCGGCGGGGAGCTCTCGCCGCTCGACGCCCGGGCGCTCGACCTGTTGGAAGCGATGGTCGAGCGCCGCGCCGCGGAGGTGCTCAACCAACCGGGCCCGCATGCCGAGGCGGCCGTGGCGGCGCTCGCGCGGGCGTTCCGCGGCGAGTGGGCCGAGGGCGAACCAGTGCAAATGGCGCGGCTCCTGGCGCAGCTCGGCAAGATCGCGGCGCCGGCGCTCGCCGAGGAACAAGTGCGGCAGCTTCGCGAGCTGCATCGGCAAGCTGAGGCAGGAAGTCTGGAGCGATTGCAGATCGCCGCGTGGCTGGGGCACGCGCTGTTCCGGTCCTACGACCGGCAAGACGAGGGACTCGCGGTGCTCCAGAGCGCGACCGGCGAGTTCGACCTCACACGGAACGGCGTGTGGCCGGAGACTGCCATCGAGCCGTTGGAGACGTATCTCGGTCTGTTGGAACAGCGGTCCCGCTACGCCGAGGCCGAAGCGCTGCTCGTGCATTTGATGGTCAAGCCCGAAGACTACGACATGACCAAGTGGTTCACCGAGCGGCTCGACGGCGTGTATCTCGCGGCGCTGGCCGGCAACGGACAGACGTCGTTGGGCCGTGGGGCGGAGCTGTACCACAACCTGGTCCAGCGCATCGACGGCGAGCTGGCGACCGACAACCAGAGCCTGCGCTACCAGCTCGTGCGGCGGTTGATGGTCGTGTTCGACCACGCCAACGACGTCCCCGCGCTAGCGGACGCGGCCAAGCAAGACTTGCGAAGGTTCGCGTTTGAACGGCTGCCCGGCGTGCTTGCGCGCCAGACGAGCAACTACGACTCGCTCGTGCAGAGCACGGCTGAGCGCGTCAAGGACGTGCTCGGCCCGCGCGCGGGGCTGGAGTTTCTCGTCGAGCGGATGGAAGCGTACCCGCCGTGGCTCAACATGGCGTGGGACAACGCCTGGCGCGATTTCGGGTCGTGGTTGGGCGAGTGGCGCACTGAGGTCGGCGACGACTTGGGCGAGTTGCAGCCGCGGCTGCTGCGATTGGTGCTCGCCGAGCTGCGGCGCGATCTGTGGTCGCGCGACGAGCGGTATCGCTATCTCTATGCGAAGAATCACAACTACTATTGGGAGGCGCAGCATGGCGCGTTCGCCGCAGCCGCGCGGGAAGTGCTTGCCGAGCGGCGCGCGTCCGGCCGCAGCATGAAGTACATTGCCGACTACCTGTATCACGGGCTCGACCTGCGGGACGCGGCGATCGAGGCGCTGTTTGTCGCCCATCGCGGCGGCGCGCTCGACGAGGCGGGGCAAGCGCAGCTCGTGAACTTCCTGCATTGGACGGAGAGGTACGGGGAGTCGATCGCGATCCTCGAGCCGCTGGTGGAGCGGCGCCCCGATGAGATCGCGTACCGCGGGCAGCTCATGCGGGCGTACTTCTACGCCGACCGGCCCCGTCAACTGCGCGAGCTCTTCGCGGCGACGCAGCAGCATTTTCGCACGGGCTCGCGGTGGACGGCCACGGCGATCGAGGAGCTGGCGTACGCGTGTCTCGTGACGCAACTGGGCGACGAGGCCGTCGACTTGTACCAGGAAGCCGTCGCCCTGGTGCAACGGCAAGACCCCAGCCGCGGCATGGGCGGTGAGGAGCTACCGCGCTACTACCGGCGGCTGGCCGAAGCGTACACGGCGCTGCGGCAGACCGAGCAGGCGGTCGACGCCGCCGCGAGCGCGGTGGTGAGCTGGGGACCGCGGCAAGACCGGCGACAGGAAGCGCTCGACGCGCTGCGCACCGCGATGGCCAGTGCGGCGGACCTCGACGAGTACGCCGCGGCGCTCGATCGCAAGGCTGCGGAAAGCGGCGAAGATAGCCCGCTATTGCGCAAAATGCTCGGCGAGGTGCTCGCCGGGAAGGGGCGCTACGCGGAGGCGGAAACGCAGCTCCGCGCGGCGATCGAGCTGGAGCCGACCGATCTCGCGGCCCACCAAGCGCTCGTCCAGTGCCTTGACGACCAGCAGAAACAGGACGCGGCCGTGGCGGCCCTCTTGGCGATGATCGACCTGGATCGCCGTAACCTGGAGCTGCTGCAGGATTTAGCCGATCGTCTCGCTCGCAGCGAGGAAGACGCCGAACGGGCGGTCACCATGCTCGTCGAAGCGGGGCCGCAGGAGGCAGAAAATCACATGGCGCTGGCGGAACGGCGGGAGCGGCAAGACCGCTGGGCCGAGGCCATCGATCAGTGGCAGCACGTCGCGCGGCTGCGCAGCAAGGAGCCAGACGGCCTCCTCAAGCTCGCGGCAGCGCAAATCCACCAGCGCCAATGGGCCGACGCCGAGGCCACGCTGGAAAAACTGCAAAAGACAACGTGGCCAGCGCGGTTCGGCGACTTGCCGGGGCGGATCTCGCAATTGCAGCAGCAGATCGCGACGGGACGGGATTAGCGCGCCGCCGCAATCGCGCGGACGCCGGCGACGAGGCGGGCGACTTCGGCGGCGGTGGTGTAGATCGCGCACCCGGCGCGCACCAAGCCCTCGGGGGCGAGGCCGAGACGATCGACGACGGTCATCGCATAGAAGTTGCCGCTGGAGACGAACACGCCTCGCTCGGCGAGGCGCGCGGCGACCTCGCCCGATGGAACGCCGCGAACCGTGAACGAGACGGTCGACGTGCGCGGCGCCGTGGGCGGCGGGCCATAGAGCGTCACGCCGTCGATGGACGCCAAGCCGTGCCACAGTTGGTCGACGAGCGGCAGGCTGCGCGCGTGGATCGCGTCGAGCGCGGCGGCTAGGGACTGGCGCCGCGAGTCGCCCGGGGCGAGCGTGGCGAGGAAGTCGACGGCCGCGGCGGCGCCGGCCATGCCTTCGTGATTGAGCGTGCCGGTTTCAGCCCGTTCGGGAGCGGCGTTCGACGACGGGGCCACCTTCGCAAACGGCAGCGACTCGAGCAGCTCGCGCCGACAATACATCGCGCCGATGTGCGGGCCGTAGAACTTATACGCCGAGGTGGTGAGGAAATCGCAGTCCCATTGCCGCACGTCGACGAGGTGGTGCGGGGCGTAGTGCACTGCGTCGACGAACGCCAGCGCGCCGACCGAGCGGGCCAGCCGCACGGCTCGTGGGACGTCGTTGATCGTGCCCAGGGCGTTCGAGGCGGCGCCGACGGCGACGAGTTTGGTTTTTTTGGTGACTTTGCTCTCGAAGTCGTTCCAGTCGAGCTCGCCGCTCTGGAGGTTCATCTCTACTGAGCGGATGACGCAGCCGCGCTCAAGCGCCAACGCCTGCCAGGGGCCGACGTTGGCGTGGTGGTCCAGCTCAGTCGTGAGGATTTCGTCGCCGGGCTGCAGCGTGCGGCCAATCGCCCGCGAGGCGTGAAACGCGAGTGTCGTGGCATTGGCCCCGAAGATCAACTCTGCGGGATCGGCGCCGAGGAAGTCCGCCAGAGCCCCGCGCGAACGCTCGATCATCTCGTCAGTTTCGGCGCTGGTCGGATAGTTCCAGTGCGTGTTGGCGTTGTGGCAGTAGAGGTAATCGGCCATCGCGTCGACGACGGCCCGCGGAACCTGCGTGCCGCCGGGGCCGTCGAAGTAGGCCACCGGCAGGCCGTTGTGAAGACGGTCCAGGGCGGGGAAGTGAGCGCGGATATCGTCGACGGAGGCGCCGGCCTCAAAACGCTCGTCCGCTGAAGCAGGTTCGTCAGAACGAGTGTCTTGAAGGACCGTGGGAGAAGTTGGTTCCATTTCATGAGGCTGCAAGGTGAGATGGCAATGTGTCACGGCGAATTCATCGTGTCACTGGCGAGTCAGGGATCATATCCCAAATTCGGCGCCAGCCAGCGCTCGATTTCTGCGACGCTCATGCCTTTGCGGCGGGCGTAGTCTTCGACCTGGTCGCGGGTGATGCGGTCGACGGCGAAGTAACGCGCCTGCGGGTGGGCGAAGTACAGGCCGCTGACGCTCGCCGCCGGGTGCATGGCGAGCGATTCGGTGAGCGCGATGCCCGTGTGGCGCGTCGCGTTGAGCAAGTCGAAGATGGCGCGCTTTTCGGTGTGGTCGGGCTGGGCAGGGTAACCGGGCGCTGGGCGGATGCCGCGGTAGTTTTCGGCGATGAGGTCTTCGTTCGACAGTTTCTCGGCGTCGCCGAAACCCCAGTCGCGGCGCGCTTGGGAGTGGAGGTACTCGGCGAAAGCTTCGGCGAGGCGGTCGGCCAGCGCCTTTGTGAGGATCGAGTTGTAATCGTCGTGGTCGGCGTCGAACTGGCGGGCGAGTTCGTCGCACCCCAGGCCCGCGGTGACGGCGAAGACGCCGAGGTAGTCGGTATGTGGGGCGGGGGCGATGAAGTCGGCGAGCGAGTAGAAGACTTCCTGGCCTTTGCGACGCCATTGTTGGCGAAGGCCGTGAAAGCGCGTGAGCACTTTTTTCCGCGCGTCATCGGCGTAGACGACAATGTCTTCGCCGACGCCGTTGGCGGGGAAGAAACCGTAGACGCCGCGGGCTTCGAGCAGGTTCTCGCCGAGGATGCGGTCGAGCAGCGTGCGGGCGTCGTCGAACAGCCGGCGGGCTTCAGCGCCGACCGTGGGATCCTCAAAGATTCGCGGGAATTTGCCCTTCAGCTCCCACGTTTGGAAAAACGGCGACCAGTCGATGTAGGGCACGAGGTCGGCGAGCGAAAGCGTCGAATCCACCGTCGATAGCGTACGTGTGCCGAGGAAGCTGGGGCGGGCGATGTCGGTCGTCGCCCACTCCGTGACGAAGCGCTTCGACTTCGCTTCCGCGTAAGGGGCGAGCTCGACGGCTTGACGCTGCGCATACGACGCCGCGAGTTGGCGCTGCAATTCGCGGTTCTCAGCTTCGAACGGCTCGCGGGCCGTCGGGTTGATCAGCTTCTCGACGACGCCGACCGACCGTGACGCGTCGAGCACGTGGACCGTCGCGTGGTCGTAGCAGGGGGCGATTTTGACCGCGGTGTGCTTGGCGCTGGTCGTAGCGCCGCCGATGAGCAGCGGCAGCTTGCTGCCCGTGCGGCGCATCTCGCGGGCGACGTGGACCATCTCGTCGAGACTTGGGGTGATTAGTCCTGAGAGGCCGACCACGTCGACCTGCTCGGCGATCGCGGTCTCAATGATTTTCTCGCAGGCGACCATCACGCCGAGGTCGATCACCTCGAAGTTGTTGCAGCCGAGGACCACGCCGACGATGTTTTTGCCGATGTCGTGGACATCGCCCTTGACGGTGGCCATGAGAACCTTGGCGCGCGGCTTGCCCGCCGTGCCGCCGGCGGCTTTTTCGGCCTCCATGTACGGCGTGAGGTAGGCGACGGCCTTCTTCATGACGCGCGCCGATTTCACCACCTGCGGGAGAAACATCTTGCCTTGGCCGAAGAGGTCGCCCACCACGCTCATGCCGTCCATGAGCGGGCCCTCGATGATCCCCAGGCACGACGGGTATTTTTGCCGGGCCTCCTCGGCGTCTTCGTCGATGTACTTCACTACGCCTTTGAGCAGGGCATGTTTGAGGCGCTCTTCGACGGAACCGGCGCGCCACGCCTCGTCCGCCGCGGCAGCCTCGCCGGCGCCGGCGCCGCCTCTGGCTTTGAGCGATTCTGCAAAGTCGACGAGGCGCTCGGTGGCATCAGGGCTGCGATTGAAGAGCACGTCTTCGACGAGCTCCTTGAGCGCGGGGTCGACGTCGTCGTACACGGCGAGCTGGCCGGCGTTGACGATGCCCATGTCGAGCCCGGCCTGCACCGCATGGTACAAGAACGCAGCGTGCATCGCCTCACGCACGGCGTCGTTGCCGCGGAACGAGAAGCTGATGTTCGAGACGCCGCCGGAGATGTGGACGCCGGGACACGCCTCCTTGATCCGCCGAATCGCTTCGATGAAGTTGATCGCGTACTCGTTGTGCTCCTCGATGCCGGTGGCGACGGTGAGGATGTTGGGGTCGAAGATGACGTCTTCCGCGGGGAAGCCGACCTGCTCGGTGAGCAGCTGGTACGCCCGCCGGCAAATGCGGACTTTATCATCGACTTCGACGGCCTGGCCCCGCTCGTCGAACGCCATCACGACGACCGCGGCGCCGTACTGCCGGCAGAGCCGGGCGCGGCGGAGGAACTCGGCCTCGCCGTCTTTGAGGCTAATCGAGTTGACGATGCTCTTGCCCTGGACGGCTTTGAGCCCCGCCTCGAGGACCGACCACTTGCTGGAGTCGATCATCACGGGCGCCGCGGCGACGGCGGTCTCGCCGGCGATGAGGCGCAGAAAGCGCGTCATTGCCGCTTCACCGTCGATGAGGGCCTCGTCCATGTTGACGTCGATGACGTTGGCGCCCCCCTCGACTTGCTGGGCGGCGACCTCGACGGCGTCTTCGTACTTGTCGTCCTTGATGAGCCGGGCGAACTTCTTCGAGCCGGTGACATTGGTCCGCTCGCCGATCATCAGGAAGTTGCTGTCGGGGCGGAGCTCGAGCGGTTGGGTGCCGCTCAGCCGCAAGCGGCGGGGGGCCGAAGTGCGGCGGTGCGGCTTGGCGCCGGCGACGCGGCGGGCGATCGCGGCGATGTGCGCCGGGGTGGTGCCGCAGCAGCCGCCCACAATGTTCAGCCAGCCCTGGTCGGCGAAGTCGCCAAGCTGCCGGGCCATCGCCTCGGGGCCGAGGTCGAACTGGCCCATCTCGTTGGGGAGGCCCGCGTTAGGATGGCAACTCACACGCGCCGTCGCCACTTGGGCGAGCGCTTCGATGTGCGGCCGCATGACGTCGGGGCCCAGCGCGCAGTTCATCCCCACGGTGAGCATGGGGAAGTGCGCGATCGCGTTCCAAAACGCCTCGATCGATTGGCCGGAGACGAATGTGGCTCCGCCCTTGTCGAACGTGCCGGAGACCATTACCGGGACGCGGCGGCCGGACTCGTCGAAGTACTGCTGGATGGCGAACAGGCACGCCTTGAGGTTAAGCGTGTCGATCACTGTTTCCGGCAGCAGAATGTCGACGCCCGCTTCGACCAGGGCCTTCACCTGGGCGTGGTAGGACGCGGCCATTTCATCGAATGTCGTGCCGCGATAGGCGGGGTCGTCGACCCGCGTGCTAATGGCGGTCTGCTTGGTCGTGGGACCGATCGACCCGGCGACGAACCGCGGACGGTCCGGCGTGCGGTCGGTCCACTCGTCGGCCGCGCGGCGAGCGCAGGCGACGGCCGCCGCGTTGATCTCGGCGACCAGCTCCAGCGGCAGGGCGAACTCCTCCATGCCCACCGGGCTGGCGCCGAAGGTGTTCGTCTCGACGATGTCGGCGCCGGCCTCGAAATAGCGGCTGTGGATGGCCGCCACATCATCGGGCCGGGTGAGGCAGAGGATGTCGGCGAAATTCTTAAGGTCTTTGTTGTGATCGGCGAAGCGCTCGCCGCGAACGGCCGCTTCGTCGAGCCCCAAGGCCTGAAGCTGCGTACCCATCGCCCCGTCGAGGATCAGAATCCGCTGGTCGAGGAGACTTTCCAGCAGGTCGGTCTTGTCGACGGCGGGGGACGGCGGCATGGTGCGCGGGCGGCGTGGAGCAGTGGCGTCAATGCGCATGATACTTGCTGAAACGCGGTCGCGACAGGCGGCGGAGGGCGTGGGAGTCGTGGTCCCTCGTCACCCCGAGGTCCGCCGAGGGGTCCGGCTTGTCGACTTGCGGCCGGACGCCTCGGCCGACCTCGGCGTGACAGGACGTGGTACAGATAAGTTTAGTGCGCAAAGAAAAAGGTTCGCCCCGCTGTTGCGAGGCGAACCTCCCGCTACCCTCCCGCCAAGCTTCGCAACGCCTGGCCGCAGTAAGTTACTGCGGGGGCAATCCGCCCTCGATGGCGCCGCTTGTGGGCTCCGTGCTTTGTTGGTTGATCTCGCGCGGGGCCTCGGCCGGCAGCTCGCTGGCGCCGCTCGTTCCGCTCTGCGGCGGTGTCGGCGTGGCGGGCGTGGTCGCCGTGCCCGTGGCTTGCGCACTCGGCTGACCTTGAGCGTCGACCTGGCCCTGGACGGCCCCCTGCCCTTCAGCGCCGGCTTCCGTTGGTATCTGCGGCGTCGGCGTGAGCTGGCCCTCCTCGCCGCGGTAGGCGGCGCCGTAGGGTTGGCCTTGCTCGTCAAACGTCTGCTGCGAGTTCACGTAGACGCGGCGACCGTTATCGCAAATGTACTCCCGACCGTAGCGGTCGACGTAGAGCGGCTGCGCGGGACCTTGTGCGTACGCGCCGGCCTGGCCGTACTGATCGTCCACAACCTGGCCGCTAGCGTCGACGCCGCGATAGCCCGTGGCGTACTCGCCGGCGAAGTTGGGGTTCGGCGTAAAGCTGTCGGCGGCAAATTCATTCCACTGGCCGTCGCGGTGATACATCCACGCGTTCCGCGGCGTGTAGTACCACCATTCGCCGCCGTGGCGCTGGAAGCGCCAGCGGGCTTCGCGACCACGGTCGACCGACTGCAGGTTCACGTCGGCCCGCGCCTGCCAGGGGATGCCCGGCGTCAGGGCGTCGACGCCTGCGCGCACGCCGCGCGCAGCGCCGCCGATCACCGCGCGGCCCGCGTCGACTGTGCCTTCAGCAACGCCGGCCGCAGCCTGCCCCGCGCCGCGTAACACCTGACCCGTGCCTTCGGCCACGCGGCGCGTGCCTTCGACCGCGATCTCGCCGGCGCCGCGCAGCCCCTCGCGCACGGGCCCTTGCGCGTGCACCGGCACGGCGACGGCGACGCCGAGGGCCATGCCGACGGCGGTTGCAAGTAACATCTTCATTTCCCACGCTCCTTTCCGAAACGACCACAATGCTGGCGCGCCGTGCCGCCACCGGGGCAAGGATGATGAGTCCCGCACAGCGCTTGTCAATCTCGGCCAAGGCGACGCAAGGAACATGCCAAAGAGC
>JBIOVA010000057.1:0-4955 GCA_044867485.1 Lacipirellulaceae bacterium | reverse complement strand
CGATTCGCGTTGCTTGCGGCCGGACCCCTCGGCAGACCTCGGGGTGACGGGTGCCATGGAGTAGAATGCCCGCATGAGCACTCCCCCGCTTCCTGCCGCCGGCGGCGCCGACCACGGCGCCACCGAGGACGTCGAGGTCCGCGGCCATATCATCGACAGCCTGATTCTGCCGAAAGTGCTGGACGGCATCACCGCGGCGGGCGGTCGGTTCCGGATCAAGGACATCGCGGTCGGGCAGGATCGGGCCGATCCCAGCTTTGCACGCATCGAAGTGAGCGCAGCCAGCGACGAGGCCCTGCAGGCAATCCTGGCCCAGATCGCCGACCACGGCGCCGCCCCGATCCACGGCAGCGACGCCCGCATTGTGGCCGCCGACATGGACGGCGCGTTCCCCGAGGGGTTTTACAGCACGACCAACCAGCAAACCGAGGTTCGCCTCGGCGGTCACTGGCACAGCGTGGCCGACCAGGAAATGGATTGCGGGATCGTCGTCGACGGAGAGGTGTGCCGCTGCGTGCCGATGTTCGACGTGGAGCGCGGCATGCAAGTGGTCGTCGGACATCTCGGCGTGCGGGTGTTTCCCGTGGAGCGGCAAGACCAGGGACACGCCTTTGCGTTTATGAACAGTGCGGTGTCGACCGAGAAACCCAAGGGCGTGGTCATCCGCGAGATCGCCCGGCAGCTTTTCGCCAATCGCACCGGGCCAGGCCGAACGCTGTTGGTCGGCGGCCCCGCGATTGTGCACACCGGCAGCGGACCGTTGGTGTGCCAACTCATCCGAGACGGCTACATCCACAAGCTGTTTGCCGGCAATGCGCTGGCGACCCACGACATCGAGCAGGCGCTGTTCGGCACGAGCCTCGGCGTCAACCTGTGCGAGGGCACGCTCGTCGACGCGGGCCACGAGCACCATCTGCGGGCAATCAATCGCATCCGCCGCGCGGGGTCGATCGCCGCGGCGGTCGAGTCCGGCCTGCTCCGCTCGGGCATCATGCACGACTGCGTGCGGCACGGCGTCGAGTACCACCTTTCGGGGAGCATCCGCGACGACGGTCCGTTGCCCGACGTCGTGACCGACGCGCTGGAGTGCCAGCGGATCATGCGGGGAATGGTTCGCGACGTGACGTTCTGTCTGATGATCGCCACGACGCTCCACTCGGTCGCCGTGGGAAATCTGCTTCCTGCTTCGGTGAAGGTGGTGTGCGTCGACATCAACCCGTCGACGGTGATCAAACTGAACGATCGCGGCAGTTTTCAGACGGTGGGGCTGGTGACGGATGTGGAACCGTTCTTGCGGGCGCTTGTCGAGGAAGTGCGGCGGCTGGAAGAGTAGAACCACGAAAAGGACAAAACACACGAAAAGCGAACCAGGAAAATGGGAGAGCCGCAAAGAGACGGTCGGAATTTTACTCGAACTTCCTCCTCTTGTCTTAGCTCCGCTCCCAGGATTGGTTCTCTTCATTCGTGGCTTTCGTGATTTTCGTGGTTACTTTGGCATAATGACGACGCCGCGTATCTTGACGTGCCCGCCGGAGTTCTACGGGATTGAGTATGAGATCAATCCGTGGATGAACACCGCGCGGCAGGCGGACCATGCGTTGGCGAATGTCCAATGGCAGGCCCTGCGCGAGGCGCTCGTCGCGGCAGGGGCGGCGATTGACGACGTGGCGCCGGTTGCGGGATTGCCGGACCTGGTGTTCACGGCCAATGCGGCGCTCGTCTTCGGCAAGCGGGCCGTTGTGTCGCACTTCAAGCACCCGCAGCGGCAGGGGGAAGAAGTGCATTTTCGCCGGTGGCTTGCGGAGCACGGCTGGGAGACGCTCGAAACGCCGGCGGGCTGTTCGTTCGAGGGCGCGGGCGACGCGCTGTTCTGCGGCGATACGCTGTATGCCGGCTACCGACTTCGCAGCGACGCGCGCGGCCATCAGCAGATTGCCGAGCAACTTGGCGTGCGGGTGCTGCCCCTGGAACTGGTCGACCCCTATTACTACCACCTCGACACGTGCTTCTGCCCGTTGACGCCTGCCTCGGCCGTTTACTTCCCGCCGGCATTCGACGACTACGGCCGCCGCGTCCTGGAGGCGAATATTCCCGCGCTCATTGCCGTGAAGGAGGATGAAGCTCGCAGCTTCGCGTGCAACGCCGTCGTGATTGGCCGCACAGTGGTCACCAACGTCGGTTGTCCACGCCTCCACGAGGCGCTACATTCGGCAGGCTTCGCGACCGTCGCGACGCCGCTGGGTGAGTTCGTCAAAGCCGGCGGCAGTGCGAAATGCTTGACGCTGCGACTCGACGGCGAAGACGCGGCTAGCTGGAGGAACGAAGTAAGATCATGAGTTCACAATACGCCGCGGCAACAGATGTTCGTCCGTTGGGCAACACATCGTTGCAGATTTCTTCGGTGGCTCTAGGCTGCTGGCCGATTGCGGGCGTGTCCACGATCAACGTCAACGACGACGACAGCATCGCGACGATTCGCGCGGCGTTCGACGCGGGGGTTAACTTTCTTGATACGGCGTTTTGCTACGGGCCCGACGGGGAGAGCGAGCGGCTTATTCGACGGGCGCTTGAAGGCCGACGGGAGCACGCCGTGATCGCCACGAAGGGCGGGATTCATTACAACGCGGCGCGGCAGCAGGAGCAGGATGGGCGGCCGGAAGAGCTCCTACGCGAGTGCGATGAGAGTTTGCGGCGGCTCGGGGTTGATCGCGTCGAGCTGTACTACCTCCACGCGCCGGATCCGAAGGTTCCGCTCACTGAGTCGGCCGGTGCGGTGCGGCGGCTGGTGGAGGCCGGCAAGGCGCTCTCGGCGGGGGCGTCGAACTGCACGCTCGATGAGTTGAAGGCGTTTCACGCCGAGTGCCCGTTGGCGGCGGTGCAGTTGCCGTACAACATGCTGCAGCGCGACATCGAGGCGGAGACGGTTCCGTGGTGCGCGGCCAACGGCATCGCGGTCACGGCGTATTGGCCGCTCATGAAGGGGTTGCTCGCTGGGCGGTTGGACAAGGACAGGCCGCTCGATGAGCGTGACTCGCGACGCAAATATCCGCAATACCAGGGCGAGGAGTGGGAGAAAAATCAGGCGTTCGTCGCCGAGCTGCGGCGGATTGCGGCGGACGCCGGGCGGACGGTCGCCCAGGTGGTAATCAATTGGACGATCCACCAGCCGGGGATTACCTCGGCGCTGTGCGGGGCGAAGCGGGCGTGGCAGATCGAGGAGACGGCCAGGGCGATGGGCTGGCGGCTTACGCCGGAGCAGCACGCCGCGATCGAGGCGGCGATCACGGCCCGCGGAACGGCTGAGGCGAAGCGGCTGTTTCGCTGAGTCGTGAGGCACGCCCGGCGTCCTTTGCGTATCGGTTGTACCGGTCGCATGATCCGGCGAATTCCCCGCGGCGCTGCGCGCACGGCACGCTCGGCGCGGACGAACGTTACGGTTGCCACCGACGGCGTAAGCTTTTCCCATTGATGCGCGTCGAGGTTCGACGCGTCGCCGTTCACCGCCCTCGCGACCCACTGCCATGGCCCCCTTGCCGAAGCTCTTGGAGAATTGGACGCCCGAACAAGCCGCGCGCATGGAGCGGACGATTTTCGTCGCCCAGCACCGGCTGAACACGCTGCCGCTGTTCGACGATGCGGAGATCGTTGCGCTCTTGGACCGCCATCCGCAGCGCGATCTGGGCATCAACACGATGGGCCAGGACCCGGCCCGCCGCGCCGACTGGCAGGAAGGTCGAGCGGGGAATCTCGACGCCACGGAGCTGCTGGAAGCGGCTCGCAAGGGGCGCATCTGGCTCAACGTGCGCCGGGTCATGGATCATCACCCGGAGTATGCGGAGCTGGTGCTCGCCCTGTACAAGGAACTCGAACAGACTTGCCCCGGGCTCAGCACGTTCAACCATTCGGCCAACCTGCTCATTTCGTCGCCCGGCGCCCAGGTGTACTACCACCTCGACTGCCCGGCGAACATGCTGTGGCATATCCGCGGCCGGAAGCGGGTGTGGGCGTATCCGCTAGAGGCGGGGCTGGTGTCGGATGAAACGATTGAAGGCGTCCTCTGCGGCGAGAAGTCCGAGGAGCTCGACTTCCGTCCCGAATGGGACGCGCTGGCCATCGCGCACGACCTGGAGCCGGGCGAGATGATCACCTGGCCGCAGCACACGCCGCACCGGGTGGTGAACACCGAGGGGCTCAACGTGTCGCTGTCGACCGAGCACATGACGCCCGCGGCCGTGCGGCGGAATAACGTATTCATGGCGAACCGCCATTTCCGAGGGTTGCTAGGCGGCGCGTGGCGGAACACGCAGGTCGCGGGGTGGCGGCCGGCGTTCAAGGAGTTTGCGTTGCGCGTGGCGCGGCGGATTCCGCCGATCGCCCCGGCGCCGCCGGCGGGGTACAAGTACCCGGTGACGTTCGAGGTGGCTCTGAACGCGCCGAACTGCGTCCAGCCGCTCGCTCAAGCGCCGAAGCGCGAGCCGGCTCTGGCGTGAGTCCGATAGGAAGATTGGGCGCCACTGCTGGCTTGTCCAGCAGTGCGAAGCGAGTACACGGCGTCCACTGCTGGACTAGCCAGCAGTGGCACCCTTTGCGAGCTGTGCGCTTGCCGTCGCGTGAGGCCCAATCCAGCGCGAGATGCGACGGGTGAACGTCGGCGCGTCGAGGAAGCCTTCGACGGCGTCGACAATCTGGCCGTCGCGGGACACGATGAGCGACGTGGGGTAGCCGCGGATTCGCAAGCGTGCAGCCAGCTCGCGATAGTCTCGCGCGTGGGCGAGCACCGTTTCCGCGTGCTCGGCCAGCAGCCGGCGAATGGCAACGTGACCGTAGGTCTCGGCGAGCATGCGCTCGCAATGCGGGCAGTTGTCGGCGGTGAACATCACCACCAGCGGCCGTTTTCGGGCGGCGGCCGTTTGCCACGCCCGTTCGACCGACGAATGGGAAAATAGCGTCGCCGG